>DASZQT010000156.1:0-6589 GCA_035549515.1 Pseudolabrys sp. | reverse complement strand
CCGAGCAGCACCGCGCCGATCAGCGGTCCGAGCCAGCTCGTGGTGCCGCCGATCATCGGCATCGCGATCGAGTTCACCGCGTATTCGAGGCCGAAGGCCGAGGACGGTTGCAGATAGCCGATGTAATAGGGGAAGGGCGCGCCGGCCATGCCCATGAAGGCGCCCGACAGCGCGGTGGCGATCAGCTTCAGCCGCAGCGTCGGCACGCCGCAGGCTTCCGCCGCCAATTCGTCGTCACGGATGGTGGCGAAGCCGAAGCCGAGCTGCGAGCGCTCGATGGTGCGCGCGGCGATCAGCGCGATCACCGCCAGCGCCAGCATCAGGGCGAACAGATATTCGATATAGCCGAACTTCATGCCGAGGATTACGATGCTCTCCGGCCGGATGATATAGGCGCCGCGCGAGCCGCCGACGTAATCGAAGTTGACGATCAGCGTTTGCAGCACCACCGCCAAAGCGAGCGTGGCGATGGCGAAGAACGAGCCGCGCAGGCGCAGCGTCAGATAACCCATGCCGAGCCCGACCACGCCGGAGACGATCGCGCCGACCACGATGAGGAGCGGCACCGGCAGCGGATAGAACTTGTGCATGAACACGGTCGAATAGGCGCCGAGCGCGAAGAAGGCGGCCGAGCCGAAATTCACATAGCCGCAATAGCCGCCGAGGATGTTCCAGGCGGTGGCCAGCACCACGAATTGCAGGATCGTGTAGCTCGCGAAGTAGAGATAATCGACGTGGATCCAGTGCGCGAGCAAGAGCACCGCCACGCCGACCAGGATCGCGATGAGGGAAAACTTCGTCGTGTTCACGCTTACCGTCCCAGAAGTCCCGCCGGCCGGAAGGCGAGCGTAAGCAGGAGAAAGCCGAAGGCCACGGCCGGCGCCCAGGAGGGGCCGTAGAAGGTTGAGGTGAAACTTTCGACGACGCCGAGCAGGAGGGCGGCGATCAAGGTGCCGGGCATGCTGCCCAGCCCGCCGAGCACGCAGATGGCGAACACCCGTCCGATATATTCGCGACCGACCGAGGGTTCGACCGGCTGGATCACGATCAACAGCGCACCCGCCACCGCCGCGATGGCGATCGAAATGCCGAAGGCGATACGCTTGATCTTGATGGGGTTGGCCGCCATGAGCTGCAGCGCGAGCTGGTCCTGCGACACCGCCTTGATGGCGCGGCCGATGAAGGTGCGGGTGATGAACAATTCGATGCAGGCGAACAGCGCGAGCGAGACCAGGCAGGGCACCAGCATGCGCAGCGGCAGATCGACGAAGCCGATATGCAGGCTCGGGCCGATATAGGACGCCTCGACGTAACGATAGTCGACGCCGAACACCAAAATCAGCGTCACCTCGGTCACGAACAAGAGGCCGAAGAAGAAGGCGAGCCCGCTCAGCGCTTCGCGGCCGCGCCGTTCGAACGACAGATAATAGATCTGATAGATCACGGCGCCGAGCGCGAAGAACACCGGCAGCATGATGACGCTGGCCAGAATCGGATCGATGCCCAGCTTGCTGCTCATGAAATAAGCGACATAGGAGCCGAGGATGATGAAAGCCGGATGCGCGATATTGACGATGTCGAGCATGCCGAAGGAGATCGAAATGCCGGCCGTCACCGCGGCATAGAAGCTGCCGAGCAAAAGCCCGGCGACGATGGCATTGATCAGGAGATCGAGCGAAATATCCATGCGGGCTTCAACCGGCCGATTGACGCGATCGGCTGAAAAATCGCCGATCGATCCGTTGCGTTCGTCGCCGCCCGCGGGCGGAACAACGAAGGCGATCTGGATGTCGAACTTGCCGGTATTAACTCCCCCCTCTTGCAACGTTGTTTTTTTGCTTGGCCCCGCGCCGCGGCCGGCGTCGCGGGTAAAGGCTACGCCTTTGCTTTAGCCACAATGCCGGCGCGGCGGCAATGGGGCCTGGCAGCGCAGTTTGCACCGACGATCAGGGACTTGGCTAGCCTTTCGAGGCCGGCCTTGCGAGCGCCCGGCGTGGGCGGCCCCGAGAGGCCCAATGGAACGCCCGCCGCGTGGTGCAGGCGGGCGTTGCTCGTTGCGCCGGCCGTCAGTTCAGGCCGCGGCCGATTGTGGGCGCAAGCCCGCCGGCAGCGGCATCGGCTTGTTGGCGCTGTCCTTGAACTCGACGGTCATGAAGACCATTTCGCGATCGCCGAGATTTTCCAGATCGTGCACCTTGGACTCGCCGAGACCGTAGGTCTCGTGCCGCGTTTCGCCCGGCTGATAGGTGTATTCCACCGTGGTGCCGTCGTGCACATGCTGGCGGCCGCGGCCGCCCGTGACCGAGGTCCAGAAATAATCCAGCACATGGCGGTGGAAGCCGATGCGTTCGCCGGGTGCGAGGCGGATCATCCACACGCGCGTGCGCTCATTCTCGGACAGCAGCATCGAGCCGACGCAAGGATTCGGATTCTCGCTCTCGCGATCGAACTCGGCGGCGATCTCCGCCGGCCACTGCAACTTGTCCTTCTTCTCCGCTGGCTTGTCGACCATCGAGAGGGCCATGGCAATTCCTCCAGTTTTGTAGTCTGTCATATATAGGATAATCCCGCGAACGGGAAGATTGAGGAACGCCAGTTGTCAAAGACGAAACCGGGGCGAGCCGTTATCATAGGCGGTTCGATGAGCGGCCTGCTGTGCGGCCTGCAATTGCGGCGGGCGGGGTGGGACGTCGATATTTTCGAGCGCGTGGACAGTGAACTGTCCGGGCGTGGCGCCGGCATCGTGGCGCAGCAGGAACTCATTGCGCGGCTGCGCGGGCTCGGGCTCGATACCGGCGAACTCGGCGTCAGCATCGGTACGCGCAAGATTATCGATGCGCAGGGCCGCCTGACCCACACGTTCGAGTGCCCGCAAGTCTTGACCGCCTGGGAGCGCGTCTATCGCCTGCTGCGCGATGCTTTCCCGGCCGCGCATTATCACCGTGGACGCGGGCTGGCCAAGTTCACGCAAAATGCCGATGCCGTGCACGCCCGTTTTTCCAGTGGCGAAACAATCGAGGCCGACCTGCTGGTCGGCGCCGATGGCATCCGTTCCACCGTGCGCCAGCAATGTTTGCCTGATGTCGCACCGCTTTACGCTGGCTATACCGCCTGGCGCGCCTTGATTGCCGAAAGCGCCTTTCCGCCCGCCGTGCACCGCGAATTGTTCGAATACATGTCGTTCGGGCTGCCGCCCGGCGAGCAGTTCCTCGGCTATCCGGTGGCGGGGCCGGACAACGATCTGCGGCCGGGCCATCGCCGTTTCAATGTGGTGTGGTATCGGCCGGCCGATGAGAAGACCAAGCTGAAATGGCTGCTCACCGACGAGAGCGGGGTGACGCATGCGATCTCGATCCCGCCGCCTTTGATCTCGCGTGCCGCCATCGCCGAGATGCGGGCCGATGCCGAGCGGCTGATCGCGCCGGTGTTCCGCCAGGTGGTGCGGCTGATCGTGGAACCGATCCTGCAGCCGATCTACGATCTCGCCAGCCCGCGCATGGCGTTCGGGCGGGTGGCGATCGTGGGCGATGCCGCCTTCGTGGCGCGACCTCATGTCGCGGCCGGCGTGTCCAAGGCATCGGACGATGCGGCCGCGCTGGTCGAGGGACTGACGGTTGCGGGCGATGTCGAAAGCGGTCTGAAGCTGTTTGAGCAGAAACGGCTGGCGGAGAACCACCGCATCATCGAACGCGCGCGCCATCTCGGTTCCTATCTGCAGGCCTCGCGCACGCAAGAGGAACAGGCGCGCGCCGGCCGGCACTCGACCGACGCCGCGGTGATCGAGGAGACCGCGACGCTGGATTTCCTCTACGCCTGAGGGATCAGGCCCGGCGGCGCTTCGGGCCTTGGAAAATGCGTTGCGCGGAAATCGCCGCGAGCTCGCGGATGCTCACATTGTTGAGCGGAAACTCGAGCAGCACATGGGTGAGGCTCAAGGCCAGCAGATAGGCGAAGCCGAGCTCATAGTCGTAGAAATAGAACGCGGTGGACGCGACGCTGAGCGCGGCGATCGCCGCCAGCCGCTTCTTCGGCACATCGGCCCAGCGGATCACCTCAACTTTGATGAACCAGTTGAGATAGTGATAGGTGTACACGAACGACAACAAGCCGGTGATGCGCGCATCGAGCGCAAGATGCGGCATGCCGAGTACTCTGCCGAGCGCCTGCGGCACATTGCCGAACGAGTCATGCGCCAGCTTGGCGAGCGCCGGAATGACGGTCTGCGCCGACGGCGGCGCCAATAGAATCGCGAGGATGGCGACGATATAGGCGCCGGCGAGGGCGAACTGCGCCGGACTGCGCGAACGCATCGCCCCCAACACCATGAAGATGAAGGTGAACAGCGAGACGTGAACGAGCGTCGGCAGCAGGATGCCGACGATGGCAAAGCCCGGTCCGCGATTGTAGAGAAAGACCGTCGCCACCAGCGCAACCATGACCAGCACCATGCCTTGCAGCGCGGTGCGCGCGCCGGAGACGAGGGCGCAGACGATGAAGGCGGTCCACACCACGACGCCGAACCAGAAGGCGCTGGCGAGAAAGCTCGCCGCGCAGGCGACCGCGAACAGCCCCAAGGCGATGCCCCGGTGCGGCAGGAAATAGCCCCGATTGTGCAGCCAGGAGATTTCAGTGAGGTAATGCGCCGGGCCGAGCACGACGTAGGACAACAGCACCAGCTCGAACGGCAGCAGATAGCTCAACCCGAAGGCGACGACCATCAGCCCAAAATGAACGGCATCGGTGCGCTGCATGGAGCTTGGCGGCGGCGGTGAAGAGGCAACGCCGCCAAGCTAGCAAAGCGCCCGGCCGACGCCTAGAGCCCCAGCAATGTCTTCAAATTCCCGCCCGCCAGCGCGGAGCGGGTCGTGGCATCGAAGCTCTCGACAGAGTTGATGTGGCCGATCGGGTCGTATTCCAGCATGTCGAAGGGATAGTCGGTGCCCATGATGACGTGGTCGGTGCCGAAGGTTTCGACCAGCGCCGCAAGCTGCGCGGGCGTGAACACCACGGTGTCGACATAGACCTGCTTGAGATAATGGGTCGGCGGCTTCGGCAGGCCCGCATTGCAGTCCGAGCGCGCGCCCCATGCATGGTCGATGCGCCCCGAATAGGCGCCCAGATAGCCGCCGCCGTGCATGGCGAAGATTTTCAGCTTGGGATGGCGTTCGAGCACCCCGTCGAAGATCAGATAGTGCAGGGCGAGCGTGGTCTCGAACGGGTTGCCGATAATATTGTTGAAGTAGAAGCGCGACAGGCGCTGGCCTTCCGTAAAGCCGTTCGGATGGATGATGACGAGCGCGCCGAGCTCCTCGGCCTTCTGCCAGAACGGCGCGAAGGCCGGATCGGACAATTCGCGCCCCGCCACATTGGTGAGGATCTCGACGCCCTTGAACTTGAGCTCTTTCATGCAGCGCTCGAGCTCTTTCGCGGCCTCGTTGCCGTCCTGCATCGGAACGGTGCCGGTCGGGATGAAACGGTCGGGATGCTTCGATACGAATTCCGCGACGCCGTCATTGATCATGCGCGCGGCCGGTACGGCGTATTCGAGCGCGACCGTGTGATAGAGCTGCGGCGGTGGCGGCATCACCAGCTGCTGGTCGACGCCCATGCGGTCCATGGTGGCGAAGCGCTCGTCATAGCCGATCATGCAGCCGCGGATGTCGGCTTCCTGCTTGGCGTTGATCGCCTTGGTTTCGGCGCTCGAAAAATGCGCGAGCGGGATGGTCGAAACATCGAGATGGGGCTTGATGAACTCGCCCGCGCGCGGCACCGCGATGTGGGTATGCGCGTCGATGGTCGTGGTCTGCGGGCGCTGCTCGCGCCCCGGCTTGCCATGTTTGCGCGCCGCGGTGTCGGCGTATTTGTTCCAGATTGCAGTCATTGATCCCTTCCTTGCCTACAAATGTCTTCCAGCCTCTAGCGTCACCCTGAGGTGCTCGCCGCGAAGCGGCGAGCCTCGAAGGGTGACAGCTCATGCCCGTCATCCTTCGAGGCTCGCTCCGCTCGCACCTCAGGATGACGGGGCGAAATCCGTGCCGCGTCTGCTCAAAACACCCCCAGATGCTGGCGCAGATCGACGCCGTCCTGACTGAGCGCCGCCGAGGTGGAGACCACGGCGACGCGGCCGGTATTGAGAATGACGATATCGTCGGCGACGTCGAACACCAATGTCGGATTTTGTTCGACCAGCACGATCGACAGCCCGCTTTCCTTGAGCTTGCGGATCGTGTTCATGACCTCGTGCACGATCTGCGGCGCAAGGCCCTCCGACGGCTCGTCCATCAAGAGCACGCGCGGATTGCCCATCAGCGCGCGGCCGATCGCGAGCATCTGCTGCTCGCCGCCAGACAGATGCGCGGCGAGTTGCGCGCTGCGTTCTTTCAGACGTGGAAACATGGCGAAGACGGTGTCGATGGTCCAAAGGGCGTGCTTTGTCGCGTGTTTAGCTTTTCCGCCCTCGGCCGGCTTGCGCGCGGCGACGATCAGGTTCTCGCGCACGGTCAGGCTCTTGAAGATGCGGCGGCCCTGCGGCACCAGCGCCACGCCGCGCGCGGCGATCTGCTCGGGCGGCAGCCCGCTCACGCGCTCG
>DASZQT010000155.1:0-18353 GCA_035549515.1 Pseudolabrys sp. | reverse complement strand
CTGACCTGCCTGCAAAAAGCGACGGCCGAGCATGTGACCGTGCCGATGCGCACGCAATTCATGGCCTCGTGCATGGGTACTTGAGGCGGGCGGGCGAGAGGGAAAGGACGCATCGTCGGCGGCATGGCTCGCGCGCGTTTGTGCGCGCGGCGTTCTCTTTTAGTGGTGGCCTCGCGTCGCCATGATCGCTTCAAAGGGCCGGAAATCCACGCCCCGTCTTGCGGGCGCATTGCGCCGAGAAGTGCGCGAGGCCGTCGTTATAATCGAGAACCGTGAGCGAGAGCGTGTCGACGAGCATTGCCTAAGGCTTCCGCTTGATCGCGCCATATTGTTCAAGCGCTTCGGCCTTCAGACACTCCCGAAAATACATCGAATACGGGAGACGTTGGCCGGTCTTATTGGGGTCCCAACCATGCAGAAGGCAAAGCGATAGCAGTAAGCCTCTTCGAGCCGACGTAACCCGACTATGTATTCCGGCGACATCAAGCCGGTGGTTTGGCCGTCAAGAAGAACTGCGGTCCTCAGCTTCATGTAATGGGCAAACGCATCCTGGAGACAAGTCTTTTGGTCGTCGGCAGCAATTGCCATTTGGCTCAGCAACGAAGCAGCGGACGGATTGCGGCTAAGGCTTTGAATGAGCCCATGGCACGATATTAACTGCGGGAGTTGGACGAACCCTCACCCAACGTGCCCCTCAGAGTTCCCGCTCGAAGCAGGCCCTGTTGGCGCAAGAGGAAGGCTCGCCCCACGGAAATATAGGCAACCATTGTAATCATATCAAATTCGCGCGGCGATCGGACACTCCACTTTTCGGCCAGATAAGGAAGATCAAACGCGGCCGTGGTGCTCGGTCAAATAATGTCAAATCGGTTCAATAGTCTATCGGGTGCCTGCCGTCGCGCGGACGCACGCCATCTCCACAGCGCCCGCTTTCATTTGGGCGGCTTCTGGCGACACATTAGGAAGCGCCCGCAAACACGATTGGTAGGGCGAGAAATAGGTCATGAGCGGAACAGATCGCGGAATGGGCGGAGTTGGTAGGCCAGAAGCTTCAATTGAAGCAACTTGACTCAATTGAATGCAAGAGAGTGGATGGTCGTGGGCACAGGCGTGAAGGCGGGGACCGCCAAGCCGCTCGCAATCTCAATCTAACGCAGTCGGAAGTGTCTCGCGCCAAGAAAATCGCCTCCATCACCCCAGAGGCGAAGGCAGGCTGCAGTTTGCGAAGAAATGTTAAGTCGGACTAGAAATCACTAGTCGCGGGGCCGCGTACAGCAAATTACAAGTTTGCCGAGACGATTAGCAGCACTTCGATGGGTCCGGCTGCTGGATCGAAATAGCGGAGGCATTTGAGCAATCTAATGTCCCCTGTGTGTCCCTGCTCCTAACTTCACGCAAGAAGCGGATCGGGTAAGCCATACAAGTATTTGTAAAATATAACATTATCGTGGTGAGCGCGCTGGGACTCGAACCCAGGACCTACTGATTAAAAGTCAGTTGCTCTACCGCCTGAGCTACGCGCTCGTCACCATCAGCACAGGGTTCTGCAAGGCCCGCGCCACCCCGCGGCGGGGATCGGCGGTTGCGGTCGCATGCGCTTCCCGGGCTGTGTAGGGGGGCCACGGTGCCCGGTCAATAGGTCCAAGAGAAGCCCACGAGACCCGGGGGCTGCCGAAGGTCGGCCTCGGCAGGCCGCCGGGCGATTTGCTACACTCTCCGCGCGCGCGGAAGTTTCCGTGCCCAAGTTTCCGTGCCCAAGTTTCCGCGCCCGAGTTTCCGCGTCCAGGAGGAGCCGATGCCCATCGTGAACCGCGTCGCCGATCTTCATGCCGACATCCTTGCCTGGCGGCGCGACATCCACGCCCATCCGGAACTGCTCTACGACGTCAACCGCACCGCCGGGCTGGTGGCGGAGAAGCTGCGCGAATTCGGCTGCGACGAGGTGGTGACCGGCATTGGGCGCACCGGGGTGGTCGCCGTCATTCGCGGCCGCAAGGGCAACTCGGACAAGGCGATCGGGTTGCGCGCTGACATGGACGCGCTGCCGATCGAGGAGGCCAACGATCTGCCCTACAAATCCAAAGTGCCGGGCAAGATGCACGCCTGCGGCCATGACGGCCACACCGCCATGCTCTTGGGCGCCGCGCGCTATCTGGCCGAGACGCGCAATTTCGACGGCTCGGCGGTGGTGATCTTCCAGCCGGCCGAGGAGGGCGGCGCCGGCGGCAAGGCCATGGTCGATGACGGCATGATCGACCGATTCGGCATCGGCGAGGTCTACGGCATGCACAATTACCCCGGCATGCCGGTCGGGCAATTCGGCATCAGGCCGGGACCGGTGATGGCGGCGGCCGACTACATCACCATCGACATCGAAGGCGTCGGTGGCCATGCGGCGCGCCCGCATCTCACCATCGATCCGGTGCTGGTGGCGGCGCAGATCATCGTCGGCATCCAGGCCATCGTGTCGCGCAACGTCGATCCCTTGAAGTCGGCGGTGGTGTCGATCCCGATGGTGCGGGCGGGCAATGCCGACAATGTCATTCCGCAGACCGTGCAGTTGAAGGGCACCGTGCGCAGCCTGTCGGAGGATGTGCGCACGCTGCTGGAGACGCGGCTGCGCCAGGTGGTGGAGGGCACGGCGGCGGCACACGGCGCCAAGGCCACGTTGACCTACCGGCGCAATTATCCGGTGCTGGTGAACCACGAAAAGCAGACGCATTTCGCGGCCGGCGTGGCGGCCGCCGTGGCGGGTGAGAACCGTGTCGACCCCGATCTGCCGCCGATGATGGGGGCGGAGGACTTCTCGTTCATGCTCAACGAGCGGCCGGGCGCCTTCATCTGGATCGGCAACGGCGACAGCGCCGGGCTGCACCACCCGTCCTACAATTTCAACGACGACGTCATTCCCTACGGCACGTCGTATTGGGTGAAGCTGGTGGAAACGGCGTTGGCGCCTTGATCGTCATTCCGGGGCGCGGCCGTCAGGCCGCGAGCCCGGAATCCAGGGCGATTATCGGGAGGCTTTACCGGGGCACTCCTGGATTCCGGGCCCGCGCGCTTCACGCGCGTTCCGGAATGACCGGGCGTTTACTGCACGATTTCGGTCTGCTTCTGCACCGGCGCGGGCGCCGGCTTCGGCAGCGCGCGGCGCGGCATCAGCTCGACGAGGCGGGCCTCGATCGCGCGCCAGGTGGCGAAGTCGTTGAGCGAGGAACGCTCGATCAGCGCCAGCGCGACCGCCGCGACGAAAGGCAGGCTCTGCACCACCAGCACGGCCGCGAAGATGTAGATCTCGTGCACTTCCTTGAAGTTGAACTCGATCAGCACGACCGCGCCGAGGATCAACAGCGCCGCCATGATCGCTTCCCAGAAGGCCGGGAAGTCGCTGCCGCGGCGCGCGCTGCCGCCCTTGGCGGTGCGCACGAAGGGCAGGTGGTCCTTGATCAGGCCGAAGCCGACCGCGCGCGCCACCGTCCATTGCACCGACATGGCGGCGAACATCGAGGCAAAGACCTGGCGCTTGTTGGCGCGCACGCGCAGCCGATAGAGCGTCAGGAAGTGCAGCACCGAGATGACGAAGCTCGCCATGATCGGGATGGTCAGGATGCGGTCGGGCACGGCGATGTCGAGGAAGGCAACCACCGGCACCCAAAGGATGTTGAGCATGGCGACCACCACGCCAATGCTCTCGGCGCCCAGCCAATTGAGCCAGCCGAGGGCAAAGTCGCGCTTCTGCTCGCGGGTGAGCCGGCTCGCGCCCGGCAGGAACCGGCGCCAGTGCTTCTTGAGGATCTGGAAGCCGCCATAGGCCCAGCGGTGGCGCTGCTTCTTGTAGGCGTCGAAATTGTCCGGCAGCAGGCCGTGGCCGTAACGCTTATTGGTGTAATGCGCGTGCCAGCCGAGCTCGAGCACGGTGAGGCCGAGATCGGTGTCCTCGCAGATGGTGTCGCTCGACCAGCCGCCGGCCGCTTCCAGCGCGGTGCGCCGGATCAGGCACATGGTGCCGTGCACGATGATGGCGTTGTTCTCGTTCCGCTGCACCATGCCGATGTCGAAGAAGCCGGCATATTCGGCGTTCATCGCGTGATGCATCACGCTGCGGCCGTCGTCGCGGTGGTCTTGCGGCGCCTGCACCAGCCCGACCTGCGGATCGCGGAACGCGGGCACCAGGTCCTTGAGCCAGTCGGGGGTGACGACATAGTCGGCGTCGATCACGCCGATCATCTCGGCATCGGCGGCGGTGTGCACCATGGCGAGCCGCAACGCGCCGGCCTTGAAGCCCTGCAGGTTATCGGCGTTGACGAATTTGAAGCGCGGTCCGAGCTCGCGGCAGTGATCCTCGATCGGCCGCCACATCGCGGGATCGGGCGTGTTGTTGATCACCACCACGCATTCGTAGTTCGGATAGTCGAGCCGGGCGAGCGCGTCGAGCGTCTGCTTGAGCATCTCCGGCGGCTCGCGATAGGCCGGGATATGAATGGAGACCTTGGGCGCGTAATCGCTCTCGGCCGGCACCAGCGGCGGGCCGTCGATCAGCCGCGCGGGCTTGCGCCCGAAGGCGACGGCGGCGATTTCGTCGATGCGCGCGAAGGCGATGGCGATGAGCGGGATCAAGAGCAGGATGCCGAGCCCGAGCGCGAAGGCCGCGCCGAACACGAAATAATGCCCGTTCCAGTAAGCGAACACGGCGGCCGACCATGCGCCGACGGTATTGGCGGCGCCCGCGAGCAGCACGGTCTGTCCGAGCGTCACCGCGCTCATGGTCAGGATCGGCAGCGACAACAGGACGCTCACAAGGAGCGCGATGGCGGCCAGCCGCCAGTGGTCGGGATCGGTAATCGGACCGGTCCAATTGAACTTGGCGTGGCGTGCCGCGTCATAGATGCCCCAATAGGGGCCGACGCCGCCTTCGAAGGTCTTCCAGGGCTGGTCGATTGCCTCGACGATATTGTAGTCGATGCCGTAGGCGTCCGCGCGCGACACGAAATCGCGCAGCAGCTCGGCCTGCTCGAAGCGGCCGGGGACGGCATTGTGGTAGTTGTAGCCCGCGCTCGGCCAGCCGAATTCGGCGATCACGATCCGCTTGCCGGGATAGGCCTGGCGCAACTTGTCGTAGATCAGGATGGCCTGATCCACCACCTGGTTGGCGGTGAAGCCTTCCCAATAGGGCAGGATGTGCGCGGCGATGAAGTCGACCGATGAGACGAGCTCGGGATGCTCGAGCCAGACGTTCCAGATTTCGCCCGTGGTCACCGGCACGGTGGTCGAGCGCTTCACGCGCTGGATCAGCTTGATCAGCTCGGGGACTTCCAACTCGCCGCGGTAGATCGTTTCGTTGCCGACGAAGATGCCGTTGACGTTGCTATGGCGGCGGGCGAGGTCGATGGCCGAGCGGATTTCGCGCTCGTTGCGGTCCTGGTGCTTATCGATCCAGGCGCCGACCGTCACCCGCAGGCCGTACTGGGCGGCAATCGCGGGCACCAGCTCTTGGCCGCCGGTGGAGGAGTAGAGGCGGATGGCGCGCGTCACCGGCGCCAGCATCTTCATATCGGTTCGGATTTGTTCGGGGCGTGCGCGGTCGCCGGCGTTCGGATCGTCCGAAATGCCGAATGGCGCGTAGGAGACGCTGGCGAGTTGGCCCTCGAAGTTGGGAGCCTGGGCGGTTTGACGGGTTAGAGCCCACAACCCGGCATGCACGCACGCCACGAGGGCGACGACGGCAGCGACGGTGCGCATTGAATTACAACCGACTGGGGCAGGATGGCAGACCCGTGAACCCGTCCCCTGGGCTCAACCGACGCTCCGTCTGCGAGGCTGTAACGTAGCGCGGCATCAGGTGATCGATCAAGTAATGATGACACATGGCAAATCCTAGACATGCGCATGGCACACGAATGAATTTTTACAAAAAGAGAACGCAATTATCGCGCCGTTGTTCCTGCGGGTGGCGCAGTTGCCGGTTGGGCGGCAGCGGCGGCGGGCGTCGGCTCAAGACCGGGGTTGAGCCAGCAGGCGTGAATGCGCCCGTTCAGCGTTTCCGGCTGCTTGGGATCGATGTTTCCTTGCCGCACCAGGCAACGGAAGGTCGCCTGAATATGGGCGCTCGGGCAACCGAAGCGGTCATAGAGGTCGAGGTGGCGGAAGGCGGTGTCCAGATCGTCGCGCCAGAGTAGACTCACCACACGGCGTCCGAGCCAAACGCATTCCGGATTACCGGCTGGACCGGTCAGGACGCGGGCGGCCTCGGCGATTTCGTCGATCTTCTTCTGGCCGTCCTTGACCGCTTCGGGGGTGACCGTTTTCTGGGGCTCTTGGGGCTTGCCACTTTGGGCCAGGGCCGGACCCGCCAGGAAGATGAAGCCTGCCGCGCTGAGCGCAGCCACGAGAGGACGCAACATGGAATTAAACGGCATAGCCCCGCCGGTGTTTGATGGAAACCGCCTATCCTTGACCCGCTTGGCTGTGCAACCGGATTAGGACGTTAGTGCGGCGCTTGCTGGCGCCCGCCGCGCCGGCGCCTGTTTTCTCGTTATTGAAGGCCGACCCCTAGACTTGGACCGTCAGGTTTGGACCGTCAGATTTGGACCGTTCGATTTGGACCGTCAGATTTGGACCACCGGACATGAACCGCGGCTGAAAGCCGCGGCCGGCCCGGTACGATAGCGCGGCAAAACTTGGCCCCAACCGGGGCGCTTTGTCCAGCGCCTCCGCGCAGCTTCCTTAAGGCGCACAGGAATTTTCGGCAACGGGCAACCTTGGCACGGCTGGGCGGCCGCGATAAGCCGGTCCGGCCCGATCGGGCCCGCGAAAAATCAAGGTTTAGCCGATGCGCCTGGGTCTCGCCTGTCTCGCCGTCACGGCGGCGATCATCGCCGGTGTCTGGGCTTGGCTCGGCCAGCCGGTCCCAATGCCGCACTCCCCGTTGCACCCGGGCGAGAAGCTCTACTGCCTGTCCTATGCGCCGTACCGTGATGGCCAGAGCCCGTTCGATCCGACGACCTTTATTCCGGCCGACCAGATCGAACAGGACTTGGCCCAGCTCGCCAAGGTCACCGACTGCGTGCGGATTTATTCCGCGGACCAGGGGCTCGAGCAGGTGGCGGGGCTTGCCGGCAAATACGGGCTCAAGGTGCTGCAAGGGTTCTGGTTGTCGAACGATCCGGCCAAGAACCGGGTCCAGATCGAGAATGCCGTGGCGCTGGCCAACCGCTATCCCGAAACGGTCTTGGCAGTCGTGGTTGGCAATGAGGTGCTGCTGCGGGGCGATCTGTCGGCCGCCGCCCTCATCGGGATCATCAAGGAAGTGAAGGCGCGCGTGCACGTGCCGGTCACCTATGCCGATGTCTGGGAGTTCTGGCTGCGCAATCGCGACGTGGCTGCCGCGGTCGATTTCGTCACCATTCATATCCTGCCTTATTGGGAGGACTTCCCGATTCCCGCCGACCGGGCGGCCGCCCATGTCGAGGCGATCCGCCGGCAGGTGGCGCAGGCTTTCCCCGGCAAGGAGATTGTCATCGGCGAGGTCGGCTGGCCGAGCGCCGGGCGCATGCGCGAGGGCGCGTTGCCGTCACCGGCCAACGAAGCGCGCGTGATCCAAGATGTGGTGGCGCTGGCCAAGCGCGAGAATTACCGCGTCAACTTTATCGAAGCCTATGACGCGCCCTGGAAGCGCGCGCTCGAGGGCACCGTCGGCGGGCATTGGGGGCTGTTCGGCGCTCGCAGCCGGGCGTTCAAGTTCGAATGGGGGGCGGCGGTTTCCAATCACCCGGATTGGAAATGGCAGGCGGCGGGCGGCATTGCCGTCGCCGCTTTTGTCTTCGGCGCGGCCTTCGCCGTGCGGCGAGGGAAGATGCCGCCCCCGGCGCTTTGGCTGGCGGTGAGCGCAATCGCACTCGGCGGCGGGATCCCGATCGGCTGGGCGATCGAGAACGTGCCGCTCGAAAGCCTGGGGCTGGGCGGATGGCTGCGCTCGCTGGCGCTGTGCGCGGTCGCCATCGCGAGTCCGATCGTGTTCGGCGCCGCCGTCATGCGTGGTACGCCGATGCCCGCGTTTGTCCGCATCCTGGGGCCGAAGCGCGAGCGCAGCCGCGATGTGCTGACGCTGGCGATGGGGGCGATCGCCATCGCGACGCTGTTGCTCTCGGTCCAGGTCGCGCTCGCCCTGGTGTTCGACCCGCGCTACAAGGATTTCCCGTTCGCCCCGTTGACCGCCGCAATTGTGCCCATGCTCGTGCATGGATTTGCGGTGCCGCCGTCGCAGGGCCGGCGTGGGGTTTGCGAGCTCGCCGGCGCGGTCATCCTGGTGCTTTCGGCCGGTTATATCGTGCCGAACGAAAGCCTGGCCAATTGGCAGTCGCTTTGGCTGTGCGGAGCGCTCGTCGCGCTGGCGCTTACTCTGGCTCGGGTGCGCGACGCGCGAAGCTGAGTAGCAGGAGGCCGGCGGCAAATCCCGCGAGCCCCACATTATAGAGCACGACACCGAGGCAGGCCGCGGCAAGCCCGAGCCCGAACAGCACGGGCGAGGGTCGCAGCAGGTTGAGCGCGGCAATCGCCAGCGCGGCCCAGCCGAACACCGAATGCTCGTACAGGCGGATCACGATGGTGCGGGTGAAGCATAGCCAAGTGTCGAGACCGCTGTCGCAGGCAAGCCCGACCGGCGTGTTTTCGATGCCCTGATAGCGCATGTAGAGCGCATAGCCGAGCGAGCAGAAGCCGACGATCAGCAGCCAGTTGGTGGTACGCGCGCTCGGCAGGAACAGTCTCATGATTGCAATTATGCCGGCGCGCGCCCGCGCCGGCAATGTCGGGCAGCTTTACTGCTGCACCACGGCAGCGGCGGTGAAACTGGCCGGGCGGCAGGCGGCGCGTGCGGCGGCAAGTCGGGCGCAGGCTTGGCGCGCGGCGGCAAGGTTCGCCATCGGGCCGGCCACCAGCCGCAATTGCTTACTGCCGGGACGGCTGTCGCGCAGGGCAATCGGCTGCAGGCCGGCCAGCAGGGGGCCGTAGTTCGCCTTCACCGCCGACCATTGCGACCGCAAGGCTTCCATGTCGGGCGCGGCGGCGAGCTCGATACCGTACTCATGATGAGCGGCGACTGGCGGCGGCGGCGCATGGCGTTCGTTCGCCGGCGCTGCCACGACGCGGGTTGCCGGCAGCGCCGCCAGCCGGGTTGGTGGCTGTGAGGCCAGCCGCGTCGGCGGCAGCGGCACGATTTCGCGGGCTTCGGCGAGCGGCGGGGCGGCCGTCGAGACTGTCTCGCCGACCGGCCACCAGCCTTCGCGCTCCGATCCCGGCGGTAGCGCGAGCGGGTTGATGGTCGGGGGCGTGCGATAAATTGCTTCGCTGGTATTTGCCCCGGTCACGGCCGCCGCTGAAACCGATGGCGATGCACCGTGCGGCGCCGAATCGGCAGCCGAAAAGATCGACGCCGCGGTCGCTGCGGACGTGCTGGCGACCGGCGCCGGTCGCGGCGGCAGAGCGGGGGGTGTCGATACGCTTGGCGTGGACGGGGCCGCCTGCCGCTCGATAGAGCCGGTGAGGTCGTCGAGATGGCGCTCGAGACTCGAAAGCCGCGTCGCCAGCCGGTCGCGGTCGGCCGCGAGCCGGCGCACTTCGCCTTCAAGCGCGCGGGTCTCCGGGTCTTTTGCCGCGGGGCGGCTCGGCAGTGCGGCCACTACGCGCGTGGGGTCCGCCAGCGGGTTGAGTGCGAGCTTCAGGCGTTCGCCGCCGATTTCGGTCTGTGTTGTTGCCGCCAGCGCCGTCAGCGCCAGCGCCGCCGCGCCGCCCCAGGCGGTCAGCCGCCAAAGCGCGCGCATCTGGCCGTCGCGGGTGCGGCCGGCTTTCAGCGTATCGCGTCGCGGCGGGTTAATTTCAAGCGCCATCGGGGGGCTCCGGGGCGGCGAATCACGTCGTTGAAAACATTAGCAGAATCCGGCAATCCTGGCTGTTGTCACGTAACCCATTAAAGCAGCGGGCGATGCCGCCTTTTGCCGCCGGGCGCGCTCGGCTATGGGTGACGGCACTTAACTTTGAGACGGCAAGAGCGGACATCAGCATGCGCGAGAGAACCTGCCTGGCCATCGTGCTCGCCGCCGGCGAGGGGACGCGCATGCGATCATCGACGCCGAAGGTGATGAACATCATCGGCGGGCGCACGCTCATCGCGCATGTGCTGGGCGCGGCGATGGAAGCCGGCGCACCCAATATCGCGGTGGTGGTCGGGCCCGACCATGGCGCGGTCGCCAAGGAAGCCCATGGAATCGTACCGCAGGCCGACATCTACGAGCAGCGCGAGCGGCGCGGCACCGCGCACGCGGTATTGGCGGCGCGCGAAGCCATCGCGCGCGGGGCGGACGATATTCTCGTCATGTTCGCCGACACCCCGCTCATCCGCAGTGAAACGCTCGGCAGGCTGCGCGCCGCGCTGGCCGACGGCGCGGCGGTGGCGGTGCTCGGTTTCACCCCCGCCGACCCGCACGGCTACGGCCGCCTGATCCGCAACGGCGGCGACCTCGTCGCCATCCGCGAGGAACGCGACGCCAGCGAGGACGAGCGCCGCATCTCCTTCTGCAATGGCGGGCTGATGGCGCTCGCAGGCCAGCACGCGCTCGCCATTCTCGATCGCATCGGTAATGACAATGCCAAGGGCGAGTATTACCTCACCGACGCCGTCGCCATCGCCCGCGCCATGGGCCTGAAAGCGGTGGCGATCGAAACCTCGGAGGATGACGTGCGCGGCATCAATACCAAGGCGCAGCTCGCCGAAGCCGAAGCCGTGCTGCAACGGCGCCTGCGCACCGCGGCGATGGAGGCCGGCGTCACGCTGGTCGCGCCGGAGACGGTGTTCCTTTCGGCCGATACCAAACTCGGCCGCGACGTCACCATCGAGCCCCATGTCGTGTTCGGCCCGGGCGTGACGGTGGAGGACGGCGCGACGATCCGCTCGTTCTCGCATCTGGAAGGCGCGCGCGTGGGCAAGGGCGCGCGCATCGGGCCGTTCGCGCGGCTGCGGCCGGGTGCCGAGCTCGGCGAAGACGTGCACATCGGCAACTTCGTCGAGGTGAAGGCCGCCACCATCGAAGCCGGCGCCAAGGCGAACCACTTGGCCTATATCGGCGACGCCAGCGTCGGGGCGGGCAGCAATATCGGCGCCGGCACGATCACCTGCAATTACGACGGCTTCAACAAGCAGCGCACCGAGATCGGCAAGGGCGCCTTCATCGGCTCGAACTCGTCGCTGGTCGCGCCGGTGACGATCGGCGACGGCGCCTATATCGGCTCCGGCTCGGTGGTGACCAAGGACGTGCCGGCCGATGCGCTGGCGCTCGAGCGCTCGGAGCAGCAGACCCGTCCGGGCTGGGCCAAGCGCTGGCGCGACGTGCAGGCCGCGCGCAAGAGCCCGGGAGGCCGGTCAACGAAGAAGCCGGCTTGAGCCCATCAAGCCCAACCGCGCGCGGAGCCTCACCGCTGCCCAATTTTCGAGCGCGCGCCCTGTCACATGCGGAAACGCGTTGTGATTTCCCGGGCGTGCGTAGCACTCGCTAAACCTTAATCGAACCTTGCAAGCGTGTTGGCGATAATAGTGAAACGTTTTGCGGCCACAGTCGGGCCGCGCAAGCAGCGGGTCTGGCGGAAAAGCGAATGTGCGGAATAGTCGGAATCCTCGGTAACGAGCCGGTCGCCCACCGATTGATCGAGTCGCTCAAGCGGCTCGAATATCGCGGTTATGATTCGGCCGGCATCGCCACGCTCGATCATGGCGTGCTCGATCGCCGGCGTGCGCAGGGCAAGCTCTCCGCGCTCGAACGCAAGCTCGAACGCGAGCCGCTCGCCGGCAATAGCGGCATCGGCCATACGCGCTGGGCCACGCACGGCAAGCCGAACGAGGCCAACGCCCATCCGCACGCCACCGAGCGGCTGGCCGTCGTCCATAACGGCATCATCGAGAACTTTCGCGAGCTGCGCGAAAAGCTGATCGCGCAAGGCTCAAAGTTCCAAAGCGACACCGACACCGAGGTGGTTGCCCATCTGGTGACGCACAAGATCGAGCAGGGCCAGTCGCCGGTCGAGGCGGTGGCCGCTTCGCTCAAGGAATTGCGCGGCGCCTTCGCGCTCGCCTTCCTGTTCGCGGGCGAGGACGATCTCATGATCGGCGCGCGCAAGGGCTCGCCGCTGGCGGTCGGTTACGGCAAGGGTGAGATGTATTTGGGCTCCGACGCCATCGCGCTCGCGCCTTTCACCAGCACGGTGAGCTATCTGGAAGACGGCGACTGGGTGGTGCTCACCCGCAAGGACGCCACCATTCGGGACGCGCAGGACCGGCCGGTGGAGCGGCCGATCATCAAGTCGACCGCGTCGTCCATGATCGTCGACAAAGGCAATTTCAAGCACTTCATGGCCAAGGAGATCCACGAGCAGCCGGAAGTGGTCGGGCACACGCTCGCGCGCTATATCGACATGGTGCACGAGCGCGTCGCGCTGCCGGAGCCGCTGCCGTTCGATTGGGCCAAGCTCAAGCGGCTATCGATCTCGGCTTGCGGCACCGCTTATTACGCCGGGCTGGTCGCGAAATACTGGTTCGAGCGTTTCGCCAAGCTGCCGGTTGAAATCGATATCGCTTCCGAATTCCGCTATCGCGGCGCGCCGCTGGAGCCGGGCGATCTCGCCATCTTCATCTCGCAGTCGGGCGAGACCGCCGACACGCTGGCGACCCTGCGTTACGCCAAGGAAAACCAGCAGCACGTGCTCTCGGTGGTCAACGTGCCGACCTCGACCATTGCGCGCGAGAGCGACATCGTGATGCCGACGCTGGCCGGCCCCGAGATCGGAGTGGCCTCGACCAAGGCTTTCACCTGTCAGCTTGCCGTGCTCGCCTGTCTGGCGCTCGCCGCCGGCCGCGCGCGCGGGCATTTGTCCGACGAGGACGAGCAGAAGCTCGTGCACGCGCTGATCGAGACGCCGCGCCTGATGGCCCAAGCGCTCAAGATCGAGCCGCAGGTCGAGAAGCTGGCGCACGATCTCTCCAAGGTGCGCGACGTGCTCTATCTCGGCCGCGGCACTTCGTTCCCGATCGCGCTCGAAGGCGCGCTCAAGCTCAAGGAGATCTCCTATATCCATGCCGAGGGCTATGCCGCCGGCGAACTCAAGCATGGGCCGATCGCGCTGATCGACGAGACCGTGCCGGTGATCGTGATCGCGCCCTTCGATCGCGTGTTCGAGAAAACCGTCTCCAACATGCAGGAGGTGGCGGCGCGCGGCGCGCAGGTCATTCTGATCACCGATCCGGAAGGCGCCAAGGAGGCGACGGTGGACTCGCTCTTGACGCTCGAACTGCCGGCCATGGCCTCGACCGTCACGCCGCTGGTCTATGCGGTTCCGGTCCAGCTCATCGCCTATCACACCGCCGTGGCGCTCGGAACCGATGTCGATCAGCCGCGTAACCTCGCTAAATCGGTCACGGTGGAATAGAATGGCGGTATGATGGACAGCGGTCGAGGACGCGACGAAGACAGCACCGAGCTGGAGGTGTCGGTTCCGCACACCGGATTTGCCGGTCGCCTGCGCAACTATTTCCTCACCGGTCTGATCGTCGCGGGGCCCTTGGCCATCACGCTCTGGCTGGTCTGGTCGTTCACCAATTGGGTGGACGGCTGGGTCCGACCGTTCATTCCGCCCGCCTATCGACCCGAGACCTATCTGCCATGGCCGATCCCCGGCACCGGCCTCGTCATCGCGCTGATCGCGATCACGCTGCTCGGCTTCCTTACCGCCAACCTGGTCGGCCGCACGCTGGTCGAACTCGGCGAGGGACTGCTCAGCCGCATGCCGATCGTGCGGCCGATCTACAAGACCATGAAGCAGATCTTCGAGACTTTGTTCTCCAAGACCGGCTCGAGTTTCCGCAAGGTGGCGCTGGTCGAATTTCCGGCGCCCGGCATGTGGTCGCTGGTCTTTCTCTCGCAGCCGCCGGGCGGCGATGTGCTGGAGAGACTGCCGGAGGGCGAACACGTCTCCGCGTTCATGCCCTGCACGCCCAACCCGACCACCGGTTTCTTTTTCTACGTCAAGCGCAGCGATCTCATCGAACTCGATATCACCGTCGAGACAGCGATGACGCTGATCATGTCGGCCGGCATGGTGCAGCCGGACGGCGACCCGCAGAAGAAACTGGCGGCGCTGGCCGCGACCGCGCAGGCCGCGCAAGTGGCGCAAATTGCGCGCAAGCAGGAGACGGTCGAATAACCGAGGCGTTGATTCGTCATTGCGAGCGAAGCGAAGCAATCCAGAATGCCGATGCTGGAGGCTGGATTGCTTCGTCGCACTTTCAGGGCTCCTCGCAATGACGGCGCTAGTTCAATTCATCCGTAAGCGCCTCACCCGCCCGCGCTGTTCTGCGAGCGGAAGGCCCAGCCGGTCATGCGCGCCTCGAACCAGGCGGTGACCGCATACATGGCGATGCCAAGCACGGCGAGCGCCAGAAGTCCGGAGAACACCAGCGGCATCTGGAAGTTCGAACCGGCCTGCGCCATCAGATAACCGAGGCCGGCATTGGCGGCGATGGTCTCCGATACGACCGTGCCGACAAAGGCCAGCGTGATCGCCACTTTCAGCGAGCCGAAGAAATAGGGCATGGCGCGCGGGATGCCGACCTTGCGCATGACGTCGAGCTTGCTGGCGCCGAGCGCGCGCAGCACGTCTTCCAGTTCGGGCTCGATGGTGGCTAAGCCCGTCGCCACGTTCACGACGACCGGGAAGAAGGAAATCAGGAAGGCGGTGAGGATGGCGGGGATCTCGCCGATGCCGAACCACAGCACCAGCACCGGCACCACCGCGACCTTGGGGATCGAATTGAATCCGATCATCACCGGGTAAAGCCCGCGATAGATCGTGCGCGACCAGCCGACCACCAGGCCAAGCACGAGGCCGAACCCGACCGCCAGCGCGAAGCCGGCAATGGTGGTCCATAGCGTGACGAACGAGTTGCGCGCGATCGGCCCGAAATATTGCCAGGTCGCCGCGAAGATCGCGCTCGGCGCCGGCAGGATCACCTGCGAGACGTTGAACACGCGGCAGACCAGTTCCCAGAACACGAACAGGCCGATGGTGAACAGCCAGGGCGCCAGGTTTTCGGTTTGCAGCTTCATGACGCGCGCACCTCGGCGATCTTCTTGCGCAAATCATGCACGATGTCGGTGAAGGACTTCTCGTAGCAGATCTCGAGATCGCGCGGGCGCGTAAAATCGATCGGACGCTTCTCGATGATGCGGCCGGGGCGCGCGCTCATCACATGCACGGTGTCGGCCAGGAACACGGCTTCGCGCAGGTCATGCGTGACCAGCACCACGGTGAAGGCGAGCCGCTGCCACATGTCGCGCAGCACGCACCAGAGTTCCTCGCGCGTGAAGGCATCGAGCGCGGCGAAGGGTTCGTCCAGCATCAGAAGCGCCGGTTCGTGGATGAGCGAGCGGCAGAGCGAGGCGCGCTGTTGCATGCCGCCGGACAATTCCCAGGGAAAGCGATCGCCGAAGCCCTTGAGGCCGACCAGGGTCAGCAGGCTTTCGGCCTTCTCGCGGTAGGCGTCCTTCCTGGCGCGGAAGTGGCTGCGATAAGGCTCGACGATTTCCAAGGGCAGCAGCACATTGTCGACGATGGTGCGCCAGGGCAGCAGATTGGCGTTCTGGAACGCCATGCCGGCGATGCTGACCGGCCCCGTCACCTTGCGGCCGTCGACGGTGACGGTGCCCTTGGTCGGCCGCACCAGGCCGGTGACGAGCTTCATCAGGGTCGACTTGCCGCAGCCGGACGGGCCGACGACCGCGGCGAACTCGCCTTTGCCGACGGCGATGCTGGCGCCCGCAAGCGCCTGCACGGGTCCGGTGCGGCCCGCATAAGCGAGCGACACCTCGTCGAGTTCGATCACCGGCCGCGGTCCGGGCTCAGAGCTTGCGCTCGGACGCCGGCGGCAGATATTCGGAGGTGAAGATGTCCTCCGGTTTCGGCTTGTTCTTGAACTCGTAAGTGACGCCGATCTGTTCGATCGACTTGGCGAAGCGGGCAGGATCGACGCCGCCGACGCCGTTCGCCTTCACGTAAGGCGTCACCATATTGTCTTTCAGCGCCATCTTGAGGCGCGCCAGTTCGATGGCCGGATTGGCGGTCTCGTTGCGCTTGAGCACGGACTTGATGGCTTCGTCCGGATTCTTGGCGGTGTCGATGAAGCCCTTGATGGTCGCTCGTACGAAGCCCGCCACCACTTTCGGATGGGCCTTGGCGAAGTCGGGATTGACCATGATGGCGTTGCCGTAAAGCACGAGTCCGTAGTCGGACATCAGCATCACGCTGATCTCACCGTCCGGCACATTGTTGCTGCGCAGGTTGAAATAGGACGAGAACGAAAAACCGGTGATGGCGTCGACCTTGCCTTGCGCCAGCATCGGCTCGCGCACCGGGAAGCCGACATTCTCGATCTTCACCTTGGAGGCGTCGACGCCGTTCTCCTTGGTGAAGGCTTTCCATTGCGCATAGGCGCCGTCGGGCGCGGGCGCGCCGAGCACTTTGCCCTCGAGGTCCTTCGGCGTCTTGATGCCGGTCTTCTTCAGGCTGACAATGGCGAAGGGCGGCCGGTCGTAGAACATCATCACGGCCTTGACCGCCTGGCCCGGATTCTGGTCGCGGAATTTCACCAGCGAGTTGATGTCGAAGAAGCCGAGCGGATAGGTGCCGGCGGCCACGCGGGCGATGCCGGCGACCGAGCCGGGACCGCTATCGACGGTCACATCAAGGCCCTCGGCCTTGTAGTAGCCCTTGTCGATGGCGACGAAATAGGGCGCCGACGGTCCTTCGAATTTCCAGTCGAGCGCGAACTTGACGGCGGTTTGTGCAGTGGCGGCGCTTGCGACGCTCAATGCGACGGCACTTGCCGCCAAAGTAAGCACGAAATTGGCCTTACGCATCAGTCACCCCCTCGAATTGGTCACAGCGAGCTTTGCTGCCCAGCAAAGGAGCAAATGGCATACCAATCGGGGGCCGAATGCAATGGCGCCGGCGGCCCGGATTGTCGCAGGGGCGGGGCCTTAACCGGCGCGGATCAGCTTGATCGCCTCGTCCTTGCCGAACAGATGGAGCAGATGGCGTATCGCAATACCGCGCTCGCTCGCGAGCGACGGATCGCGCGCCAGAACCAGTGCGGCGTCGTCGCGCGCGGCGCCGAGATATTTGCCGTGGAATTCCGGGCGGGCGATCTGGAAGCCGGGCAACCCGCTCTGCCGGGTGCCGAGCACATCGCCTTCGCCGCGCAGACGCAAATCCTCCTCAGCGATACGAAAGCCGTCCTCGGTGTCGCGCAGGATGGCGAGGCGTGCCTTCGCGGTTTCGCCCAAGGGCGCGCGATAGAGCAGCAGGCAGGTGGAGCGGCCGCTGCCGCGCCCGACGCGGCCGCGCAACTGGTGGATCTGCGCCAGTCCGAAGCGTTCGGCGTGCTCGATCACCATGATGGTCGCTTCCGGCACGTCGACGCCGACCTCGATCACCGTGGTCGCGACCAATAGCTGGCTCTCGCCTGACGCAAAGCGCGCCATGGCGGCGTCCTTGTCGGCGCCTTTCATCTGGCCGTGTACGAGATCGACGGCATCGCCGAATTTCTTGCGCAATTCGTCGTAGCGCGCTTGCGCCGCGGCGAGATCGCTCTTTTCGGATTCCTCCACCAGCGGGCAGACCCAATAGGCGCGCTGGCCTGAGCGAAGCGCGCGGCCGATGGCATCCTCGACTTCCTCCAAGCGGTCGAGCGGCACGGTGCGCGTATCGATCGGCTGGCGGCCGGCCGGCTTTTCGCGCAACTCGGAAATGTCCATGTCGCCGAAATAAGTGAGCACCAGCGTGCGCGGGATCGGTGTGGCGGTGAGCACCAATACATCGACCGCCTGGCCCTTCTGCGCCAGCGCCAGCCGCTGATGCACGCCGAAGCGATGCTGCTCGTCGACGATTGCCAAAGCCAGATCGCGGAAGGCGACGTCTTCTTGAAAGAGCGCATGGGTGCCGACCAAGAGCTCGATCTCGCCGAGTGCGAGCCGGTCGAGAATGTCGGCGCGTTCGCGCCCGCGCTCGCGGCCGGTCAAAATCGCAACGCGAATGCCGGCGGCTTCCGCCAGCGGTGCGATGGTCTTCAAGTGCTGGCGTGCCAGAATCTCGGTCGGCGCCATGAAGGCGGCCTGCCGTCCGGCCTCGATCACGGCGGCGGCGGCCGTGAGCGCCACCACGGTCTTGCCGGAACCGACATCGCCTTGTAGCAGCCGCAGCATGCGTTCCGGCTTGGCGAGATCGGCCACGATGTCGTCGACCGCCTTCTGCTGCGA
>DASZQT010000154.1:0-13989 GCA_035549515.1 Pseudolabrys sp. | reverse complement strand
CGGCGCAGTCGCGCCACTTTCGATGCCCCTTAAGGGCCAGGATCATGAAGGTCACCGTCGAGCGCGCAGAGCTTCTCAAGTCGCTGGGTCACGTTCACCGCGTGGTCGAGCGCCGCAATACCATTCCGATCCTCGCCAACGTCCTGATCAAGGCCGAGCGCTCGAAGCTGTCGCTGAAGGCTACCGATCTCGACCTCGAGGTGGTTGACGCGATCAACGCCGAGGTCTCGCCCGGCGGCTCGACCACCGTGCCGGCGCACATGTTCTACGAGATCGTGCGCAAGCTGCCCGAGGGCTCGCAGGTGGTGCTGGAGTCCTCCAGCGACCGCGCCGCGCTGGCGATCCGCGCCGGGCGTTCGCGTTTCACCTTGCAGACCTTGCCGGAGAGCGACTTCCCCGATCTCGCCGCCGGCGAGATGACGCATTCGTTCAAGCTGCCGGCCGGCGATCTCAAGCGGCTGATCGACAAGACCCAGTTCGCGATCTCGACGGAAGAGACGCGCTACTACCTGAACGGCATCTATCTGCACACCGCCGGCACGGCCAACGCCGCGACCTTGCGCGCGGTGGCGACCGACGGCCACCGGCTGGCGCAATGCGAACTGCCGCTGCCGGAAGGCGCCGCCGGCATGCCGGGCATCATCGTGCCGCGCAAGACCGTGGGCGAAGTGCAGCGCCTGATCGAGAACGGCGATGGCGAGATCGCCATCGAATTGGCGGCCGGCAAAATCCGCTTCACCTTCGATCATGTGGTGCTGACCTCGAAGCTGATCGACGGCACTTTCCCCGACTACGGCCGGGTCATCCCGCTCAACAACGACAAGAGCCTGATCGTCGACAAAAAGGATTTCGAGGCGGCGGTCGATCGCGTTTCCACGGTGTCGAGCGAGCGCGGCCGCGCGGTGAAACTGGCGATCTCGGGCGGGCGGCTTTTATTGTCGGTGACCAATCCGGATTCCGGCAGCGCCACCGAAGAGCTCGAGGTCGATTACGATTCCGAGCCGCTCGATATCGGCTTCAACTCGCGCTACTTGCTCGACATCGCCGCGCAGATCGAGGGCGAGGTCGCGGTGCTCAAGCTCGCCGACCCCGGCTCGCCCACGCTGATCCAGGACAAGGACGCCAAGGGCGCGCTCTATGTGCTGATGCCGATGCGGGTGTGAGTTTCTCCCGGCCTCATCCTGAGAAACTTGCGCAGCACGCGCTTGTATTCGGGTGGAGCAGCCCTATCCATCGCTCATTCCCGCGAAAGCTGGAATCCAGCACTGAATCACAGCTGGGGCCCCGCTTTCGC
Organism: Pseudolabrys sp.; assembly: GCA_035549515.1. GTDB lineage: Bacteria > Pseudomonadota > Alphaproteobacteria > Rhizobiales > Xanthobacteraceae > Pseudolabrys. The sequence goes on along the minus strand of DASZQT010000154.1, from coordinate 12,695 downwards.
GGGGACGAGCGGTTCAGAGCAACGCGATGACCGCCGCCTTCATCCGCCGCCTGACGCTGACCAATTTCCGCAGCTACCACGGCGCGCAAATTACGCTTCCCCGCGCGGGACCGGTGGTGCTCACCGGCGCGAACGGCGCCGGCAAGACCAATCTGATCGAGGCGATCTCGCTGCTCGCGCCCGGACGCGGCTTGCGGCGCGCCACGCTCGAGGAATTGGCCTTTTCGGAAGGCGACGGCTCCTGGGCGGTGTCGGCGGAAATTGAAGGCATGCTCGGCCTGGTCACGCTCGGCACCGGCATCGATGCGCCGGCTGGCGAGGACAGTACACCGAGCCGGCGCTGCCGCATCGACCGCGAGCCGGTCGGCTCGGCCACCGCCTTTGCCGATCATTTGCGCGTGGTGTGGCTGACGCCCGCGATGGACCCTTTGTTCAACGGCGCCGCCTCGGAACGCCGGCGCTTTCTCGACCGCCTGGTGCTCGCGGTCGACGCGCAGCACGGCGCCCGCGTCTCGGCGCTGGAACGTTCGCTGCGCGCGCGCAATCGCCTGCTCGAAGTGCCCAAGCCCGATACGCATTGGCTCGATGCGGTCGAGCACGAGACCGCCGAGCTCGCCGTCGCCGTTGCCGCCGCGCGCGCTGAAACCGTCGGCCGGCTGGCGGCGGCGCTCAATGACGCGCGCGGCGAGGCGCCGGAATTTCCGATGCCGGAAATCACGCTCGAAGGCTGGATGGAAAGACTGCTGGCCGATCACAGCGCGGTGGCGATCGAGGACCGCTATCGCGCGCTGCTCAAAGACAACCGCGCGCGCGATGCCGCCGCCGGGCGCGCGCTCGATGGCCCGCATCTATCCGATCTTACCGTCATCCACGCCGCCAAAGGTATTCCGGCGAGCGACGCCTCAACCGGCGAGCAGAAGGCGCTGCTGATCCGCCTGGTGCTCGCGCATGCGCAATTGCTCAAGGCGATGACCGGCTATGCGCCGGTGCTGCTGCTTGATGAAGTCGTGGCGCATCTCGATCCCGGACGGCGCGCGGCGCTTTACGATGCGCTTAGCGCGCTCGGTGCTCAGGTATGGATGACGGGGGCCGATCCCGCCGCCTTCGGCGCCATCCTGGACCGCGCGCAGGTTTTTACCATCCGCCCCGGCATCGCGGAACCGCGCCATTAACGCGTCGTTTCGCTGCACCGCCATCGCCATGATTTCGTCAATCATAGATCGCGACAAGTCTAGCGTTTCACGAAACGGAAATCCGACAGCCGCTTGGCTAAGTTGATGAAAATCGAGCGGATGGTATCGACGACATGGCGACCCGCAACGCCGCGCAAGGCGCGGCTGAATCCGGCAAGAAAAATCTGACCGCGCCGCCACCGGCGGACGAAAGACGCAAGCGGAACGATCCGCTGGCCGCGCTCGAGGCGCATCGACGCGATACGTTGCTGGAAGCAGTGGCGGAAGCCGCGCGGGAACTGTTGCGCTCGTCCGAGCCGATCGTGTCGCTGCAAAAGGTGATCGAGCGCATCGGCATCGCCGCCGGCGTCGACCGCACGCATTTTCTGCGCGTCGACAACAGCACCGATGACGGCCGTATCCTTCGGCATCAATTATGGACGCTGCCTGACGTGCCGACGCCGGACGATTTCGAACACGTCACGCGGCCGATGGCCGAGGTCGGTCTCGCGTCGTGGATTCCGCGGCTCGCGCGGGGCGAAACCATTTTCGGCCACACCCGCGATTTCGATCCCGGCGCGCGCGCGCTGCTCGAGCACGGCAATATCAAGTCGACCTTATGCGTGCCGGTGTTCGCGGAAGGCCGCTGGGTCGGGTCGATCGCCTTCGACGACTGCCGCACCGAGCGCGACTGGCTGCAGGTGGAAATCGACACCATCAAGACGCTGGCCGAGTTGATCGGCGCCGCCATCGCGCGCACCGAACATCTCGAGGCGCTGGCCGATGCCAATCGCATCATCGAAAACAGTTCGACCATTCTCTATCGCATCGCGCCGCGCCCGCCGTTTCCCTTGATCTTCGTGTCGAACAATATCCGGCGCTATGGCTACGAGATCGACCAACTCCTGGCATCCCCGACCGTCTGGCAACGTCGCATCAAGCGCACCGACATGGTGGCCATCCGCGCCAACCTCAATTCCGTGATCGAAGGCAAGGCCGAGACCATCCGCGCGGAGTTCCGCTTCGCTAAAATGGATGGGTCTTGGGTCTGGTTCGAAGACAGCGGCCGCGCGGTGCACGACCCCAACGGCCGGCTGGTCGCCATCGAGGGCATCCTCAGCGATATCACCGAGCGCAAGGACGCCGCCCACCGCCGCGACGCCGTGCTCGAAGCGGTCGCGGCGAGCGCGGGCGAGTTGCTGCGCTCCTCCGACCTGCAGCAGTCGTTGCCCAAGGTGATTGCCTGGATCGGCAAGGCCACCGGCGTCGACCGCGCGCATATTTTCGAAGTGGACCCGAGCAAACCATCCGCTCGCGTCGTGGAACATTATGCATGGAATGCCCCCGGCGTCCGGCCCTTGGATATGCTGGTCGTGGTCAAGAGCATGACCATGGCCGAATTCGGCTTCGGGCCGTGGCTGCCGCGCCTGGCCAAGGGCGAAACCATCGTTGGTCACGTGCGGCATTTCGAGCCGCCGGTCCGCGAACTATTCGAGCGCCTCGGTACCCGATCGGTGCTCTTCGTCCCGGTGCACGTCGAAGGCCGCTGGTGGGGGCATCTCAGCTTCCACGACTGCCGCACCGACCGCGAATGGTCGCCGACCGAGATCGATACGCTCAAAACCGTGGCGGAACTGGTCGGGGCTGCCGCGACGCGGCTATCGCAGTTGAAAACACTCGCCGACGCCAACCGAATTGTCGAAAACAGCCCGACCATTCTGTACCGGTTGAGTGCGCAGCCGCCCTACCCGCTGATCTATCTCTCGCAGAACGTCCGACAATACGGCTACGACGCCGACGAGATGATCGCGGACGGAAAGGCGTGGCTGCATATCCTCGATCGCGAATACCATCCGACCGTCCTTTCCGACATCAAGGCGATCGTGGAGGGAAAGACCGAGCAGACCCAGATTGAAATGCGCCTCAACAAGCCCGACGGCGGGCATGAATGGTTCGAAGGGCGCGGCTATGCGGTGCGCGACGAACGCGGGCGGCTCACCGCCATCGAAGGCGTCATGACCAACATCACCGAGCGCAAGCTCGCCGCCGAGAAGATCGCGGCGCTGGCGCGCACCGACGCCTTGACCGGGCTGCCGAACCGCATGGCCTTTCTCGACCGGCTGCAGCTCGAATTCGCGCGCGCGCGGCGCGGCGACAATCATTTCGCCGTGCATTACCTCGATCTCGATCACTTCAAGGACGTAAACGACACGCTCGGCCATCCCATGGGCGACAGGCTGCTGCAGGAAGTCGCCGAGCGCCTGAAATCCTGCTTGCGCGAGACCGACTTGGTCGCCCGCATCGGCGGCGACGAATTCGCCGTGCTGCAGGACGACGTTGCCAGCGACAGCGACGTCGAAGCGCTGGCCATCAAGATCGGCCAATCGGTGGCCGAGCCCTATGACATCGACGGCAACCAGATCATGACCAGCGTCAGCATCGGCCTGGTGCCCTACCGCAGCGACATCGGCGGCCCTGACGCCATGATGATGAAGGCCGATCTCGCGCTCTATCGCGCCAAGAACGAGGGGCGCGGGCAGTTCCGCTTCCACGTCGCCGCGCTCGACGAAGAGACACAGCGGCGCATGGCCATCGGCGAGGATCTGCGGCATGCGGTCGAGCGCGACGAATTGGAGCTCTATTACCAGCCCCAGATCGATCTGCAGACCGGCCGCATCGTCGGGCTCGAGGCGCTGATCCGCTGGCACCATCCGCGCGAGGGCTTCCTGCTGCCTGATACCTTCATTCCGATCGCCGAGACCGACGGCAGCATCGTCACCATCGGCGAATGGGTGATCGCACAGGCCTGCCGGCAGATCCGGGCGTGGAAGGACCGGCACATCGCGCCGCCGGCGGTCGCGGTCAATCTGTCCGGCGTCCAGTTCAAGCTGGCCGCGCAGATCGACCGCATCGTCGTCGGCCTGCTCGACCGCTACAATTTGCCGCCCGAATGCCTGGAACTGGAACTAACCGAGACCGTGCTGCTGGAAACCACGCAGCGCCACAATGAGGTGTTCAGCCGGCTGCGCCAGATCGGCGTGCGCATCGCCATCGACGATTTCGGCACCGGCTATTCCTCGCTCGACTATCTGCGCAGCTTCCGTGTCTCGCGGCTGAAGATCGACCGTCGCTTCATCATCGATGTGGCGAGCAATGCCGACGATGCGGCGATCGTGCGGGCGACCATACGGCTGGCCAACGAATTGGGCATCGAGGTGCTGGCGGAAGGCGTGGAGACGGTCGCGCAGCGCGATTTCCTGGTGGCGGCCGGCTGCAAGCTGGCACAGGGCTACCTGTTCGGCCGACCGCAGCCGGCGGCCACCGCCACCGAACTGCTCAAGCGCGATCGGGCTTTGGCGGCGATATGAGGGGCGGCAGGCGGCTTAGACCTCGCCCAACAATTCCCGCCGCTGCCGCTCGGAAGCGTCGGAATAGCGGCGCAAGGCATGCGCCTCGCTGAGCTGGCCGATGACCTGCCGGCGCTCCAGCGTATCGACCACCGGCAGCGCCTCCGCCTCGAAGCGGTCGAAGGACGAGATCGCCTCCTGCACGGTGAGTTGCGGCAGCAGCATGTGTTCCTGGTGATGCAGGATGTCGCGCAGCGACGTCGTGGCGCCAAGGTCGACGGCGTGCGCCTCGGCCACGATCACCATGCCGGCATAGCGGCCGTCCTCGTCCACCACGGTCACCTGATTGGTCGAGCCGAGCGGGAATGCCTCGCGGAACGCCGCGATCGGCGTATCGAGCGGGGCGGTGCGCACATCCGAGCGCATCATCTGCCCGACCGTGAGGTCGCGGATCCAGCCGACATCGGCGGCGCTGCGGATGGTCTCGCCGCGCAGATGGAAACGCCAGGTGGCGAAGGAATAGCCGAAGAATTCGCGCGTCACCTGCATCGAGACGATGGCCGCGATCAGCACCGCGGTGGTGAGCCAAAGGTCGCCGGTCGTCTCCAGCGCGATGAAGGCCATGGTGAGCGGACCGCCGATCACCGAGACCGACAGCGCCGACAGGCCGATAATGGCATAGGCGTCCGGGTCCACCTTGATGCCGGGCAATAGCGCGGAAAGTCCGCTCGCGAACAACTGCCCGCCGAGCGCGCCGAGCAGCAGCGAGGCGAAGAACAGGCCGCCACGGAAGCCGCTGCCGAGCGAGACAATGGAAGCGATCGACTTGAGCACGAAGATCAGCGCGATCATTTCGATCGGCAGCTTGAAGATGCCGGTCAGGTGCAGCGCCCCGTGCCCCGACGACATCACCTGTGGGGAGATCATGGCCAGCAGCCCGACCAGCGCACCGGCGATGGCCGGACGGTAGGCCGGCGCGACGCGCAGCCGCGTGAACAGGCGCTCGCAGGCGGCGACGCCGCGCATCAAAAGAATGCCGAAAATGGCCGCCAACAGGCCGACGCCGGCGGCAATGACCGCGTCGCGCACCGAGACGTCGGTCACCGCATTGGCCTCGATGCCGAGCTTGAGCGGGGTAAAGACCTGCGCGGTGAGATAGCCGATCAGCGAGGCCATGCCGACCGGCGCCAGGCTCGCGATCGAATAGCTGCCGATGATCAGTTCGAAGCCGTAGAAGGCGCCGGCGAGCGGCGCTCCGAAAGCGCCGGCGATGGCGGCGGCCGCGCCGCAGCCGACCAGGATGCGCATGTCGCTGCGGCGCAGGCGAAAGGCGCGTCCGAAGCAGGAGGCGATGCCGCTGGCGAGCTGGGTATAGCCCGCCTCCAGGCCCACGGATGCGCCGACACCGCTCGACCAGATCACCTGGCCCGCCACGATCAGGCTGCCGCGCAACGACATGCGCCCGCCATGCAGGGCATTGGCCTCGATCGGGTCGACCTCGGTGCCGCGCCGACGGGTGATGTAGGCGGTGACCAGACCGAATAAGAGGCCGCCGATACAGGGGGTCAGGAAGGCATAGATCGGGTTGAGCGAGATCTGCCCCGACAAACGCGTGCCCGGATCGAGCCCGAAAAAGACGGTGTGCATGAGCGTGACCGCCGCGCCCATGGTCGCCACCACCAGGCCGCCGGTCACCCCGACCAGCGCCGCCAGTACGATGATGCTCGATTCCCGCGCGCGCACGATCGCCCGCAGGCGATGCGGAACTTCGAACGACCAGGTAGCCTTGGCGGCTGCGGGACTGAACCAGCGCATGTCGATGCAGATCTGTTCAGGCGGGTGATAGGGGCTGCTTAGAAGGCAAGGCGCGCCGGTGCAAGTGCGGCGCGCGCAAACGGTGAATGAAATTTCGCCGGTGTCGCGGGCGCAGCGACAGCAGTCCGCGGCGCGCTCAAAGGCGACCTCAATCGAGGCTGATTTTTGTCGCGACAAACCTTGAAAAATGACTGTCGGATCAACACATTACCGTTACCCACTTTGCTCTGTACGCAACCCCCGTTTCGTGTCACACAAACCAATCGATCCGACTCGTTTCTCACCCAATGATAAGGGTGCTGCCGATGGCTGAACCGGCCCGCAATATACCGTCCGACAACTCCGATTATGGCGCCGAATCGATCAAGGTCCTGAAGGGCCTCGATGCCGTTCGCAAGCGCCCCGGCATGTATATCGGCGATACCGATGACGGCTCCGGTCTGCATCACATGGTCTATGAGGCAGTCGACAACGCCATCGACGAAGCCCTCGCCGGCCACGCCACACAGGTCGAGGTGACGCTCAATCCGGACGGTTCCTGCACGGTATACGACAACGGGCGCGGCATCCCGACCGACATCCACAAAGGCGAAGGCGTGTCGGCGGCCGAGGTCATCATGACCCAGCTCCATGCCGGCGGTAAGTTCGACCAGAATTCCTACAAGGTATCGGGCGGCCTGCACGGCGTCGGTGTGTCGGTGGTGAACGCGCTGTCGACCTGGCTCAAGCTCACCATCTGGCGCGACGGCAAGGAACACTTCATCGAATTCCGTGACGGCGTCACCGTTGCGCCGCTGAAGGTAGTCGGCCCCTCTAACGGCAAGCGCGGCACCGAGGTCACCTTCCTGCCCAGCCCGCAGACCTTCACCATGGTGGAGTTCGACTTCGCCACGCTCGAGCATCGGTTGCGCGAGCTCGCCTTCCTCAATTCCGGCGTCATGATCGCGCTCGCCGACAAGCGTCACGCGGTCGAGAAGCGCGAAGAGATGCGTTACGAGGGCGGCGTCGAAGCCTTCGTGAAATTCCTCGACCGCAACAAGACGCCGCTCATCCCGTCGCCGATCATGATCAAGGCGGAGCGCGAAGGCATCACGGTGGAATGCGCGCTGTGGTGGAACGACGCCTATCACGAAAGCGTGCTCTGCTTCACCAACAACATCCCGCAGCGCGACGGCGGCACCCATCTCGCCGGCTTGCGCGGCGCGCTGACACGCCAAATCACGCAATATGCCGAGAATCTCGGCACCTCGCGCAAGGAAAAAGTGGCGCTCACCGGCGACGACTGCCGCGAGGGCCTGACCTCGGTGCTGTCGGTGAAGGTGCCGGACCCGAAGTTTTCCTCGCAGACCAAGGACAAGCTGGTGTCCTCGGAAGTGCGGCCCGTGGTCGAAAACGTCGTCAACCAGGCGCTGCACGACTGGTTCGAGACTCACCCCTCGGAAGCGAAAGTGATTGTCGGCAAGGTGGTGGAGGCCGCCGCCGCACGCGAGGCCGCGCGCAAGGCGCGCGAATTGACCCGCCGCAAGGGCGCGCTCGACGTCTCGTCGCTGCCGGGCAAGCTCGCCGACTGCCAGGAGCGCGATCCCGCCAAGGCCGAACTGTTCATCGTCGAGGGCGACTCGGCCGGCGGCTCCGCCAAGCAGGGCCGCAATCGCGAATTCCAGGCGGTGCTGCCGTTGCGCGGCAAGATCCTCAACGTCGAGCGCGCGCGCTTCGACAAGATGCTGTCGAGCGCCGAGATCGGCACGCTGATCACCGCGCTCGGCACCGGCATCGGGCGCGACGAGTTCAACCCGGACAAGCTGCGCTACCACAAGATCATCATCATGACCGACGCGGACGTGGACGGCTCCCACATCCGCACGCTGCTGCTGACTTTCTTCTTCCGCCAGATGGAGGAATTGATCCGGCGCGGCCACATCTACATCGCGCAGCCGCCGCTCTACAAAGTCGCGCGCGGCCGCTCCGAGCAGTATCTGAAGGACGAGCGCGCGCTCGAGGATTATCTGATCGGCGCGGGCGTCGAGGAAGCCGTCTTGCGCACCGCCACGGGCGAGGAGCGTGCCGGCGAAGACCTGCGCAAGCTCGTGGAAGAGGCGCGCGTGATCCGCAACCTGCTGAACGGATTGCACAGCCGCTACGACCGGCAGGTCGTCGAACAGGCGGCAATTCTCGGCGTGTTGAATCCCGAGATCTTCGGCGACCCCGAGAAGGCCAAGGCCGCGGCGCCCTATATCGCGAAGCGGCTGAACGCGCTGGCGGAAGAAACCGAACGCGGCTGGGAAGGTGAGTTCGAAGAAGCAGATGGCTTCACTTTTTCCCGCACCGTGCGCGGCGTGAAATCGGTAGCGATCATCGACCATGCCTTGCTGGGTTCCGCCGACGCACGCAAACTCGATGAACACGCGGTCTCCTTGCAGAAGGTCTATGAAAAGGCCGGCATCCTGCGTCGGAAAGACGAGACCTGGGCCATCCACGGTCCGGTCGGCTTGTTCGAAGCCATCACGAACGCCGGCCGCAAGGGCATCTCGATGCAGCGGTACAAAGGGCTGGGCGAGATGAACCCCGAACAGCTTTGGGAGACAACGCTCGACCTCAATGCGCGCTCGCTCTTGCAGGTCAAGATCAAGGAAGTCGACGAGGCTAACGTGCTGTTCGACCAGCTCATGGGCGATCTGGTCGAACCGCGCCGCCAGTTCATCCAGGACAACGCGCTCGCCGCCAGTGTGGATGTGTAAGCGGGCCGGCTAACTCAATGCGAATAGCCCCAGCGCCGCGCGAACCTCGCACAGCGTGGCGTCCGTGATGGCGCGGGCTCGGGCGGTGCCGCTTTTCACGACCTCCAGCACATGACCGGGATCACGCGCCAATGCGCTGCGGCGCTCGCGAATGGGCGCGAGCAGTGCCTGCAGCACGTCTTCCAGGCGGTTCTTGACGACCGTGTCGCCCACGCCGCCATGGACATAACGCGCCTTCAGGTCCTCGACGGCGGCGCGATCCTCGTCGAACGCGTCGAGATACGTGAAGACGACATTGCCTTCGATGCGGCCGGGATCGGACGCCTTGATGTGGTTCGGATCGGTGAACATGCGGCGGACGGCGGCGCGGATCTCATCGGCCGTCGCCGAAAGCGGTATCGCATTGCCCTGAGACTTGCTCATCTTGGCTTTGCCGTCGATACCGGGAAGGCGGCCGACGCGCGGAATAAGCGCGCGGGCTTCCGGTAACACATCGATGCCGGCTTGCCGGTTGATGCGGCGGACGACTTCGTTGGTCTGCTCGATCAGCGGCGCCTGATCCTCTCCGACCGGCACGATCGTCGCCTTGAAACCGGTGATGTCAGCCGCCTGCGCGACCGGGTAGCAGAGAAATCCAGCGGGGATATCGCGGCCGAAACCGCGCGCCTGGATCTCGTCCTTGATGGTCGGGTTGCGCTCGAGTCGCGCGACTGTGACGAAGTTCATGTAAAGCACTGTGAGATCGGCCAGCGCCGGAAGGTGCGACTGCACGCAAATTGTCGTCTGGTTCGGATCGATGCCGACCGCGAGATAGTCGGTCGCAATCGCGAGCACATTGTCGCGCACCTTGCCGGGCGCGTGCGCGTTGTCGGTGAGCGCCTGGCTGTCGGCCAGCAATAGGTACTGGCGGTGTGTCGTCTGCAAGGCGACGCGGTTCTTCAACGAGCCGGCGTAGTGCCCGAGGTGCAAGGGCCCGGTCGTTCGGTCGCCGGTCAGGATGACGGGAGGGGTCGACGAGGAATCGTCCATTGCGGTTCTCCAGGGAGGACCCGCCGTTCGTTCGGACTTCTGGTGAAAGCAACCGCGCGAGCCGATGAACGGCGGCGACGGTTGGGAAATGACGAGGCCGTGCCGCTCCTAGATGGAGCGCCACCAAAGTTGCGCGGATGGGGTCACGGCGACAGTCATGCGGACGATATTGACGAAACGCCGCCGAAAGGCAAGTGGTCTGGGGCAGAACAGACTGCCGCAGCCAGAAACGCGAAACCGATGACCGCCCTGCCCGCCTGGATCAGCGCCGCGCTCCAGCACAAGCTCGAAAACGTTTCCCGCGCGGCGCTCCGCGCGAGCGCGCAGGCGATCTCGGAGCGCTATCGCGCCGGCGGGTCGAGCGACATCATCCGCTCCGAACTCGATGCGCTCGCTTACGCCGTGGCGCGCATGCCGGCGACCTATGCCGCCGTGCGCGCGGCGCTTGCGTGGTCCGGCGAGATCATTCCCGAATTTGCGCCGCGTTCGCTGCTCGATGCCGGCGCCGGGCCGGGAACGGCGAGTTGGGCCGCCCGTGACGCCTGGCCATCATTGCAACGCGCGACGCTGATCGACCGCAATGCCCATCTCCTGGCGCTGGCGCGGCAATTGCACGACAAGACCGGCTCGTCGCTCGCGATGACGGCGATCGAGGCCGATGTCGCAATGATTGGCGATAAGCCTCGCGCCGATGTCGTCCTGGCGAGCTACGCGCTCACCGAGCTTGCGCCGACAGCTTGGCAAAGCGCGCTGTCGCGACTGTGGGACCTGAGCGACCGGCTATTGGTGATCGTCGAGCCCGGCACGATGGCGGGGTTCGAGCGTGTGCTGCAATATCGCAACTTCCTGCTGGCGCGGAACGCCCGCATTGTCGCGCCCTGCTCGCACGAGGGCACCTGCCCGCTCGCCGACAGCGCGCGCTGGTGCCATTTCAATGCGCGTCTGCCGCGCTCGCGCGATCACTTGTTCGCCAAGGACGCGGACGTTCCCTACGAGGACGAGAAGTTCAGCTATCTGGTCGCGGGCAAGGGCTTTGGCGAGTTGGCGCGCGGCCGCCGCGTTTTGGCGACGCCGAAAGTGAGCAAAGCGGGAGTCGCGCTGACACTGTGCGGGCCGAATGTCACGGATGAGCGCGTGATCGCGCGGCGCGACAAAGACGCTTACAGGGCGGCCAAACGCCTCGGCTGGGGCGACACGATCAGCGACAGATCGTCTTGACGCGCCAGACCGAACGGCCGTGGCGGTTCACCACGCGCACGCGCTGTGGCCGGCATAGGCCCGGGCCGGGCAGCGCGACGGCCGCCACATAGACCGGACAGCCGCCGAACAGGCAGTCGGGCGGCCAGTAAGGATTGGTCGAGAAGCGGGCGGGCGGACTGTCGCAATAGGCGCAGTCGGGCAGTTGCTCGACCAGGCGCAATGGCCGCCCGACCGGCGCCGCCGGCACCACCGGCGCGAACACCGCCGGCGCCCCCGGCGCCGCCAGCACCGTCGGCGTCAGCGGCACGACCGGCGCGGTGCAGCAATCGCTCGGAATCCAGCCATAGGGCGCGAAGCCGGCATAGTTGCCGTAATAGCCCGCTTGCGCCGAACCGGCCAAGCCGAACAAAACGAACGCGCACAGCGCCAAAGCCACGATTGCGATGCGGTGCATGAGCGATGGCCTCCCGGGACTACCTTCGCGGAACATCGGCTCCGATTAAATCCGGTAGAACGCGCATGCGCGAGGCAAACTCGTTGGAAACCCTAACGCGCGGGCGACGCCCGCCGCGGCGCGCGCATGCGCACGCTCACGACATCAGTTTGCTGCCGATGGCAAGCCCGATGACCAGCGCGCCGATGAACAACACTAGGAATATGCCGAACAACCACTGCGCAATGGTGGCGGAGGCGGCCTGTACGTCGGTGAAGCCGAAAATGCCGGCGATGATGGCGATGATCAAGAAGATGAACGCCCATTTCAGCATCGAAATCTCCCGGAATCGGCCCTCGTCGTCGTAGTTCCTCGTATCAATGAGCTTAGCCGCCCGCGGGTTCCATCGCCACCAGCGGCCGGCCTCCGCGCGAGCGTGGATCGCGCGCCGGCCAGCGCCCCGCCTCGACGCGCGCCAGGAAGTCGCCAACCACCGCATTGAACAGGTCGGGCTCTTCCAGGTTCACGACATGGCCGGTCTTGGGCAACATCACCAGGCCGGACGCCGGCAAGGTCTGCTTCAGGAACAGGCTCGGCTCGATGCAGCGGTCGTCCTCGTCGCCGACCACGATCAGCGCGGGCGTCGCGAGCTTTGCAATCTCGCCGGCAAAATCGTAGAGCGACGGCCGCGCCCCCTGGAAGCCGCGCGAGGTATTGGCCGACCCTCGCGCGTCGTGCTCGGCCAGCATGCGAGAGAATTCCGCAAAGCCGCGCGGGTCCTTGACCTCGAACGGAATGCGCGCCGGGCTCAAGCCATAGGTGCGCGCCACCGTGGCCGAGCCTTCCCGTTCGAACTGGTCGCCAAGCGCGCGCGAAGCCTTGTGAAACTCCTCGGTGTACCAGCGCTCGGAGCCCGAGCCGGTGCCGGCCAGCACCAGCGACAGCACGCGCCCCGGATGGT
>DASZQT010000153.1:0-1654 GCA_035549515.1 Pseudolabrys sp. | reverse complement strand
GCCGGCTCCGACCTGTTCGCGCCGGAGGCCAAGCTGTGCGAGGGGCAAATCCCCGAGCGTGATGCGCTCGCGCTGCTCAAGCCGCTGCTGGAAGACGCGAGCGTGCTCAAGATCGCGCAGAACATGAAGTTCGATTGGCTCATCTTCGCGCAGCGCGGCATCGAGGTTAAGCCCTACGACGACACCATGCTGATTTCCTATGTGCTCGACGCCGGCAAGAACGGCCACGGCATGGACGATCTGGCCAAGCGCTGGCTCAATCACGACACCATCCAGTACCACCACGTCGCCGGCTCGGGCAAAAATGCCATCAGTTTCGACCGCGTGACCATCGACAAGGCGGCCGAATACGCCGCCGAGGACGCCGATGTGACGCTACGGCTGTGGTACGCACTCAAGCCGCGGTTGGCCGCCGAAGGCGTCACCTCGGTCTACGAGACACTCGAGCGCGCGATGCCGACGGTGCTCGCGCGCATGGAGCGGCGCGGCATTTCGATCGACCGGCAAGTGCTCTCGCGCCTGTCCGGCGATTTCGCGCAGGAACAGGCGCGGCTTGAGGACGAGATCAAGCAACTCGCCGGCGAGCCGCTCAATCCGGGCTCGCCCAAGCAGGTCGGCGACATCCTGTTCGGCAAGCTGGGGCTGCCCGGCGGCACCAAGACCAAGACCGGGCAATGGTCGACCGACGCACGCACGCTGGAGGACCTCGCCGAGCAGCACGAATTGCCGCGCAAGATTCTCGATTGGCGCGGCGTGTCGAAGCTGCGCTCGACCTACACGGAAGCGCTGCCGACCTATGTCAATCCGACCACGCATCGCGTGCACACGAGCTACGCGCTCGCCGCCACCTCCACCGGGCGGCTGTCGTCGTCGGAGCCCAACCTGCAGAACATTCCGGTGCGCACCGAGGACGGCCGCAAGATCCGCAAGGCCTTCGTCGCCTCGCCCGGCATGAAGCTGGTGTCGGCCGATTACTCACAAATTGAGTTGCGGCTGCTGGCCGAAGTCGCCGAGGTGCCGACGCTGCGCCAGGCCTTCAGGGACGGCGTCGACATTCACGCCATGACGGCGTCGGAAATGTTCGGCGTGCCGGTGAAGGACATGCCGGCGGAAACGCGGCGGCGCGCCAAGGCGATCAATTTCGGCATTATCTACGGCATCTCGGCCTTCGGCCTCGCCAACCAGCTCGGCATCGAGCGCGAGGAAGCCGGCGCCTACATCAAGAAATATTTCGAGCGCTTCCCCGGCATCCGCGACTACATGGACGAGACCAAGGAAGAATGCCGCCGCAACGGGTTCGTGAAGACGATCTTCGGCCGCAAGTGCCACTACCCGGACATCAAGGCGTCCAACCCCTCGATCCGCGCCTTCAACGAGCGCGCGGCGATCAATGCGCGCTTGCAGGGTTCGGCGGCCGACATCATCCGCCGCGCCATGATGCGCATCGAGCCGGAACTGGAAGCCGCGCGCCTGCGGGCGCAGATGTTGCTGCAAGTTCACGACGAACTGATCTTCGAAGTGCCCGAGGAGGAAGTGAAGGACACTTTGGTTCTGGTGAAAGAGGTTATGGAATCGGCGCCGCATCCTGCGGTCGCGCTCAATGTGCCGCTCAAGGTCGACGCCCGCGCCGCCGACAATTGGGACGAGGCGCATT
>DASZQT010000152.1:0-12099 GCA_035549515.1 Pseudolabrys sp. | reverse complement strand
GACGCCGTCGCCTTCATCGTTATTCTTCTGGTGCTGTTCACGATGCCGCAAGGCCTGTTCGGGACCCGCAAAGTCGAGCGGGTGTGACGTGCGGCGCTTTATCAAGAGTCCTTTCCTGCTAGTGATCGCGGTCGGCATTGTCGTGCTGGCGCTGCCGCTATTCCTGCCGTCCAATTTCTATCTGCGCGTGGTCGCGCTGGTCTACATCAATGCCCTGGCGGTGCTTGGGCTCAATCTGCTCATGGGTTTCGCTGGACAAGTCAGCCTCGGCCATGCCGGCTTCTTCGGCATCGGGGCCTATGCCGTCGCCTTGGGGCCGACCTATCTCGGCCTGCCGGTATGGGCCTCGTTGATCGGCGGCACCGCGTTCTCCGCGCTGCTCGCCTTTCTGGTCGGGCGGCCGATCCTGCGGCTGAGCGGCTATTACCTCGCCATCGCCACGCTCGGCATGGGCGTGCTGATCTCCATGGTCGTCTCCAATGAATCGGACATCACCGGGGGGCCGAATGGCATGGAAGTGCCGCGCCTCGTGCTGTTCGGCTGGCGCGCGACCGGGCCGCTCACCTGGTACTGGATCGCCGGCGTATCGCTGGTGATTGGCGTGTGGGTCATGGTCAACCTGATCGAGAGCCCGACCGGGCGCGCCTTTCGCGCCATTCACGACAGCGAGATCGCCGCGCGCGTGCTGGGCGTGCAGGTAGCGCGCTATAAGCTGCTGGCCTTCGTGCTGTCCGCCGTGTTTGCGTCCGTTGGCGGCAGCTATTTCGCGCTTTTCGACGGATTCGTCACGCCCAACACCACGAGCTTTCTGCTCTCGATCGAATTCGTGGTCATGGCGGTGCTCGGCGGGCTGGGCTCGATCCTCGGCAGTATCGTGGGCGCGGCCATCCTGGTGATCCTGCCGCAATTCCTCACGGTGTTTCACGCCTTCGAGCACATCGTGCTCGGCGTAATCATCATCGTGTTCCTGGTGTTCCTGCCGAGCGGTCTCTTGCCTTCCCTGGCGCCGTTGTTTCGCCGGAGGACGTCGTGAGCATTCTCAGCGTTGAAAATCTGCGGATTGCCTTCGGCGGCGTGGTCGCGGTCGACGGCGTCAGTTTCTCGGTCGAGCCAAGCGAGATCTTCGCTTTGATAGGGCCGAATGGTGCGGGCAAGACTACCTTGTTCAACATGGTGAGCGGGCTCTACGTGCCGCACAACGGCCGCATCCATCTGGGCGGCGAGGACGTGACCCATCTCGCGCCGCAAGAATTGGCGCGCCGAGGCATGTCGCGCACGTTCCAGAATCTGCAGGTGTTCTTCCGCATGAGCGCGGTGGAGAACGTCATGGTCGGCCGTCACCTGCATGAAAAGCGCAACGTGCTGGCGCATCTTTTCACCTTGCCCTCGGTGCATGCGCAAAACCGCGCCACGCGTGCTGAGGCCGAGCGGCTGCTCGCGCTGGTCGGGCTCGCTGATGTCGCCGACAAGCCGGCAAGCAGCCTGCCTTACGGCGCGTTGAAGCGTCTGGAAATTGCCCGCGCGCTCGCCGCCGAGCCGAAAATCCTGTTGCTCGACGAACCGGCCGCCGGCTGCAATCCGGTCGAGACCGAAGAAATCGACGCGGTGATCAAGATGATCGCCGCGCAGGGCGTCACCGTTGTGCTGGTCGAGCACGACATGCGTCTGGTGATGCGGATTTCAAACCGCATCCATGTGCTCGATCGCGGCCGCACGCTGGCGGAAGGCAGCGCGGACGAAATTCGCACAAACCCGGATGTCATTGCCGCCTATCTCGGTGGCATGGGCGCTCAGGAGGCGGCGCGTGCTCGCCATTAAGAACCTCACAAGCCGCTACGGGCGCATCGAGGTGCTACACGACGTCTCCATCGACGTGCAGCAGGGCGAAATCGTCACCCTGGTCGGCTCCAACGGCGCCGGCAAGACCACCTTGATCCGCGCGATCTCCGGCGTGCAGCCGGTCGCGTCCGGCAGCATTCATTTCGAAGATGCGCCGATCAACCGGATGCGCCCGCATCGGCGCGTGGCCCAGGGCATCGCGCAGGTGCCGGAAGGCCGTCAGATTTTCGCGCCGCTCTCGGTCGAGGACAATCTCCGGCTCGGCGCTATCGTGCGAAGGGATGGCGAGATCGCGATCGATCTCGAGGCGATCTACGCGATGTTTCCGGCCCTCGCCGAACGGCGCAAGAATATGGCCGGCACCTTGTCTGGCGGCCAACAGCAGATGCTGGCGATGGGCCGGGCGCTGATGGCACGGCCAAAGCTCGTGCTGCTGGATGAGCCGTCGATGGGCCTCGCGCCTGTGCTGGTCGAACAGATCTTCGCGATCATCCGCGGGCTGAAGGACAAGGGGCTCACGGTGCTGCTGGTGGAGCAGAACGCGAACATGGCGCTCGCCGTCGCCGATCGCGGCTACGTGATCGAGACCGGCCGCATCGTCATGAGCGGGCGCGGCAAGGAACTGCTGAACGATGAGCGGGTGCGCCGCGCCTATCTGGGCATCTAGGGTGAAAGGCGCCGACGCGAAATAGACGCAAGCCGCCGGCCCAGGCGCCCACTTCCCCTTTTTGCATTTTACGCCTTGCGCGTGTGGGCCATCCGACCCCGCCTCACTTTTTCGGCTTGACGGGAAAATGCCGCCTCGGCAAAAATAAACCGGCTAGCCGGTTTTTATTGCGCCTCGCGGCCGCGCACCGGAGAAAGCGTGCGCGGCGCGGGTCACAGCGCTGGGCGATGCGATGTTGGCTGCGCCGGCCGAACCGGCGCGCCGTGAGGAGGAGAGGTCCGAGTGCGAACTATAGCTGAGTTGATTCGGTGGCGTGCCCAGCGCCATCCGGACATCGATGCCATCTGGTATGAGGGCAAGACGCAGACCTACGGCGAATTGAATCGCGCGAGCTCGGAGCTTGCCGGCGGCCTCGTCGCGCTCGGTCTCAAGCCTGGCGCCCGCGTCGCCATCCTCGACAAGAACTGCCCGGAATATCTCGAACTGGTGTTCGCGCTCGACAAGGCAGGCCTGGTCGCGGCGCCATTGAACTGGCGGCTGACGACGAAGGAGATCAAGGACATCATCGACGACGTCAAACCGGCCTTGCTGGTGACGGGCGAGGAGTTCAAGCACCACGGCAGCGCGCTCGGGGTCAGGACCATGACCTATGCCGAGCTTCCGCGTGGCGGCGAGGACCCGCATCGGGACGCCGATGGTGCGGTGAGCACGCAATTCTGCACCTCGGGCACCACGGGCCTTCCTAAAGGCGCCATGTTAACCGGCGCCAATTTGCTCAACACCGGACTTTGCCTCGCGCTCGAAATGCCGGAGATGCGCGAAGGCGGCCGCTCGTTGATCTGCATGCCCATGTTCCATACCGGCGGCACCGGCTGGGCGGTCTGGAGCATGCAGGAAGGCATGACCTGCGTCGTCGTGCGCGAAATCGAGCCGGCCAAGCTGCTCGACGTGATCGTGCAGCAGAAGGTCGAAACGGCGCTGCTGGTGCCGGCGGTGATGCTGTTCCTGACCGAATTGCCGCAGGCGCGCGATGCCGACTTCTCCTCGCTCAAGCACATTACCTACGGCACCGCGCCGATCGCGCCGGACCTGCTCAAGCGCTGCATCGACATGTTCAAATGCCGGCTCAACCAGATCTACGGGCTGACCGAGACGTCCGGCCCGTTCGCCTCGCTGCCGTTCGAACATCACGTCGGCGAAAAGCTGTTGTCGTGCGGCCGCCCGATGTTCGGCGGGCGCGCCAAGGTGGTCGATTCCGATGGCCTCGAACTGCCGACCGGCGAGATCGGCGAAATCTGCTACCAGGGCGAAAGCCTGATGGCCGGCTATTGGGCGCGCCCGGAGGCCACTGCCGAGGCGATCCGCGACGGCTGGTTTCATTCCGGCGACGCCGGCTACATCGACCGGGACGGCTTCATCTTCGTCAAGGATCGCATCAAGGACATGATCGTGTCCGGCAGCGAGAACGTCTATCCGGCCGAGATCGAAGCCGTGCTGGCCGGGCATCCGGACATCGTGGAATGCGCTGTGATCGGCATCCCCGATGCGAAGTGGGGCGAGACCGTCAAGGCGGTGGTGGTCGCGCGCGCCGGCAGCACGCTAACCGAAACCGTCCTGATCGACTGGATGCGCGACAAGATTGCCGGCTACAAGCGGCCGCGCTCGGTGGATTTCCTCGACAAGCTGCCGCGCAATGCCAGCGGCAAGCTGCTCAAGCGCACGCTGCGCGAACCGTATTGGCAGGGCATGCAGCGGCGCGTGAACTAAAGCGAATTGCAATTAGGTCGCTCCCACCGTTCGCCCGTCCCCGCGAAAGCGGGGACCCAGCGCGGCGCGGTCCAACTGGATTCCCGCTTTCGCGGGAATGACCGGTGAATTGGGCGATTCCGCCTAAATGCAAAGCGCTCGCCGCCTGCGCCTTTTGCGCCCGCGACCGGTCGCGCGTTACGGCTCGGCCAGAACGCCGGCGAAAATCATGTCGAGCTCGTGTTTGACGTAGAAATCGAGATCGCCCAGCGTGCGCACCTCGCGGGTATGCAAAGCGATCATGTGGGCGACCATGACGATGTTGAGCGCGGCGAGCCGCGGCACCACCGCGCGAAACACGCCGGCATCGATGCCCTTGGCGATGATCGCCTCGAAATAGTTGATGACGCTCGACACCGTCGCAATCACGTCCGTGCGCGAACGCGGCGGCATGAATTCGACCTCACGGTAGAGCAGGCGGATCGGCCGGCGGAAACGGTAGGCGATCTGGCAGTAGCTGGCGAAGCCGATCTCGAGCGAATGCCGCGGCGAGTCGGGATCGAGCCTGGTCTCCGCCAGCCGCTGCGCGATGTTGTTCATCAGATCCTGCGCGACCAGGAAGAGAATGTCGTCCTTCGACGACACATACATGTAGAGGCTCGCGACGTTGAACGAACAGGCGCGCGCGATGTCACGGATCGAGGTGGCGTGGAAGCCGCGTTCCAGGAACATCTTGGTCGCGACCTCGATCAATTCGCTGCGGCGATGCGCGACGCGTTCCGGATTCTTGATCGTGGTCGGGATGTGGGCATTCGCGGCCCGGCTGCGCGCCCGCGTCGTTCGTGAGACCGGCTTCTTGGCTGGCATGGCGACCGCTGGTTTGGGTTCCGACAATATTCGAACCGCACGACACTTGAACAAAGCCTGATTCCGGCCCCGGCGCCGAGGCAGGACGCAGGGATAGACCGGAACGCACATAAAATCAATGCCTTAGCGTCCCATCCAAGGCGCGGAGGGGCAATTGACAGAACGCCCGTGAACCACTTAAATAGAACAACGTTATACCAGAAATGGGCTAATTCGAAAAGCCGTCCGGGCTTGGGGCCGACGCCGCCAGCGCGCAGTCGGCGCTGGCGCCCATCCCGGCCCGGGGGAACGGCCCGCGCAGGATGGCGGCGCGCCAAATTCTGGTTCGAGGGGTCGCCGGCACGTCCAGCCCGCGCGCTGGCGTCAGCCGTATTGGAGAGCAGGATGGTTCAGATCAACTATCGCGCCGAAGTCATTCCGGAAAAATGCACCGGCTGCGTCGATTGCGTTTTCGTCTGTCCGACCCTCGCCATCACGATGGAAGCGCGCAAGGCGGTGATCGACGAATCCAAATGCGTCGCCTGCCAGAACTGCATCGGCGTGTGCTGCGACGACGCCATCGTCAAGGTCGAGCGGTCCGAGCCGGTCGAGCGCAGCGTCGACTACAAGGATGTCGACCAGGAGCGCATTCACGAGATTTGCAAGCGCGCCAACATCCATCCGATGCAGTGGCTGTGCCTGTGCACGGCGACGCGCGCGCGCGAGGGCGTGGCGGCGATCCTGAAGGGCGCGCGCACGCCGGAAGACATGGCGCTCGCCACCGGCACGCGCTCGGGCTGCACGGTCTATTGCGCGATGATGTCGATGCGGCTTCTGAAGGCGGCGGGCGTCAATCTGCCGCCGACCTTCAAGTGGCATCTGT
Organism: Pseudolabrys sp.; assembly: GCA_035549515.1. Taxonomy (GTDB): domain Bacteria; phylum Pseudomonadota; class Alphaproteobacteria; order Rhizobiales; family Xanthobacteraceae; genus Pseudolabrys. Next base: position 6,118 of record DASZQT010000152.1, on the reverse strand, counting down.
TCGACACCACGCAAAGCCTGTGGGACGTGCCGCAGGACGTGATCGACAAATATTCCGACTATTTCCTGGTCGAAGACAAAGACGTGTTTCGCAAATTCTGACGGTCCGCAAGCGAAGGAACGCAACGATGTCCGCGCTCAATGTCGCCTCGCTCGAAAAGGCCAGGCCGAGCTACATCCGCAAATCCATGTACGGTCCGGCCACCGAAACCGGCCTGCCGAAGATGCGGGCCGCCGACCTGCCCGGCATGGTCGCGCTGCCGGTGGCGTCGCTGTTCCCGGACATTCCGAAGGCGATCTATGTCGAGGGCGACGACCTCGAACCGATCCGCAAGGCGACGGCGGCCTCGCTCGCCAATGTCGACATGAGCAAAATCAAGCCGGACAGTTCGGTCAATATCCTGACCTCGCAATACGGCTTCATGATCATGGGCGGCTTCGCCTATCGCGAGGTGGTGCGCACCATCAAGGAGATCGTCGAGCAGCGCACTGGCTGCAAGAATATCCGCCTGCGCATCGCCACCGGCTTCCGCCTCAAGGAGCCGGAAGAGGTGATCGAGCATTACGGCCTGGCCGAGATGTTCGACGGCAAGGTGTCGCCGGCGCTCTATGTCGATCGCGCGGTCGCCATCGACACGCCCATCGGCAAGCTCATGGGCATCCGCAAGATCTACGACGCGGACTACATCATCCACGTCCATCACGGCGAACTGCGCGAGCTCGACATGCACCGCATGATCAGCCGCACCATGAAGCCGTTCTCGATGTCCTATGCGCGCTTCGAGACCCGCTCCGTGCATCACATGAACTTCGGGCCGCGCAGCAGCAATCTCATTCCGCGCCTGATCTTCGAATCGCCCTTCGTGCAGGAGAAGTTCACCTTCGGCGTGTTCATGGCGGCCTCGCCGCAAGGCGTCACCGGGATTGAGGCGGGCAACGACCTGATGCCGATCGACCGCCGGCTGATGCTGCTGGCGTTCAAGTCCTACGGCAAGATCCGCGAGCTCTATAACGAGATCAAGGATTGCGTCTGCATCATGGATGGCACCGGCGAGCCGCGCTACATGGTTGGCGGCGGCACCACGTTCGGCAACCTTTTGGAAGCCGAGCTCGACCTGTTCGATCTCGACGCGGTGCCGATCAGCCTCGGCTTCGGCCTCTACCAGCCGCCGCCGACGCAACCGAAGCTGAAGGCGGTCAATCCGGCGATCCGCGCCATGGTGATGAATCACTTCTGGACCGGCGTGCCGCAGTTGGAACTGGCGACCGCTTGTCCGATGGTCCTGGTCGGCCAGGAGATGTTCAAGCTGGTCAAGGAAGACTGCATGAACATCGAAATGGCGAAGCATGTGGTGACCTCGGAAAGCCTGCCGGCGGCGGTGAAGTTCGCCAAGCGCGTGGCGCAGACCGACAAGATCATCGCTTTTGACGGCGCCTATGGCGCCATCACCTGCAGCGAGCAACTGGCCGATCATCTGATCAAGCGGGCGCCGGCCGTCAGCGAGCGGGTCGAGCGTGATATGATGCCGAAATGGCTGCGCCAGCGCGGGCTCGATCCGGCCGAGGCGCTCTAGAAGGCGGTCCGGCGCAGACCGGGCCGCAAAGCGGCAAAGTGGAAAGTGCGATGGTCGACTATGACATGCTCGGGAAGACCGAGCTGAGCATTCATGGGATTGTTCTGCAGAACGCCGATCTCGGCGCGATCGCGGATACCGTCGCGCGCGTGCTCGGGCTCAAGCGCAACGACGTGCTGGTGACCGACGTGCGCGGTGAATATCTCGTGCTCGACATCCTCGAGAAGGGCCTCGACGCCAGCAAGATCGTCGGACGCGAGAAGGATCTGCTTGCCGCGGTTGCGGCGCTACCCGGCGTGTCGCTGCGGCCCGACGCCCGCACCGAGTCGCGCGGGCTGTTGAGCTGGGTGGCGGCCGATCCGGCGCTGGCCGGCGAAGCGCTCGCCGATGCCGCCGGCATGGCGGGCGATCTGCAGGAGCGGCTCGGCCGCCTGGTGACCGTGTTCGCGACAGGCACCGAGATCAATAATGGCCAGGTGCGGGACACCAACAGTCCCGCGATCAAAGACCGGCTCGAAGTCAACGGCTACGTCGTGAGCTTCGGCGGTACGCTGCGCGACGACGAGGATTTCATCGCGGCCAACATCCGCGAGCGCGCGGAAGAAGGCTTCAGCCTCGTGATCACAACCGGGGGCGTCGGCGCGGAAGTGAAGGACAAAACCATCGAGGCCCTGCTCGAGCTCGATCCGGAGGCGGCGACGCCGACCATCGTGAAATACGAACTCGGCGTCGGTCGGCACGTGCACAAGAACGCGGTGCGCATCGGGGTGGCGCAAGTGCTCGACACCATTGTGGTTGCCCTGCCGGGGCCGACCGACGAGGTGCTGCTCGGCATTGAGGCGCTGGTGAAGGGCCTGGCCGAAGCAGGCCGCAGCAAGGCGCAGCTCGCGGACCGCATCGCGACGGTGCTGCGCGCGCGGCTGCAGGAAAAAGTGCATGCCGGTCATCACTGAAACATTGGTTGTGCCGCGCGCCAAGCCGTCGCCGGGCTCGGAGAGTGCGCCGGTGCTGAGCGCGCGGCTCATCGGCGTGTTGCAGCGCTATGACGATCTCGCCATCGCCGTGAGCGGCGGTATCGACAGCATGACGCTCGCCTTTATCGCGCATCGCTTTCTGGCGAAGCCGCCGACCATGGTGCACGCCGTTTCGCCGGCGGTGCCAGGAGAGGCCACGCTGCGCATCCGCGATTATGCGCAGCGCGAGGGCTGGACGCTGTCGCTGGTCGATGCCGGCGAATTCGCCGACCCTTCCTATCGCGCCAATCCGGTCGACCGCTGCTATTTCTGCAAGTCGAATCTCTATGACCGCATTAGCGGGCTGTCCCATGGCGTGATTGCTTCCGGCACCAATGTCGACGATCTTGGCGATTTCCGCCCCGGGCTGAAGGCCGCGCAAGAGCGGCGCGTCGTGCATCCCTTCGTCGAGGCCGGCATTCGCAAGGCCGACATCCGCACGCTCGCGCGCTGGCATGGGCTTGACGATATCTCCGAGCTGCCTGCGCAGCCTTGCCTCGCCAGCCGTGTCGAAACCGGCATCCGCATCGAGGCCGACGATCTCGCCTTCATCGACGCCGCCGAGCGGCACATCCGCGCCCATGTCTCGCCGCTCGCCAATATTCGTTTCCGGCTGACGCGCAGCGGAGTCGTTTTGGAGATCGGGGAGCAGGGCGAGTGCGATCTGGCGCAGATCGCGCATCTCGCCGATTCATTCTGTCGCGGGGCCGGCCGGGCATTTGCCGGCGTCAGGCCCTATCGTCAGGGCTCGGCTTTTCTCAGGACAAGCGGCTGATCGCATGACGTCGCTCAACGGAATCAACCGCGACGTGCTGTTCGACTTCGACCGTCATGTGCGGATCGGCCTGCCGGAATCGGTGTTCTGTCAGGGCAAGCCGGTCGACAGCCTGGTCGCGCTGCTGCGCAAATTCGCGCGCGGCAATGGTCATCCGATCCTGTTCACGCGCCTGGGGTCGGACATTTTCTCCGCGCTGCCGCAGGACGTGCAGGACGGCGTCGATTACCATCCGCATTCGCGCACGGCCTGGGGCGACATCATGCCCCGGCGCGAGGGTGGCGGCCGCGTTGCCGTGGTGTCGGCGGGTACGTCCGACGGCGCGGTGGCCTGGGAAGCCGGGCGCACGCTCACTTATCTCGGCATCGCGCACACCATGTTCGAGGATTGCGGCGTCGCCGGACTGTGGCGACTGACCGAACGGCTTCCCGAGATCAACGAGCATGACGTGATCATCGCGGTGGCGGGCATGGATGCCGCGCTCGCCTCGGTTTTAGGCGGGCTGACCGCCAAGCCGCTGCTCGCGGTGCCGACCTCGGTCGGCTACGGCGTCGTCAATCGCGGCGAGAGCGCCTTGAACAGCATGCTGGCGAGCTGCGCGCCGGGCGTGAGCGTGTTCAATGTCGACAACGGCTATGGCGCGGCCTGCGCGGCCGCGCGCATCGTGAGCCTGATATGCCGTTGAGCGGGGCGCAGCGGAAGCCATCGGCCGCGCTCGGTTTGTGCTTGCGCGCTCCGACGCGACGTCGTGCGCGTGCGCACCGCGGACACGATCACCACCACCACGATCACGGCGATCACCACCACGACCATCCGCACACTCATCATCACGAAGAATCCAACGAGCGCGTGGGTCGCGCCGCCGCAAGCGGCGGGCTTGTGGTCATCCGTCCGTCCAGCGGCCTGTCCGGCGACATGATGCTGGCGGGCCTTGCGCGCATGGCCGGCATCGAATCGAACGAACTCGGCGCCATCGCCGCGTCGCTTGGTCTGCCGGAAACTTGCGTGACGCTCGAGCGGCGCGCGGTCAATGAGGTGTTCGGCTGGGGCTGCCGCATCGCGCTGCCGGACACGACCGGTCACCGTACCTGGGCGGACATCCGCGCCATCATCGCCGCGAGCGGGTTGAGCGACGAGGGGCGGAACTATGCCGAGCGCACCTTTGCGCTGCTCGCCGCGACCGAGGGCAATATCCACGGCATTCCGGCCGAAGACGTTCACTTCCACGAGGTCGGCGCACTCGACAGCATTCTCGACATCTGCCTCTGCGCCGAACTGTTCGCGCGCCTTGCGCCAACGCGATTTGTGTGCGGTCCGCTGCCCTTATGCGACGGAACGGTGAAATGCGAGCACGGCCTGCTGCCCGCGCCGGCGCCTGCGGTGTTCGAACTGCTGCAGGGCGTGCCGGTCGTCGGCATCGCGTCGCAAGGCGAGACCGTGACGCCGACTGCGATCGCGTTGCTGAAAGGTCTTGGTGCCGAATTCGGCGCCTGGCCCGCGATGACCATTGCGCGGACTGCGCTCGTCTATGGCGGGCGCGTGCTCCCCGGCGTTGCGAACGGCGCGCTGTTCGCGCTCGGACAGCCCCATCGATTGCACACGGCATAATGCGAGCGGAAGCGAAACCGGCACCATGACAGAACCGATGTTGACCTATCGCGGAACGGTCTATCCCTGGCATTGCGACCAAATGGGCCACATGAATGTCATGTGGTACGTCGGCAAATTCGACGAGGGCACTTGGAATTTTCTCAGCATGATCGGCCTCACGTCGAAATTCATGCGCGAGAACGGCAGTGCAACCGCGGGCGTCGAGCAGAACATCACCTATAAGAAGGAGTTGTTCCCCGGGGACGTCATCTCGGTACGCACGACCTTGTTGGAGGTACGCGACCGCGTGGTCCGCATCCAGCATGAGATGCGCAAGAACGACACCGACGAGGTCGCGGCCATCATGGTTCTCACCGCCGTCCACCTCGACGAGAAATCGCGCCGCGCGACGCCGTTTCCGGCGTCGGTCAAAGCCAAGCTCGATAGTCTCGCCATCGCAATCCCAAAAGGTTGACTGGGCGGACACGCGCAGCCTGAACACCCCTCATCGTTACGTCTCGCTTCCCAGGAGAACAACAATGCGTCGGCTTGCCCAATTCATCGCTGTCGCTGTCATCGCTCTCGTTCCCGCCGCCGCTTCAGCGCATGTCGGCGTGGGCGATACGCATGGCTTAGCTCACGGCTTCTCGCATCCGCTCGGTGGCATCGACCATATCTTGACGATGTTGGCGGTCGGCGTGTTCGCCACGCATCTGGGCGGGCGCGCGCTCTGGTTCGTCCCGCTCACCTTTGTCGGAGTCATGGCGGCCGCGAGCTTGGTCGGCATGGCCGGCATTGCCGTGCCCTTCGTCGAGATCGGCATCGGCCTTTCGGTCGTGGTGTTTGGTCTCGTCGTCGCGTTCCAGCTCAATCTGCCGACGGTCGCGGCCATGGCGCTCGTTGGTTTCTTCGCGATTTTCCACGGACACGCGCACGGCGCCGAAATGCCGGAGAGCGCGAGCGGGCTGGCCTACGGCCTCGGTTTTGTGTGCGCAACCGCGCTGCTGCATGCCGCCGGCATCGGTCTCGGCTTGTCAGTCGGCCGGCTGGGCGATGCGTCCGCCCGGCGTGCCGTTCAGGCCGGCGGCGGCGCCATGGCGCTGGCCGGAGTGGCCATCCTGGCCGGCGTGTTCTAAGCGCACACTCGCGGTTTCAAGCGCTTAAGGA
>DASZQT010000151.1:0-8212 GCA_035549515.1 Pseudolabrys sp. | reverse complement strand
CCATATCGATATTGTCGAGCCCGACCCCGAGCCGTCCGACGGCTTTGAGTTTCGGCGCGCGGTCGAGCAGGGCGGTATCGACCCGCGTGCGATTGCGCACGATCAGCGCATCCGCCTTGTCGAGCGCCGCGAGCAGGTCGTCGCGGCGGTCGACCAGCGCCGCGTCGTAGAGCACATCATGCGAAACGAGGATGCCACGAATGGCATCCTCGTCCATGAATTCGCTGATGACGATTGCAGCCATCAGGGTGCAGCTTTACGCGCTGCGATAGAGCTTGGTCAAAACGAACTCGCGATGGCCGAGCGATTCCGCCGCGGTGAGACGGCCGTTGGCGGTGCGCAGGATCATCTCGATCAGCTTGTCGCCGGCGTCCGGGATCGTCAGGTCGCGGCGCAGGATGCCGGTCACGTCGACGTCGACGTGCTCGCCCATCGTGCGCACGGTGCGCGGATTGCCGGTGATCTTGATCACCGGGACGATCGGATTGCCGATGATGTTGCCTTGCCCGGTCGGGAAGGTGTGCACCACATAGCCGGCCGCCGCCATCAGCGTCACGCATTCCGCCGCCGCCGACGAGGTGTCCATGTAATAGAGGCCGGCGCCGCGCGCGGGGGCCTCGGCCGGCTCCAGCACATCGATATATTTGCAGGTGCGGCCGATCTTCTCGAGATTGCCGAGCGCTTTTTCCTCGATGGTGGTGAGGCCGCCGGCGATGTTGCCCTTGGTCGGCTGCGATTCCGAGAGGTCGTCGGTCTTGTGCGCCTGGATGACATCGTCCTCGTATGCCTGCCAGGTCTTCATCCACTTCTCGCCGATCTCGGGCGAGATCGCGCGCGCCTTGGCGAGATGCTCGGCACCAGTGATTTCCGACGTCTCGCCGAAGCAGCCGTAGATGCCCTTGGGGATCAGCTTGTCATACATGTTGCCGACGGTCGGGCAGGAGGCCAGCCCGGTGGTGGTGTCGCTCTCGCCGCACTTGGTCGAGACCCACAGGTCGGAAATGTCGCATTCCTCGCGCTGCAGCTCGGACGCCCATTGCAGGTAGTCCTTCGCCACGCGCGAGGCGCGCGCGATGGTATCGATGTCGCCGTGCAATTCGATGCCGAAGCCGGTGACCGGCTTGCCGGTCTTCTTGATGCCTTCGACCACGCGGTTGGTCCAGCCTTCCTCGATGCCGATCACCACCACGGCGGCGACGTTCGGATTGGAGCCGGTGCCGATCAGCGTGCGGAAGTGCAATTCGAGGTCTTCGCCGAACTGCAGCCGCCCGTAGGCGTGCGGGATGGCGAGCGTGCCCTTGATGTTGTTGGCGACCGCCTCGCAGGCCGCGTTCGACAGATCGTCGAGCGGCAGGATGACGACGTGGTTGCGCACGCCGACGCGGCCGTTCTCGCGCCGCCAGCCCATGAATTTCATGTTCGACTTTCCGTTGCCCTTGGCCATTGTCACCACCGCTTGGTCTTGAGGTTATGGACGTGGACGTGCTCGCCCTTGGCGATATCGGCGACCGCCTTGCCGATGTCCTGGCCGTATTTCCAGACCGTGTCGCCCTTCTTGATGTCGGTGAGCGCGACCTTGTGGCCGATCGGAATGTCCATCTTGGATGTGAGGTTGAAGGAGGAATTGTCCTCCGTCACCACGCACAGCATGTCGGTCCCGGCCTTGAGGCCCTCGATGGTGACGACGCCGACCGTGTCCTTGTGGTCGTGCACCAGTAGTTGCGGAATGCCCATGGAGATCGATCCCTCCCTTTCCTTCAGACGTCCCTTGGCTTGCGTCAGTCTTCTATAAGACATAAGAGAGAAGAGTCAAACACGAACGGCCGCGAACGGCGTGAAGAACCGCATGGATCGTCCCCGCATGGCGCATGGCGGCGCCCGTCAGCAGGAGCTCGGCTTCCGCCCGCTCTACGCCCAGGTGCGGGACGTGCTGGTCAAGCGCATCGTCGACAATATCTGGCGGCCGGGCGAATTGTTGCCGAGCGAATTCGAGATCGCCGCCGATCTCGGCGTCTCCCAGGGCACGATCCGCAAGGCATTGGACGAACTCGAGAGCGAGAAATTCATCGTCCGCCGCCAGGGCAAGGGCACTTACGTTGCCCGCCACGATGAAGCGCGCATCCTGTTCCAATTCTTCAAGCTGGTCCCGGATTCCGGGAAAAGCGAATTTCCCGAGAGCCGCATCATCAAAGTGGCGGTCGCCGACGCCGACCGGCAGGCGGCCGCCGCACTTGCTCTTGTCGCCAAGGCCAAGGTGGTGCGCATCGAGCGCGTGCGCATGCTCGCCGGCCGCACCTGCATCGTCGAGCGCATCACGCTGCCGCGTGTGCTGTTTCCCGGTGTCGAGAAGCGCGACCTGCCGAACAATCTGTACGAACTTTATCGCTCGGACTTCCGCGTCACCGTGGTGCGCGCCGAGGAAAAGCTCAAAGCCGTCGCCGCCACAAAGCGCGAAGCCAGGCAACTCGGCGTGAAGCTCGGCGCGCCGCTGCTCGCGATCGACCGCACCGCTTTCGCGCTCGACGGCCGGCCGGTGGAATGGCGCGTCTCGCTGTGCGAGACCGCCAAGCTGCATTACCTGTCCGATCTGAGGTGAGCGGGAGACCGCCGTGCCGCTGACCTGACCGCGATGGCCTAGACCCGTGCCGGCGGCCCGGTCGTTTCGCGCACCAGGAGCGGAGCCGACAGTTCGCGGCTGCGTATGCGTTTGCCGGATTCGATCGCCGCGAGGATCGCCAGAGCCGCCGCGTCGCCCATCTCTTGCGCCGGCACGACGATGGTGGTGATCGCCGGGCGGATGTGTTCGGTCAGCGGCAGATTGTCGAAGCCGGTGATCGACAGCCGCCCCGGCACCGCGATGCCGCGCTCGAGCGCTTCGAACAGCACGCCAAGCGCGATCACGTCATTGCCGCAGATCAGCGCGGTCGGCAATGCATTTTGCTCGGCCAGACGAGCCAGCGCGGCGCGCGCTTCGGCGATCGAGTAGGGGATCTCCATCGTCGATTTGGGCTCCAAAGCGAGCCCATGCCGGCCGAGCCGTTCGCGCACGGCGTCAAGCCGGTCGCGCGCGCGGTCGTTGCCGTCCGCGATGCCGGCGATCATGCCGATGCGGCGATGGCCGAGCGCGAGCAGATGGTCGACCAGGGCAAAGGCGGCGTCGCGATTGGAAAAGCCGATATTGGGCTGGCGTTGCTGGGGATCGAAGGCCCAGGTGTTGACCGAGACGACGCCGGCGCGCCGCAGCATCTTGTAGACGGCGTCGCGGTGGTCGTTGCCGATCAGCAATAGACCTTCGACGCCGCGCTCGAGCAGGCGGCGCACCTGCACCGCCTCCATGTCGAGGTCGTAGTTGGAGACCGCGACCAGCAAGGTGTAGTCGGCGGCCTGCAATTCGCGTTCGAAAGCATTTATGCTGGCGGCGAAGATCGCGTTGTTCAGTGTCGGGATGACGGCGCCGATGGTGTAGGTGCGGTTGGAGGCCAACGCGCGTGCCGCCGCGTGCGGAAAATAACCACGCTGCGTCATCACCGCCTCGACCCGTTCGCGCAATTCCGGTTTCACCAGCGGCGAGCCGTTGAGCACGCGCGAAACAGTGGCGGTCGACACCCCGGCCATGCGGGCGATGTCGAGCTGCGTCGGTTGCCGTCTCGCGTCTCCTGCCATGCCGCTGTCCGTTTCGCGTTTTCCGTGTCGCCGTTTCCGTGTTGCCCTTTTGGGCGCTCCGCTCCGTTTCGCCATTGACAGACGGCAGGAGCCGGCTCATCCTACCTGAAAATGTATGCGCTTACAAAAGCGCATCGTGCAAACGCATATCGCGGTACGCTTTGTTGCGGCACGCTTCGGGGAGGAACCACGGCGTGATCATCGGCACCCGTCATTTGTCGGCGGCGCTGCGCGCGCTTGCGCCGCGGTTGCGCCGGGCTCCGCGCGGGAGCGCGCGCCGGTCATGAGCATCACCTTCGCCTTATTCTGGATCAGCTTCGGCGCCTTCATCGTCGAAATCCTGTTGGGCAAGCTCGCCATTCTCACCGGCGGCGCGGTGCATCCGCTCGCCGGCGATGTCCCGCATTTCCTGCTCCTGGCCTTCGCTTCGGCGCTGCTGACGGCGGAATGCCTGCGGCGCGAGGCCGAGCGCGCGCGCCGGCAGGCGGGCGGCGACTAGGCCGCCGGCAAGGGTTCGTAAGACTGCATCAAAAAATCAACACCGGGAGGATCAAGACATGGACGACATGACCAAGCGCAGGCTCGATCGCGCCCTCGACGAGATCGATCACATGCAAGGGCGGCCCGCCAAGGTCGGCGAAGAGCTCCGGTCGGCGGCGCGCCGCAGATTTTTCGAACTGAGCGGCAAGTTCGGTTTCGGCGCGGCGGTGGTCGCGGCCGCCGGCGGCACGCTGCTGTCGGAAAAGGCCTCCGCGCAGACCGCGCAGGAGGAGAAAGAGCGCGAGAAGGAGGCCAAGTACAAGATCACGGTGGCGACCGAGTATCGCATTGGCACCACGCGCTCCTATCCGATGATCCAGCTCAACGTGAAGGAGAACCTGCAAAACTTCAGCAACGGCAAGATTTATGTGAAGCTGCAGCCGGGCGGCACGCTCGGCATCGGCACCGCGCTGGCGCAGAAGGTGCAGGCCGGCACCATCGAGATCGGCCAGTTCAGCCTGTCGAACTTCGCGCCTTATGCCCCGGCGGTCGACCTGATCAATCTGCCGTACTGGTGCGGCGAGAACCAGAAATTCGTCAATCTGGTCACCAGCAAGGTGTGGGACGATCAGGTCAATGCGCTCGTGCGCCAGAAGGGCGTCGAGCCGATGTTCTATTTCTGCATCGACCCGCGCACCGCCGCCAAGCGGAAAGGTCTCGCCGGCGGTCCGTTCAAGACGCCGGCCGATCTCGAAGGCATCAAATTTCGCGTGCCCGGCTCGGCCATTCTGACGCAGCTCTATCGTCTGCTTGGCGCCAATCCGACGCCGGTGGCCTGGGGCGAAACGCCGTCCGCGCTCAAGCAGGGCGTCGCCGACGCGCTCGATCCCTCGCTCGGCGCGCTTTATGCGTTCGGGTTCAAGGACACGCTGTCCTGGGTGACGTTCAATCGCCCGGTGCCGGACAGCCAGTGCTACGCCATGAACAAGGCGTGGTTCGAGGGCCTCGATGCCGACACCAAGAACGCCATCAAGGAGGCGGCCGAGGTGAGCCTGCAACAGAATCTCGCGCAGGTGCCGGCGTCGCGCGCCTTCGCGATGGCCGAGATGCGCAAGGCCGGCGTGCAGTTCTATGTGCCGAAGCCGGATGAACTCGCGCAATGGAAAGAGAAGGCCGGCGCGCAGCGCAAGGAATGGGACGAGACCAAGGCCAAGATCCTGGGTTCGGCCGACAAGTTCAAGGCGTTGGCGGAAGCCGCCGACACGCCGTGCAAATTCTTCGTCAACGACGTCTGACGCTTTTGCCATCGGCCCCGCCCGGCGGGCGGGGCCGCTCCTGCCGACGATTTATCCAGCGACGTTCGGGGACGCTTTCGTGGGTGCATTTCTCAAGCGGTTCGACGCCTATGGCGAGCGTTGGCTGCTGCTCGGCTTCTATACCTATATCGTCATCGTGATCGCGGTGGAGGTGCTGCGCCGCTTCGGGCTCGCCTATTCGAGCGTGTGGGGCGAGGAGACGGCGCGTTACGCCTTCATCTATCTGGTGTGGATCGGCGCGGCCTCGGCCGTGCGCGAGCGCGCCCATATCCGCATCGACGTCATCACCGATCTGTTGCCGCCGCGCGGCACGGCGGCCGTCTACATGTTCGCCGATCTGCTGACGCTGATCCTGGCCTGCGCCACGCTCTATTGGACCATCGATCCGGTGCTGACCTCGATCAAATTCCATTCGGTGACCGAGGGCCTGCGCGTGACCCGCGCCTGGTTCCTGGTGGCGGTGCCGTTCGGCTTCCTGCTGGTGGTGGTGCGCACGCTGCAATCCATGGCGCGCGACATCGCCGATCTGCGCGCCGGCCGGCCTCCCTATCGCGGTGAAAGGCTGTTCGACTGATGCTGTACCAGACCCCCGGGGCTTCGCTCGATCTCGGCTGGACCGTCATCGGTCCGCTGCTGCTGATGATTGTTCTGTTCGGGCTGAGCGTGCCGGTCTGGGTGGCGCTCGGATTCACCTCGGTGGCGCTCCTGCTGGCGACCGATGTGCTGCCGATGTCGCTGTTCGGGCAGGCGCTGTTCGACGGCGTCGACGCCTTCGCGCTGATCGCCATTCCGCTCTATATCCTGACCGGCGACGCGCTGGTGCGCAGCGGGCTGTCGAACAAGCTGATCGACATCGCGGAGGCGACGCTGGGCTCGCTGCGCTCGGGCCTCGGCACCTCGACCGTGCTCGGCTGCGGCTTCTTCTCCTGCATTTCCGGCTCGGACGCGGCCGGCGCGGCGGCGGTCGGCCGCATCATGTACAAGCGGCTGGTGCAGCGCGGCTATCCGCCGACCTATGCCTGCGCGCTGGTCGCCTCCGGCTCCTGCACCGGCATCCTGATCCCGCCGTCGATCTCCTACATTATTATTGGGCTTGTTTTGGGCATATCGGCCTCGACCCTGTTCGTCGCGGCGGTGGTGCCCGGCATCATGATCATGCTCTCGATCATGTTCACCAATATCGTGCTCAACCGCATCCATGGTTACGAGAACACCGACGCGCATTTTTCCTTCAAGCGCTGGCTGCGCGCGCTGTGGGAGGGCCGCTTCGCGCTGGCGATCCCGATGATCATCTGGGGCGGCATCTATTCCGGGGTGTTCACGCCGACGGAAGCCGCCGCCGCCGCGGTCGTCGTCACCATGGCGATCGGCTTCTGGCGCGGCACGCTCACACTTGCCGATGTCCCGAAGATGCTGGAATCCTCGGCCAAGGTGAACGGCGTGATTGTGCCGATCATCGCCTTTGCGCTGCCTTTGGCGCAGGCCTTTTCCGCGCTCAACCTGCCGCAGGCCGCGCTGCAGGGCATCACCGCGTTCACCAGCGACCCGACGGTCATCATATTGATGATGCTTGTGGTGTTGATCCTCGCCGGCTGCGTCATGGAGACGACACCGAACATCGTGATCCTCGCGCCGATCATGCTGCCGATCGCGCAGAACATCGGCATGGACCCCATCCACTTCTGCATCTTCATGGTGACCGCGCTCGGTGTCGGCTTCATCACGCCGCCGCTCGGACTCAATCTGTTCGTGATGTCCGGTCTGACCGGCGAGAAAATCCTGCCCATCGCCGGCAAGTCGGTGCCTTACGTGCTGTCGATGCTGGTGGTGGTGCTGATGCTCGGCTTCATTCCTATGTTGTCAATGTGGGCGTTGCGTTAGCACGCTTGGTAAGAAGGTTACGGCATGGCGATCGAGTATCTCAAGCGTGCGTCCAAGACTGCGGCCACCGGCGAGGCGGACGTGCGTGCCACCGTCGCGGCCATGCTGGCCGAAATCGAAGCCGACGGCGAAGCAAAGGCGGCCGACTACGCGCGGCGCCTGGACAAATGGGACGGCGACATTGTCGTCTCACGCGAGTTGCGCGCGCGAGCCGCGGAGAAGGTTCCGGCCAAACTCAAGGACGACATCCGTTTCGCGCACGACAAGGTGCGCAGCTTTGCGACAGCACAGCGCGCGGCCATTCAGGACGTCGAGATCGAGCTCATGCCCGGGCTGATCGCCGGGCACAAGAATATCCCGGTGGCGACGGCGGGCTGCTACGTGCCGGGCGGGCGCTACGCGCATGTCGCCTCCGCCATCATGTCGGTGACGACCGCGAAAGTAGCCGGCGTCGAGAACGTGATCGCCTGTTCGCCGCCGAAACCCGGCGTCGGCATCAATCCGGCCGTGCTTTACGCGCTCGACCTGTGCGGCGCCGATACCATCCTCAATCTCGGCGGTGTGCAGGGCGTGGCCGCGCTGGCCTTCGGCCTGTTCAGCGGCCATGCCGCCGACATCCTGGTCGGGCCGGGCAATCAGTTCGTGGCCGAGGCCAAACGCATCCTGTACGGCCGCGTCGGCATCGACATGTTCGCCGGTCCTTCCGAAATCCTGGTGATTGCGGACGCAAGCGCCGATCCCGAGATCGTCGCGGCCGATCTGGTCGGCCAGGCCGAGCATGGCTTCAATTCGCCGGCCTGGCTCATCGCGCTGTCGCGCGATGTGGCTGAGCAAGTGCTCGAACTGGTGCCCAAGCTGATTGCTGCGCTACC
>DASZQT010000150.1:0-2266 GCA_035549515.1 Pseudolabrys sp. | reverse complement strand
GATGCCCTCGGCGCCGAAACGCACGGCGGCCTTGGCGTCGTTCGGCGTGTCGGCATTGGCGCGCACGCCGAGCTTGCGCACCTTGTCGGCCCAGGCGATCAGCGTCGCGAATTCGCCGGAAAGCTGCGGCTCGATCATCTCAACCTTGCCAGCGAGCACCTGGCCGGTCGAGCCGTCGACGGTGATGTGATCGCCCTTTTTGAAGGTCTGCGAGCCGGCGGTCATGGTGCCGGCGGCATAGTCGACGCGGATCGAGCCTGCGCCCGAAACGCAGGGCTTGCCCATGCCGCGCGCGACCACGGCGGCGTGCGATGTCATGCCGCCGCGCGTGGTGAGAATGCCTTCGGCCGCGTGCATGCCGTGGATGTCCTCAGGGCTCGTCTCGACGCGGACCAGAATCACCTTCTTGTTGTCGCTTTTCATGGCGGCGGCTTCGTCCGACGAGAACACGATCTCGCCCGAGGCCGCGCCGGGCGAGGCCGGCAGGCCGGTCGCGATCACGCGCCGATGCGCGCGCGGATCGATGGTCGGATGCAGCAACTGGTCGAGCGTGATCGGATCGACGCGCAGCACCGCCTCGTTCTTGGTAATGAGGCCCTCGTTGGCGAGCTCGACCGCGATGCGCAGCGAGGCCTTGGCGGTGCGCTTGCCGGAGCGTGTCTGCAGCATCCACAATTTGCCCTGCTCGACCGTGAATTCGAGGTCCTGCATGTCGCGGTAGTGCCGCTCGAGCTTGTTGTAGATGCGCGTCAGCTCGGCATAGGCCTTTGGCATCGCCTTCTCCATCGAAGGCTTGTCGGAGCCGGACTCCTGCCGCGCGGCTTCGCTGATCTCCTGCGGGGTGCGAATGCCGGCGACCACGTCCTCGCCCTGCGCATTGATGAGGAATTCGCCGTAGAGCTTCTTCTCGCCGGTCGACGGGTTGCGCGTGAAGGCGACGCCGGTGGCCGAGCTCTCGCCCATGTTGCCGAATACCATGGCCTGCACATTGACCGCGGTGCCCCAGCTCTCCGGGATGTTGTGCAGCCTGCGATAGGTGTTGGCGCGCTGGTTCATCCACGAACCGAACACCGCGCCGATGGCGCCCCAGAGCTGCGCGTGGGGGTCCTGCGGAAAGTCCTGGCCGAGCTCGTCCTTGACGCGCTGCTTGTAGCGGCCGACCAGTTCGGCCCAGTCGTCGGCGGAGAGGTCAGTGTCGAGCGAATAGCCCTGGCGCTCCTTGTGATGGTCGAGCAATTCCTCGAAATGCTCGTGGCCGACCCCGAGCACCACGTCGGAATACATGGTTATGAAGCGGCGATAGCTGTCATAGGCGAAACGGCGGTCGCCCGATTTCTTGGCCAATGCCTCCACGGTCTCGTCGTTGAGGCCGAGATTGAGCACGGTGTCCATCATGCCCGGCATCGACGCGCGCGCGCCCGAGCGGACCGACACCAGCAGCGGGTTGTCCTTGTCGCCGAACAGTTTGCCGGTGATGCGGCCAACGGTCGCAAGCGCCTTGGCGACCTGCGCCTCGAGGTCCTTCGGATATTGCCGGCCGTGCGCGTAGTAGTAGGTGCAGACCTCGGTGGTGATGGTGAAGCCGGGGGGGACCGGGAGGCCGAGATTGGCCATTTCGGCCAGCCCGGCACCCTTGCCGCCGAGCAGATTGCGCATGTCGGACTTGCCCTCGGCGCGGCCGTCGCCGAACGAATAGACCCATTTGCCGCCTGGCGCCTTGGACGGCCGGGACGCCGGTTTGGCCACCGCTTTGGTCTTGGCCGAAGCCCTACCCGTCGCTGCCTTAGCGGCGGGTTTCTTGGATTTTGCACTCGCGCGGAGGGATTTTCGTTTCGCCATGGCTCAAGCAATAAGTTGGTGGGGCCTTTACGGGCCCCTAAAAGCACCCCGGATGTGTCGGACGCAAGCCCCTAATCGGACTAGCGAATAATTCCCAATCCCAGGAGGCCGACCAGGATCAGATAGATGGCGACGATGTAGTTGAGCAGCCGGGGCATGAGCAGGATCAGGACTCCGGCGACGATGGCGACGATGGGCTGCAGATGCGCGATGCTGACGACCATGTAGGGCTCCCCAGGTGGCAGGCGGTGATGAAACGGCGGCGGCAGGCAAGAGTTCCGCCGCGGCCGATATAGCGCATCGGCACGCGCGCAGGCGAAAATCAATTCACCGGTCCACACCAGCCGGGCAGGTAGTGCGCCTGCTGGCTCTTGGCGAGCGCCATCGCGGTCTCCAGCGCGGAGGAAAAATCGCGCTGCAAGGACTT
>DASZQT010000149.1:0-12467 GCA_035549515.1 Pseudolabrys sp. | reverse complement strand
AGCGCGCCGACCAGCGTGCCCCACAGGTTTCCGACCCCACCGAACACCACGACCATGAAACTGTCGATGATGTAGCCCTGCCCGAGATTGGGCGAGACGTTGTCGATCTGCGACAGAGCCACCCCGGCGATGCCGGCAATGCCGGAGCCGAGCCCGAAGGTGAGCGCATCGATGCGCGCGGTGCGGATGCCCATGCAGGCGGCCATGGCGCGGTTCTGCGTCACCGCGCGCATTTCAAGCCCGAGCCGGGTAAAGCGCAGCATCGCAAGCAGCGCCAGGAAAACGGCGAGCGTGAAGAAGACGATCCACAGCCGGTTGTACGTGATGGTGATGCCGCCGAGATCGAAGGCGCCGCTCATCCAGGACGGATTGCCGACGTCCTTGTTGGTCGGGCCGAAGATGGTGCGCACCGCCTGCTGCAAGATCAGCGACAGGCCCCAGGTGGCGAGCAGCGTTTCCAGCGGGCGGCCATAGAGGAAGCGGATGATGGTGCGCTCCACCACGATGCCGGCCGCGCCCGACACCAGGAAGGCGAGCGGTACTGCGATCACGAGCGAATAGTCGAACAGGCCCGGATTGTGGGTGCGGATAAGCTCCTGCACGACGAAAGTCGTGTAAGCGCCGAGCATCACCATCTCGCCATGCGCCATGTTGATGATGCCCATCACGCCGAAGGTGATGGCCAGGCCGATGGCCGCCAGCAGCAGCACCGAGCCGAGCGAGAGCCCGTACCAGGCGTTCTGCACCGTCGACCAGATCGCCAGCGTATGCTGTACCGAGCTGACGGCGGCGGTGGCGGCGGTCTTCAGCGCCGGCGGCGCGCTTGGCGGCACCTCGTTGAGCAGCGCGAGCGCATCCTGGTCGCCGCGTTCGCGGATGATTTCGACGGCGGCGAGGCGGTCTTCCAACTTGGCGTCCTGCTGACCGAGCAGGATGGCGGCGCGCGCGGCGCTGAGCGCCCGCTTGACCTTCGGGTCGGTTTCGGCGGCGAGCGCCTTCTCGAGCGCCGGCAGCGCGCTGGCATTGCGCGACTTGAACACCGCCTGCGCGGCTTCCAGCCGGCGCGCCGGATCCTTGGCCATCAGCGTAAGGCTGCCGATCGCGGAGTCGAGCATGCCGCGCACGCGGTTGTTGAGGCGAACATTGTCGGTGTCGTCGGGCGGCGTGGCGACGGCCGCGCCGGTCGCGGCGTCGGTCACCTTGTCGTCCTTGCCCTTGATGAAGACCTGCTTTTTCTCGGCCGAGAACAGCAGCCGGCTGTCCTGCAAGGCCTCGAGCAGCTTGGCCGCGCGCGGATCGCCGGTGGCGGCGACCGCATTGATGGCATCGGCCGTGTCGCTGAAATCGTCAGTGGTGAAGCCCGTGAGCGCGTCCTCATAAGGGCCGGCGTGGGCTGAGCCGGTTGCGGCGAAACATAGGCCGACCGCGAACAGCAGCGCAAAGATGCGGCTTAAAAAGCTGCGCATTTCCAGTCAATCCCCGGCGAGGGTTGTTGTTCGTTGAAGGGAGACGGCGGAACGCCCGCCGTCTCCACGCTTGGTCGTCGTCAGGCGATCAGGAGCCCTGGCCGCCGCACTTCTTGGTGACCTTGTTGTAGTTGCCGCACTTGAGCTTGACCCAGTCGGATTCCAGATCCTTCGAGCCCGGCAGGTAGTCGGACCAGGCATCGCCCGGGACGAGGCCCTTGGTCTTCCACACCACGTCGAACTGACCGTCGCCGCGGATTTCGCCGATGAAGACCGGCTTGGTGATGTGGTGGTTGGGCAGCATGGTCGAGACGCCGCCGGTGAGGTTGGCCTGCGTGATGCCGGGGAGCGCGTCGATCACCTTGTCGGCGTCGGTCGACTTCACCTTCTGCACCGCCTTCACCCACATGTTGAAGCCGATATAGTGGGCTTCCATCGGGTCGTTGGTGGTGCGCTTCGGGTTCTTGGTGAATTCGTGCCACTCCTTGATGAAGGCGGCGTTCGACTTGTTCTTGATCGACTCGAAGTAGTTCCAGGCGGCGAGATGGCCGACCAGCGGCTTGGTGTCGAGGCCGGCGAGTTCTTCTTCGCCGACCGAGAACGCCACGACCGGAATATCGGTCGCCTTGATGCCCTGGTTGCCGAGCTCCTTGTAGAACGGCACGTTGGCGTCGCCGTTGATGGTGGAGACCACCGCGGTCTTCTTGCCGGCCGAGCCGAAGGCCTTGATCTTGGACACTTCGGTCTGCCAGTCCGAGAAGCCGAACGGCGTGTAGTTGATCATGATGTCTTCATCCTTGACGCCCTTCTGCTTCAGATAGGCCTCGAGGATCTTGTTGGTGGTGCGCGGATAGACGTAGTCGGTGCCTTCCAGCACCCAGCGCTTCACCGAGCCGCCGTCCTTGCTCATCAGGTAGTCGACGGCCGGAATGGCCTGCTGGTTCGGCGCGGCGCCGGTGTAGAACACGTTGCGCTCGGATTCCTCGCCTTCGTACTGGACGGGATAGAACAGGATCGAATTCAGTTCCTTGAACACCGGCAGCACCGACTTGCGCGACACCGAGGTCCAGCAGCCGAACACGACGGCGACCTTGTCCTTCGAGATCAGCTCGCGCGCCTTCTCCGCGAACAGCGGCCAGTTCGAGGCCGGATCGACCACGACCGGCTCGAGCTTCTTGCCGAGCAGACCGCCCTTCTTGTTCTGCTCCGCGATCAACATCAGCATCACGTCCTTCAGCGTCGTCTCGCTGATCGCCATGGTGCCGGAGAGGGAATGGAGGATGCCGACCTTGATGGTGTCTTCGGCCTTGGCGCCGTTAATCCCGGTCGCGGCAAGCGCGAGGCCCGCCGTGGCGGCCAGCAGCCAGCGCCGCGAGATCGGCGGAATTCCTGTTAATTTCAGTGATCTGAACATGAGCGAAACCCCTGCATTGTGACGCGCTCCCCGGCCCGGCGACCTTTGGCGCAGCAGTCGTTTTCGCAAGCCCTGTGCCAAGCCGTCACAGGTCCGGTAAATAGTTGCTTTACAATGGAAATTGTGGCGCGAGCAGCGACTGCCTAGTTTTAAGTCAGTTGCGCATGACTATTTTATAGGCATTTTTGGCTGTTTCCGCGCCAACAATTCAACCCGCTGTCATAATTGCCCGACGGACGCCGCGCGCGGATCACCATAGCTCATCGATTCTGATTTTGTGCGGGATCAACCCTTGCTGCACCGCATAAGAAATAAGCAATTCCAGGCAGGGCCGGTTGGCCTCTCTACCGAAGGGCGCGGTGTCGATATCTCCAGGGGAGAATCCGCCGACGCGCTTGCTCTCTGCCAGCAACCGATAGAGTTCATCGACCGCCGCCGGGTTGGTGCGCTTCAGTTCGTCCGTCACCACCACCATGTGATTGACAGGCACCAGCCTGTACTTTGCATACCAGGCCTTGGCGTCGCCGTCGGGATCGGCGACCACGCTCTTGAGGCGGGCATCGTCCGGCATGGCCGCCCCATAAATGGCGGCATCGAGCTCGCCGTCGATCAGCATCCGGGTGATGTCGGCCCCGGCGCCCGCGCGAATGACGCCGGGCGGGTCCTTGGCTTCCGCGACGTGCCCATCCTCAAACGTCACCCACTGCACTTGGGAGAAATCGACGCCATAGTCGTTTTCCAGGATGCCCCTGATCCAGACCCCGGTGGTCTGGCTATAGGAGCGCACGCCGATGCGCTTTCCCGCGAGGTCCTTCGGCGTGAGCGTCCCGCGCGCACTGTTGTAGAGCATGGTGCCGTGCTGAAAGCGCGACAGCATGGCCGCCGGCAGCAGCGTAAGGCCCTTGTTATAGGCCTTGGCCTGCAGATAGGTGGTGAGCGCCAGTTCGCTGGCGTCGAAGGCATGTTCGCGCACCATCGGCTTGAACGCCGTGTGCATCGGCTTGACCTCGACGAAGTCGAGCTTGAGCCAGGGCGAGACGACCTCGCCGCGCTTGAGCGGGAGCGTATGCGGATAGTCGCCGATGGCGATGCGCAGCGTGGTGGCGTCGGTCATGTGCAGGAAAATCCCCGAAATAGGCTTGCGTGCGCTTCCGGCTTCTTTTTCACCGGCCGCTGCGAGGCTCAGCTTGACCGCACCGACAAAATTGTCAACAATTTGGATAACCAGATTGTGGACTGCCGATCCGAAACCGCGATGCCCCGCCCTGCCCGAGCCCGTTCCGACGTTACCGCGCGTTTGCGCGAGGCGATTACACGCGGGCAGTTGATGCCGAACGAGCGGCTGGTCGAGGCCGACCTCGCCAGCCATTACGGCGTCAACCGCGCCCATATCCGCACCGCGCTCGCCATGCTCGACCAGGAAGGCCTGGTGGTGCGCGAGAAGAACCGCGGCGCGCGCGTGCGCGCCATCACCGACGCCGAGGCGATAGAGATCGCGGAAACGCGGCTCGCCATCGAGGCGATGGTGGCGCGCCAGGCTGCCGCGCGCGTGACCGAAGCCGACCGCAAAACGCTGCGCGCCATCGAAGCCGACATGCGCCGCGCCGTGAAGGACGCCGACGATCTCGCCTTCTCGCGCTGCAACGGTGCGCTGCACCGCGAGATTCACCGCATCGCCGACAACGCCACCGCGAGCCGCATTCTCGCGACGCTGCGCTCGCATCTGGTGCGCCTGCAATACCGCGTCATCCTGCTGCCGGGCCGTCCGCAATCCTCGCTCGCCGAGCATCGCGCCATTGTCGAGGCGCTGTGCGCGCGCGATGGCGATGCGGCGGAAGCCGCGATGCGCAAGCACCTGACCAATTTCGTATCGCTGCTCAAGCAGGCGATCGAAGCCGCCCGTCACGGCGGATTCTGATGCCGCGCTGAATCACTTCAAGAACGGAGTTTGTAATCGTCATGGCCGAACAGAAGACCGGGCTCGTCATCTCCGCCCATCCGGGCGATTTCGTCTGGCGCAGCGGAGGCGCCATCGCGCTGCACGCGATGAAGGGCTACAAGATGAAGATCGTATGCCTGTCCTTCGGCGAGCGCGGCGAGAGCCAGTTCGCCTGGAAGGAAGCGGGCGCCACGCTTGAAAGCGTGAAGGCCGGCCGCAAGGACGAGGCCGAACGCGCGGCCGCCCTGCTCGGGGCCGAAATCGAGTTCTTCGACTGCGGCGATTATCCGCTCAAGCTCAACGAAGCGCATTTCGACCGCATGGTCGACATCTACCGCGAGCTCAATCCAGCCTTCGTGCTCACGCACGCGCTGGAGGACCCCTACAATTTCGACCATCCGAACGCCGCCCATTTCGCGCAGGAGACGCGCGTGGTGGCGCAGGCCATGGGCCACAAGCCTGGCGCCAAGTACAAATACTCGGCGCCGCCGGTCCTGCTGTTCGAGCCGCATCAGCCCGAGCAGTGCAATTTCAAGCCGCAGGTGATCCTCAAGATCGACGAGGTGTGGGAGACCAAATACAAGGCCTTCCAGATCCTCGCCGCGCAAAAGCACCTCTGGCATTACTACGAGCGCGTCGCGCTCAACCGCGGCATCCAGGGCTCGCGCAACACCGGCGTGCCGATGACTTATGGTGAGGCCTATCAGCGCCTGTTCCCGACCGTGGAGTTCGAATTGGGATAACCGACTTCGTGTCCCGGGCGCAGCGCAACGTGCAATGTTGCGCTGCAGACCGGGGACCGCCAAACGCCGCGACGATCCCGGGTCTGCGCCGCACCACTTCGTGCTGCGGCGCGCGCGGGATACGAGGCCTGCGAACTAGGAGAGAACCATGAAACCCGTCGTCGTCCGCAATATCCAACGCGCCGACAATAATGCCATCGCCACGCTGGAAGCGCTCGGCGTGTCCACCGCGCACGAGGCGCTCGGCCGCTCCGGCCTCATGAAGCCCTATATGCGGCCGATCTGGCCGGGCGCGCAGATCGCAGGCCCCGCCGTTACCATCCTGGCGCAGCCGGGCGACAACTGGATGATCCATGTCGCGGTCGAACAGTGTCAGAAGGGCGACGTGGTCGTGCTCGGCTGCACCGCCGACAATACCGACGGCATGTTCGGAGAATTGCTCGCCACCTCGCTACAGGCGCGCGGCGTCAAGGGCCTGATCATCGACGCGGGCTGCCGCGACGTGAAGGCGCTGCACGACATGAGCTTTCCGGTGTGGTCGCGCGCAATCTCGGCCAAGGGGACGGTGAAGGCGACGCTGGGCGCGGTCAATATTCCGGTGGTGTGCGCCGGCGTGAATGTCGAGCCGGGAGATGTGGTGGTGGCCGACGACGACGGCGTCGTCATTATCCCCAAGAAGCTCGCGGTCGAGACCGCGCAGAAAGCGCAGAAGCGCTTCGACGACGAGGACGGCAAGCGCAAGCGCCTGGGCTCCGGCGAGCTCGGCCTCGACATGTACAATATGCGCGAGGCGCTGGCGAAAGCCGGCCTGCGCTATGTCGATAAGCCGGAAGACGTCTGAAGAACGAAGCGGCGATAGCGGGCGGCCGAGCCGTCCGCGCGCGAGCCCGCCGAGAAGCCCTCAGGAAGCCGCTCGGAAAAGGCGCCATCGCACGCGCGGGGATTTCGCAACAAGGCTAACGGTCGGTAAAGCCGCGCCCGAGCGGTGAACCGACGCGAGACCGCGCGCGATCGGCGCGACACGGCGCCATTGCATCCGATATGGGGACCTAGCGGCGGCTGAAACGATCGATGCAGCCCTTTGCGCGCCGGAGCGATGCGTTTACGGCCCCGACATGCACAATTTTCGTAAGATTTATGACTCTGGCTGCTTTTTGCACGAAAGTGTCAACTCATTGTTCACGCGTTTGTTCCGCTTTGCACTTTGCTTTGGAACAAGTTCTTAAGACGCCCCCCATAACATCGCGGCGTAACAAAAACCAATGGGAGTGTGTCCATGTCCAAACTTCGCGCGTTTCTGAAAAATGAATCGGGCGCCACCGCGATCGAATACGGCCTGATCGCGGCGGGCATTTCGGTCGCCATCATTGCGATCGTCAACACGCTGGGCTCGACCTTGAACGACAAGTTCACCAGCATTTCGACCCAGCTCAAGTAAGCGCCGGGACTTTCAAGCTGCCCCTCCGAAGCCGCCGGTCACGGCGGCTTCCTTTTTTACCTATTTATCTATATGCGCCGATCGGAGCCCGACCTCGCGCCGCAAAAAATCGTCGAAGCCGTAACGCTTTCCTAACCATGCCGAGCGGGCACATCGAGGGTCCCGACATTCGCGGATCGCAAGAAGGCATTTTTAACGGGCCAACGGTATGGTGCCGCCACTGATCCTCTCGGAGTGGGTAGCACATGTCCAAGATTGTTGCGTTTCTGAAGAACGAGTCCGGCGCGACCGCCATCGAATACGGTCTCATCGCCGCCGGTATCTCGGTCGCGATCATCGCGGTCGTCAACACGCTGGGTTCGACCCTGAACACCAAGTTCACGAGCATCTCGACCCAGCTCAAGTAATCGTTCGCGCCGATTGTGCGTGCGAAAAAGAAGCCGCCGGCGACGGCGGCTTCTTTCATTTTTGGCGCGGGCCGGCGGCGCTAATACGAAAGTGCCGGCTTCGGGTGAAAGCGCAAGCCGGCGGCAACCCCCAATATCACGAACAGCACGAGCGCGGCGCCCTGCGCGATCAGGAACGGTGGCTCCGATCCCGCCGGCGCCAGCGCGTGCAGGGCCGGCACCTTCAGGAAGGCCTGCACAATCAGCACCAGCACGTTGAAATAAAGCGCGGTCACCGCGCTCGCCACATAGATCGCGCGCCATGCGCCGGAGAGACGCTTGCCGTAGACCGCCAAGAGCGCGACGGCGAGAATCACGATCGACACGATGCCGGTGCCGAGCGCGGGCGTGAATCCCTTGATCGGAAACAGGAACCCGGTGACGCTGGTCAGCACGGTGGTGGCGAGAAAAAGCGCGGTCCAGCCTGGCAGCCGTTGCGCGCCGAGCATGCCGATCAGCACCACCAATCCAGAGACGATGGCGATCAGGCTGATGGCGACATGGAGAAGCGTGAAGGTTTGGAGTGACAGGCCGAGGATCATCACGAGGCTCCGCTTGCCGAAAAGGAGCGAAACTGTAGCCGGCCCGCGTGGCCTTGGCCATAGTCCTTTCGGCGCGCAGGCCCGCCGCCCGCGCGGCCTGCCGTCGGCTCAGCGATTGGCGTGGCTCCAGGGCGCGATGCGGCGTTCCAAGGCCTTGAGCCCTGTGGTGAGCGACACGCCGAGGATCATCAGCACAATGACCGGCACGAAGGTCTTGTCCATCTCGAAATTATTGGCATAGCGCGTGATCATGAACCCGAGCCCGGAAATCGTGGTGTAGAACTCCGCCACCACCATGCCGACCAGCCCGCGGCCGATGGCCAGCCGCGTCCCGGCCGCGATGAACGGCACCGCGAAGGGCAACAGCACGTCGCGCCACATCTGCCATTCGCCCGAGCGGAACGAGCGCGCCACCTCGATCATGTTGCGGTCGCATTCGCGCACGCCCTGATAGGTATTGATCAAGATCGGAAAGACCGCGAACAGGAATACGACGATGATCTTGGCTTTCAGATAGATGCCGAACCACAGCACCAGAATCGGCACCAGCGCGACCATGGGCGTCGCGTAAAGCGCGTTGATCGGCAGATCGAGCGCCCAGTCGAGCCAGCGCAGCCGCGCCATCGCCACCGCGAGCGGAATGCCGACGACAATCGCCGCGACGAGACCGTAGAACATGACCTCCAGGCTCTGCGCCAGGTAGTAGGGCAGGTCGCCATTGGCCGTCAGTTGATAGAAGGCGACCGCGATCTTGCTCGGATAGGTGAAGAAGATCGGGCTGATGTTCGGCCCGACGATCTGCCAGACGATCAGGATCAGCGCGAGGAAGCCGTAGCGAAAGACGGCCGGGCGCTGCCACCAGGGCGTGGCGCCGGCCGCCGGAGCCTTGGCCGCGAGCGGGGTGGTCTGGACGTGATGGGCAACGCTCATCCAATGGGCTCCGATTGAAGCGGGTCCGGCGCTTTCTCCGTCACCCTTCGGGGGCTTGGCCGCGCCAAGCCGCCTCAGGATGACGGATCAAAACCGTCGACGCTAGAACGCGGCCGTCGGGCAAACAGGTCCCTTCCAGACGCCGAGATCCTTGATCGCCTTTTCCGCGAAGCTCTTGTCGACGATCTGGTCGTAGCTCGGGGTCTTGCCCTTCTCGATATTCCCGACCTTTGTCATCAAGTTGGCGGTGAAGTTGATGCGTTCCGGCGACAAGCCGGTATTGGCGTCCCAGATGCAGCTCTTTACCAGGAGATCGTAGGTCTCCGATATGATCTTTTCCGGATAGCCGGTGCGCTTGACCATGATCGGCAGCACCTTGGCCTTATCGCTGTAAATGATGCGGGTCGCCTCGATCACCGCCTTGGTGAATGCTTCGAGCGCCGCCGGCTTTTCCTTGATGGTGGAGTCCTTCACCGCATAGACGGTGTAGAGCTGCTTGGGTTGCAGTTCCCACAGCCGCGCGATGGCGTGCAGCGACGGCACCTTTTCCTTGGCCTGCATCTCCTGCTCGAC
Source organism: Pseudolabrys sp. (assembly GCA_035549515.1). Lineage (GTDB taxonomy): Bacteria > Pseudomonadota > Alphaproteobacteria > Rhizobiales > Xanthobacteraceae > Pseudolabrys. The sequence continues at coordinate 2,976 of DASZQT010000149.1, read as the reverse complement.
ATGCAGGATCGCAGTGTCGACCTGGTCGGCGACCAGCGCCGGCACGTCCTCGGTCGCGATGCTGACGAAGTTGACTTCCTTGGGATCGATCTTGGCCGCGCGCAGCACGGTCTTGCTGAGAATGTCGGCGAAGCCGCCCGGCTGCTGAATGCCGATGCGTTTGCCCTTGAGGTCCGCCATGGTCTTGATGTTGTCGCGCACCACCATCGAGGCTTCGAACTTCGTCAGGGTGGCCAGGATGACCTTGACCTGCGAGCCCTTGGAAATGCCGACTTCGGTCAAGGCGGCCGGCGCCTGCGCGACATCCAGGTTGCCGGCCAGCATGGCGCGGAACACCTTGACCCCGCCGTCGAGCGCGACGGTTTCGACATCGACGCCGTATTTCTTGAACAGGCCGAGGTCCTGCGCCACCACGACGGGCATGTGCACGACATTTGGCGGGGTGGTCGGCATGCCGACCATCAGCTTGTTGGCTTGTGCCTGGGCGGCGCCCGGCAATATCAGCGCGGCAGCCAGTGCCGCGAGGGCTGCGTGAGCCTTTCGCATCGTCGTCCTCCCTTTGTGTTTATGCCGTGCCTTTTGCGGCCGGCTGCGGGCTCTTGAACACGCTCCGATGCGGGGAATGCCCGCGCTCGGCCACCTCTGGCCCACTTGGCTGCAATCCTGCCCCATCGCCCCGCTAAAAACAACGAAGCGGGGTCGCCTATTCCCGGGCGACCTGGGCAATACGGCTTTGACGGGGCCGTGCTGCCGTGGCTTATGGCATCGTCACAAGGCTCTTATTTGCGTACAAACCATGGCCCAATTCGTCGTCGAATTCGGAAAGACCGGGACACCACGCGAGGCCGATGGCCGCCTGCATGCGCCGGCCTTTCAGCGCAATCACGAGGCGATCTGGGGCGCGATTGCCGGCTTCCTCAGCGGGCGCGCCGGCGATTTGCTCGAGATCGGCAGCGGCACCGGACAGCACGCCGTCACCTACGCGCGGCGGACGCCGCGGCTCACCTGGTGGCCGAGCGACATTTACGACTCGCACCTGGCCAGCATCGAAGCCTGGCGCCGCCATGAAGGCCTCGCCAATCTGCGCGCCCCGCAACGCATCGATCTGATGAGCGCCGATTGGACCTGGACCGGCGAAAACGGCGCGGGCGCCCCGCTCGCCGGCATGCTGTGCTGCAATGTGGTGCACATCTCGCCCTGGGCGGTGGCGCAGAACCTGATGGCCGGCGCCGGCCGTTTCCTGCAGGACGGCGGCCGCCTGTTTCTCTACGGACCGTTCAAGCGCGACGGCGAACATACCGCGCCGAGCAATGCCGCCTTCGACGCCGAGCTGCGGGCCGAGAATCCCGAATGGGGCGTGCGCGACATCGCCGACCTGAGCGCGCTCGCCGACAGCAACGGCCTCGCGCTCAAGGAAATCACCCCGATGCCGGCAAACAACATGGTGCTGGCTTTCGGCCGCGCCGAGCGACAGAATTGATCCAACAACGAGACCCATTACGAAGGACGCTAATGCAAGCCGAACCCTGCATGGATATCGCCCATCTCGGGCATCTCGAAATTCTGACGCCCGTGTTCGACAAGAGCGTGCGCTTCTTCGTCGACGTCATGGGCATGACGATCTCGGGCGAGAAAGGCGACAGCGTTTACTTGCGCGCCTACGACGATTACGAGCGCTATTCGCTCAAGCTCACGGCCTCCGACAGCAACGGCATGAAGCATGTCGCCTTCCGCACGCGCTCGCCGCAAGCGCTGGAGCGGCGCGCCGCCGCGCTGAAAGGCTCCGGTTTCGATATCGGCTGGACCGATGGAGACCTCGGCCACGGCAAGACCTTCGTCTGTAAGGACCCGGACGGCCATGTGGTCGAGCTTTATTACGACACCGAATGGTACGACCCGCCGCCGGAGTTGAAGCCCTCGCTCAAGAACCAGGCGCAGCGCTTTCCCGCGCGCGGCTGCAATGTGCGCCGGCTCGACCATTTCAATGGGCTGGCGGCCGACATTTCCGCCTGCCGCAAATTCTTCGAGGACTATCTCGGGTTCCGCCTGACCGAGCGCATCGTGCTCAATGACGGCAGCGAGGCCGGCATCTGGCTCACCGCCACCAACAAGACCTACGACTTCGCCTATACGCGCGACCATACCGGCACGCGCGGCCGGTTCCATCACGTCACCTATGCGCTGAATTCGCGCGAGGAAATCCTGCTCGCCGCCGATATCTTCCTGGAAAACGGCGTGTTCATCGAGACCGGCCCGCACAAGCACGCGGTGCAGCAGACCTTTTTCCTCTATGTCTACGAGCCCGGCGGCAACCGCGTCGAGGTCGCGAATGCCGGCGCGCGGCTGATCCTGGCGCCCGACTGGAAGCCGATCACCTGGACCGAGGACGAGCGCCGCAAGGGCCAGGCCTGGGGCCTGAAAACCATCGAGTCGTTCCACACGCATGGAACGCCGGTGGTGATACACAAGTAAGGTCTTGATTTATATGGCTTTGATGCCTCGTTATACTCAGTTTGCAAACTGAGTATAATTCATTGTCAGGCAACCTTCGCTTCTTTATACTCACTTCGCAAAGTGAGTATAAACGGCCGGCATCATGGCGCCCCCTTCGCTTGTCCTGCAAACCACCTACGCGGAACTGCTCGAGCGGAGCGCGACAGCGGCTTTTGACGCCTCGTTCACGTCTGGCGGCGCGTTCACGCACAAGACCATCAATGGCCGGCGCTATTGGTATTTTCAATCGACCGTCGAAGGCGTGCGGTCGCAACGCTATGTCGGTCCCGAGACGCCGGAACTGCTCGAGAGAATCACCCATCACAAGGAAGCGCTCGACGACGAGCGCGAACGGCGCTCCCTGGTCTCCACCCTGGTGCGTTCTTTCGGCATGCCGCAGCCCATCCCTGAGATCGGCGCCATCGTCGAAGCGCTGGCCAAGGCCGGCGTGTTTCGCTTGCGCGGCGTCTTGATCGGGACCGT
>DASZQT010000148.1:0-7061 GCA_035549515.1 Pseudolabrys sp. | reverse complement strand
AACGCCTTGGCGGTAGCCCGGCCGAGCTTGCTCTTGCGATCGAAATCGGGGGCTTCGGTGAGCGGCGGAAACAGCCCGAAATTTACGTTCATCGGCTGGAATGACGACGGGCCGTTATCGATGGTCTCGATATGGCCGCCGGTGATGTGCGCGATCAGCGCGCCATGCGCCGTGGTCGGCGGCGGCGCATCGAGGCTCTCGCCGCGCCGCTCGGCTGCGGCGAGCCGGCCGGCGATCAGCCCGACCGCAGCGGATTCGACATAGCCCTCGCAGCCGGTGATCTGGCCGGCGAAGCGCCAGGCCGGATTGGCTTTCAGGCGCAGCCGTTCGTCGAGCAGCTTGGGCGAATTCAAGAAGGTGTTGCGATGCAGCCCGCCGAGCCGGGCGAATTCGGCATTCTGCAGGCCGGGAATGCCGCGGAACACGCGCACCTGTTCGCCATGCTTCAGCTTGGTCTGGAAGCCGACCATGTTATAGAGCGTGCCGAGCTTGTTGTCCTGGCGAAGCTGAACCACGGCGTAAGGCTTTACGCCCGGATTGTGCGGATCGGTCAGCCCAAAGGGCTTCATCGGCCCATGGCGCAGCGTCTCGCGCCCGCGCTCGGCCATCACCTCGACCGGCAGGCAGCCGTCGAAATAGGGCGTCGTGGCTTCCCAATCGTGGAATTGCGTCTTGACGCCGGCGATCAGCGCGTCGACGAAGGCCTCGTACTGCTCGCGGGTGAGCGGGCAATTGATGTAGTCGGCGCCGGAGCCGCCGGGCCCGGCCTTGTCGTAGCGCGATTGGAACCAAGCCTGGTTCATGTCGATCGAGTCGCGATGCACGATCGGAGCGATGGCGTCGAAGAAGGCAAGCGCGTCTTCGCCGGTCAGCTTGCGCACATTGCCGGCGAGCTCGGGCGAGGTGAGGGGGCCGGTCGCGATGATGACGCTGTCCCACTCGCCCGGCGGCAGCGCGACTTCGCCGCGCGCAAGCGTGATGAGCGGATGGCGCTCGAGCGCCGCCGTTACCGCGGCCGAAAAGCCGTCGCGGTCGACGGCGAGCGCGCCGCCCGCCGGCACTTGATGGGCATCGCCGGCGCGCATGATGAGCGAGCCGAGCCGGCGCATCTCCGCGTGTAACAGGCCGACCGCGTTGTGCTGGGCGTCGTCCGAGCGGAACGAGTTCGAGCACACCAGTTCGGCGAAGTCGCCGGTCTTGTGTGCCGCGGTCGCGCGCTCGGGCCGCATCTCGTGCAGCACGACGGGGACACCGGCCTCGGCGAGTTGCCAGGCGGCTTCGGAACCGGCGAGGCCGCCGCCGACGATATGAACGGGTCGCATGATCATGGCCGCAAACTAGGGGCGGCCGGGCCTGCGGGCAACCGAAAGCCCAAAACGAAACCGCCCGCGGCGGGGGCGCGGGCGGTTACGGACGCAAATTGCTTGCGAGCTTAGGCCTGGTGCGCGGCGCTCCAGGCCACGCGCGGAATGTCCGAGCGGCTGATGCCGATATCGGCGAGCTCGCGGTCGCCCAGGCGATTGAGCTCGCTCAGGCTCTGGTTGTAGCGCTTCCATTCCTGGATGAAGCGGACAATGGCGGCAAACATGGTGTTCCTCGTAGGCTCTCTGTGAGTTCCGGGCGGTGCCGGTGAAATCCGTTGCCCGGAACATAGGACTTTTCGGTCGTTTGAAAACAAACAATGCTGCGCTGCAGCTAAGCGGAAAATGCATAACTTAATGCTTTGATAAGACGAGAGAAAGCCGAGAAATAAAACGTCGGACCTCGTTCGGCGCCAGCAATTATTGTGCAGGCGCGAACAGTGTTCCCATCCTTGTCTCCATTTGGGCCGGATTCCTCCTCACATTCATTTATATAGGCCGAGCTTTGGACAAAATAGTGCGGAATCGAGCCGAAATCGGCCTGACCGGTGGCCCCGGGCCATACGCATTCCCATGCGAAAATCGCATTGGTGGCCGCGCCGTTTCGTTTGTGACAACGGCCGTGTAGATTGCGTCACTTCCGGAGGAACGCCGTCGCTTCGCGCGGCGAACAAGGACTGCCCGCCTTGCACCAAGCCTTGCGCCCAAGCGCAGAGGGGCGCCCGCTCGACCGCCGCCTTGTCATCACCGCGCTCGGCGTGGCCCAGATCCTGGCCTGGGGCACTTCATTCTATTTTCCGGCGGTATTTGCCGGACCGATCGTCAAGGACACCGGCTGGTCGTTCGCGCTGGTGGTCGGCGGCACCTCGCTCGGCCTCCTGGTCGCCGGGCTGATCTCGCCCACGGTCGGGCGCCTGATCGAGCGTTATGGTGGGCGGCCGGTGCTGCTGGCGAGCTCGCTGCTCTATGCGGCCGGGCTGGTGGTGGTCGGGTTCGCGCCGGCGGTCTTCGTCTATCTTGCAGGCTGGGCGCTGATCGGGCTCGGCATGGGCACCGGGCTTTATGATGCGGTGTTTGCCGCGCTCGGCCGGCTCTATGGCAGCGCGGCGCGCGGTCCGATCACCAACCTCACGCTTTTCGGCGGGTTCTCCAGCACGATCTGCTGGCCGCTCAGCGCCTTCATGATCGACCATCTTGGCTGGCGCATGGCCTGCCTGGTCTATGCCGGGCTGCATGTTTTCCTGGCGCTGCCGTTGCAGATGGCTGTGATCAAAGCGCAGCCGAAGCGCAGCGGGGAGCCGACCGGGGGTGGCGTCGCGGAAGGTGAGGCGGCGCCGGCGCACATTGCGCGTGAGGGCCTGGTGTTCGCGCTGCTCGCCACCGTGCTGTCGATCGCCGCCGGCATCGGCTCGATCGTGGTGGTGCATCTTTTGATTTTCCTTGAGGCAAGGGGCATCGACTATGCCGCCGCCGTCGGCCTCGGCACGCTGTTCGGACCGGCCCAGGTTGGCGCGCGCGTGGTCGAGCGGCTGTTCGGCAGCCGCTATCACCCGATCTGGACCATGATCGGCTCGTGCAGCCTGATGGCCATCGGCCTCGCACTGCTGGCCGGCCATTTCCCCATCCTGATCCTGGTGATCCTCATCTACGGCGCCGGCTACGGCGTCTCGTGGATCGGTCGCGGCACGCTGCCACTGGCGCTGTTCGGGCCGCTGCGCTTTCCGCGCCTGATGGGCAAGCTCGCGTTTCCGAGCCTGATCGTGCAGGCATTGGCCCCCTCCGCCGGCGCGTTCCTGATCGAAGCGAGCGGACCGAACGCCACCATCGGCCTGCTAACCGCGCTCGCGCTCATCAACGTGCTGCTGATCGGCGCGCTCTGGCGGCTGGTGCCGAAGCCCGACTAACGGTCCGCAATGCTCGTGGCGATAGCGCCGGGGCCGTCCTGCTCGCTGTGCACCGCGCTTTGCGCGATGGCGACGCCGAGCAGGCAAAGGGCGAACATGCTGATGGCAAAACGCATAAGGATCATTGGCGCAGTTTCCATGAACGGACGAATAGAACGGATAAAAGCGATTGGACGGCGCGGCGGTGTGACCTATGTCAATCGCGCGCCCTCGTACTTCTACCTGAGACCGGCATAACAACGGCTTTGGGGCCTTTCGGTTTCTTGCGTGGGCGCCTCTTCTATGGGATGCGTGGGCGATGTTTGTGCAAACGCACAATTGAACTTCCTCGAGGCGCGGCCCGCATGATCCTGCCCCTGCAGATGCTGTTTTTCGAAGACCTCGCGGTCGGCATGGTCGAGACGCTGACGAAGACCATCGATTCATCCGACGTGGTCGGTTTCGCCGAAGTGACCGGCGACCGCAACCCGATTCACCTGTCCGAGCATTTCGCGGCCAAGACGCCGTTCGGCACCCGCATCGCGCACGGTCTCTACACCGCCAGCCTGATCTCCGCGGTGCTGGGCACCAGGCTGCCCGGGCCGGGCGCGGTCTATATTTCGCAGACGTTGAATTTCCGCGCGCCCGTGCGCATCGGCGACACCGTCCTCGTCAAGGTCACGGTGGCCGAACTGATCCCGGAGAAATTCCGCGCGCGCCTTGCCTGCGCCTGCAGCGTCGACGCCGAGACCGTGCTCGACGGCGAAGCCTGGGTAAAGGTGCCGTCCAAGCACGCGGGCGGCCGGCCGCCGCCGCGGGTCTAGGGCCTCACTCGCAAGGGACAACTCGGAAGGGATCGGCCTTAGCTTCCCGGGGGCGGTGCGAAGAAACAGCGCGGCGTGCCGTCCGGCCGCTTGCAGCGCCAATACGAACCGTCCGGCGAGGGCAGGGACTGGCTGTAGGGTACCATTTCGTTGATGTTGTCATGACGGGTCGGACCGTCGGCCGGATTGCCGGTGACGCCGGCCCCGTAGGTCACATCGCCGCGCAACGAGTAGCCGCCCATCACGGCCTTGACGGCGTTGGGTGCGACCACCCCGCAGTCCTCGGCGCCGCAGCACCACTCGCCGGCGGGATTACGGTACGCGCCCCGATTAATCCAAATATCGTGCGCGAATGCGGAAGAACTCGACACGGTGAGTACGAACACGGTGAGTGAACGTAGCAAAGTGCGCGACATCGGCAGGTCTCCATAAAGATCCTCCCCGGCGCGGCGTCTCTGGTTTCTTGTTGCTCCTCCTTCTCCCGTAAAGGTCCACCGCCGGATTTAGTTCCGACGGCTGCTTTCACATCACCCGCGAACTTGTGATGTGTCGTGACGAATCGGCTCGACTTACAACTGCTATCACGTTACAGCCGAATCGCTTCGGTACGATTGTGCAGTGCAGCATGGCCGGCATGCGAGCCGAGCAGGACAGGGTGTAAGGTCGATCAAAGGCAAAAATAGACCAAGAATCGACCAATAATCGATCAAGAATCGAACATGAATCGAATTCTTCGCGAGCCGCTATCCGCATGAACAGCCATGGTAATTGGCAGCTCTGGCGCGACCGGCGCGGCCGGCTTTCTCCCTTGCGCATCGCCGTGCTGGCGCTGCTGCTCATGCCGCTCATCAAGGCACTCTACGACGCCGGTGCCATTGCGCACGGGGCGCGGCCGCTCAATGAGTTGATCCACCGCGCCGGCTTCTGGGCGCTGGTGTTTCTCGGCGTGACCTTGGCGGTGACGCCGCTGCGCCGCATCGCGCGCTACGGTGCGCTCATCGATGTACGGCGTATGCTCGGGGTCGGGTGCTTCTGCTACATCGCCGCGCATCTAGGCTTCTATATCGCCGACCAAAGCTACGATCTCGGCAAGGTCGTGCATGAGATCACCCATCGCTGGTATCTGATCGTCGGCGGCACCGCGTGGCTCGGGCTCGCAGCGCTTGCCGCAACCTCGACCGACGGCATGGTGCGGCGGCTCAGCCCGCTGCGCTGGCGAAGGCTGCATCAAGTGATCTATGCCATCGTGTTGCTCGCGCTCATCCATTACTTCCAGCAGACCAAGGCCGACGTGACCGTGCCGACCTTCGCCGCCGGACTGTTTCTCTGGCTGATGGCCTATCGTGTGCTGGCCTGGTGGCAGGACACGAGCGAACTCTCCACGTTGAGCCTTGCTGTTCTTGCTGTCGTCGTGTCGGCCTTGACCTTCGCCGGCGAGGCGATCGGCATCGGCATCGCCTTTCACGTCTCGCCGCTGCGCGTGCTCGACACCGCGTTCGATTTCGATGTCGGCATCAGGCCGGGCTGGCAGGTGCTCGCGGCGGCGCTGGCGGTGGCCGCGCTCAACGCGGTGCGTGCGCGCTGGAACAGCCGATCGGCGCGTCTGCGGCCGGTCGCCGCCGAATAATGGGTCTATTGTTCCGGGCCGGTGGTTTTCGGCTTACGCTGGTCCTGATCGCGCACGAGCCAGTAGGCGCCGCCGAGCGCCAGAATAGCCGCCGCCAGCGCCAGCAATTGCAGGGCCTCGGTATGGGCGACGTCGAGGATGATCAGTTTGCGCACGACCGCGAGCAGGGCGATCAACAGCACCGACCGCACCTGCACCACGCCGTCGGTGCGTTCCGCCAGCACCAGCAGCGAGCGCTTGAACTCGAGCGCGATGATCACCGTGAAGATCATGCCGAACACGGTCTGGAAAACGGTGTAGTCGGTCGGGTCGAAGGAGCTGGCGAGGATCGACAAGAAAATTTTGAGCGCCAGATGCCATAGGGAAAAGATAATGACGACGGCGATAAGGGCCGTCAGCACTAGGATGCAAATCTGCTCGAATTTCTGATAGAACGTCAACGGCTCGAAGGTGAGCCGGAAGCTGTTCCATTCCGCCTTTAAGCGCATCGGTGGATTCCATCGGCAACGCGACGAGCCGGACTATAGCATCGGTCCGTGTGACGAAGAATATCGCTGTGCCATTGTGGGCCGCTCCCCGGGCACCACGATCGCGCCGGCCTGTGCGGCGGAACGGATGGTGTCCGAGTAAGCCCGAATTTGCGCGAACGGCCACCGGGCGCCAATCGGAAATTTGCACGAGGGCGAGCCGCCATGCCGCGTCGACAGCGCAAACGCGTCACCGTCAATGACAAGATGCAAAAGGGCTATCGCTACGAATTGAGCGAGCCGGTCGGGCGCAATTTCGATCCCGAATTCGCCCCCGAACTGACTCCGAAGGAGATGCTCGCGCTCGGCATCTTCTGCGGCAAATACATGACCGATTGCCGCAAGGAATTTCCGGCAAGCTGGTTTGCGCGCGCCAAGCTCTCGCCGTCCGGCCGCGACTGTTCGCTCAATTATTACGGCATCGACGCCAGTCAGCCGCTATCCGAGTGGCGCAAGAAAGGCTGGCTCCATAAGGATGACCCGCGCGGCTGGTTTCAATGGTATTGCCGCTATTACATGGGCCGCCGCATGCCGGCGGAAGATGCGCGGCAGATCAAGCGCTGGAAGGCGATCCGCCGCCACGTCGCGCAGATCAAGCGGCATTGCGAGCCGGGCGATCCGACCTGCCGCCCGCGCCAGCGCCAGGCGCTGCTGCATTGGGCCTACGACAGCCGGAAAATCTGACCGCGCGTCAGGCCGCCACCGGCTCGCGCGTCACGTCTTCGGCGAATATCCAGTCCCGCGACAGCGGCGGCGGCGCGGGATTCATCCTGTTGTTGGTGAACTGCTGGCGGGCCTGCAGCACCACGCGCGAGGCGCGCGGCCGACGTGTTTCTTCG
>DASZQT010000147.1:0-25648 GCA_035549515.1 Pseudolabrys sp. | reverse complement strand
CCGGCCCGTCGGAACCTTGTCGCTCCAATAGCTGCCGTTCATATAGGGCGCGAGCCGTGCGTCGTAGCTTGACCAGTAAGACGCAGTGGGCGGCGAGCAATCCGTTCCGCGGTCGGGAACGAACGATGCCGCGGTGTCGATGCGATGTTGGTGCGCCATCTCTTCATAGCGCTTGACCAATGTCCGGGCCTTGGGCGACGAGCTGAGCCAGCACGAGTTGCCCGAGCACTGATAGATGCCGCGATGGAAATTGATGAAAATGTCCTCGCTCATCTTGAAGTGGGTCGTGACGGTCCGCATGTCGGGCAAGGTGAGATTCCATACCGTCAACGACACCGGCGTCTCGACGCTCGGCTGACCGGCGGCGGTGACGGTGACTTTTCCCTGGTAGACACCGGCGACCGCATTGGCCGGAATGGCGACATCCATCCAAACCGGCTGATTGAGCCCGGCGTCGACCGAAAAGGGGGCGCCCACATGCTTGGCCGTGCTTGCATAGGGGTCGAAGAAGGGGATCAGTGGATCGGGAATACGCCCGTCATGGGTCGGCGAGGAGGCCGGAACGGGCTTGTTGCCGCCCGTCACTTTGACCCCCGTGAAGTCGATGAAGGCCTCGCGGAAAAAGCTGATCGCTGTGCGATGGATCGTGTGGCCTTGGCCGTCGCTGAGATCGCTGGCCGTCATATTGACACCGGTCAGCGCACCGCCGCTGGCGTGGACCACGATCTGATAAGCCTCGACGCTGCGGCGGCCGCCTTCGAGCGCGATGCTGGCTTTGGCAGTCGGCGCGGTCGTTGGCTGCACCTTGTTGGCCACGCTTTGGGTCCAGACTTTCATGGTGGTTGCGGCAGCCGCCGGACCGGCCACCGCCAGTCCATTGATCAGCAACGCGGCGGTCATCAGGGCTTTCATGGGCGGTTTCCCCCTCACATCGGCGGCGCCGGCTTTAGTTTTCGATTGTTGAATGAAGTCACGCCAATCTTGCAGACGACTCGCGAGGCGGCACGAATGTTTGCGGGTTTCCGGCGTTCTCGCAAGACATGCGGGGTGGCACGCTCGATTGCCGTTACGCCGGCAGCCGCAACGACTTTGAAGCTGTATCGTTTGTTGCCGTGGGCTCTCTTCACCTCTCCCATCGGGAGAGATCGGCGAGCCATAAGCGCGTTTACGCGCGTCTGCGACGCGCCATGGCTCGCCGGGTGAGGGGCTATGGACTCATTCAGTCACGAACCCCTCACCCCAACCCTCTCCCCATTCAGGGCGTTCACGCCCGTCTTCGACGGGCTTTAGGGGTGGGGGAGCCAGCCGTGTTCGGGACGTGCGTTTCGATATAAAACGATCGCGCTTTAGACGTCGCCTGCCGCGTTCTTCCGCTCCACGATCTTCACCAGATCGCTCATGATGCGATTGAGCTCGAAATCCTTCGGCGTATAGACCGCGGCGACGCCGGCCTTTTCCAGTTCGACGGCGTCCTCGGGCGGGATGATGCCGCCGGCGACCACCGGCACGTCGAGCCCGGCCTCCTTGATGCGGCCGACCACGTCCTTCACCAGCGGCATGTGGCTACCGGACAGGATGGAGAGGCCGATCACATGCGCCTTCTCCTTGCGTGCGGCGTCGACGATCTCTTCCGGCGTCAGGCGGATGCCTTCGTAGACCACCTGCATGCCGGCATCGCGCGCGCGCACGGCGATCTGCTCGGCGCCGTTACTGTGGCCGTCGAGGCCGGGCTTGCCGACCAGGAAGGTCATGCGGCGGCCGAGTTTCTTGGAGACGCGATCGACGTCGGCGCGGATGTCGTCGAGGCCCTCGACATCGTTGCGCATGGCGCGGCCGACGCCGGTCGGCGCGCGGTATTCGCCGAACGCTTCGCGCAACGTCCAGCCCCATTCGCCGGTGGTGACGCCGGCCTTGGCGCACTCGATCGAGGCCGGCATGATGTTGGCGCCGGACGTGGCGGCGCGCTTGAGGCCGGCGAGCGCATCGGCCACCGCCTTGTTGTCGCGCTGTGCGCGCCAGGCCTTCAGCCGCGCGAGCTGATCGCGCTCGGCGTCCTCCGACACGGTGAGGATCGACTCGACGCCGCCGGTGAGCGGCGAGGTCTCGCTCTCGACATATTTGTTGACGCCGACCACGGTCTGCTCGCCGCGCTCGATGCGCTCGAGCCGAGCGGTATTCGATTCGACGAGCTGCTGCTTCATGTAGCCGGACTCGACCGCCGCCACCGCGCCGCCCATCTCCTCGATGCGCTTGAGTTCTTCCTTGGCCTCGCGCTTGAGCGTCTCAACCTCGTTCGCGATTTCCTTGGAGCCGTCGAAGATGTCGCCGTAGTCGAGCAGGTCGGTCTCGTAGGCGAGAATCTGCTGCATGCGCAGCGACCATTGCTGGTCCCAGGGCCGCGGCAGGCCGAGCGCCTCGTTCCAGGCTGGAAGCTGCACGGCGCGCGCGCGCGCGCCCTTCGACAGCGTCACCGCCAGCATCTCGATCAGGATGCGCGCGATGTTGTTTTCCGGCTGCTGCTCGGTGAGGCCGAGCGAATTCACCTGCACGCCGTAGCGGAACAGCCGCTGCTTGGGATCGGTGACGCCATAGCGCTCGCGCGTCAGCTCGTCCCACAATTCAGTGAAGGCGCGCATCTTGCAGATTTCGGTGATGAAGCGCAGGCCGGCATTCACGAAGAACGATATGCGCCCGACCACCTCGCCGAATTTTTCCTGGCTCACCTCGCCGGAAGCCTTGACGGTGTCGAGGACGGCAATTGCGGTGGCCAGCGCAAAGGCCAATTCCTGCACCGGCGTCGCGCCGGCTTCCTGCAGGTGGTAGCTGCAGACATTCATCGGGTTCCACTTCGGCAATTCCGAGGTGGTGAAGATGGCCACGTCCTTAATCAGCCGCAGCGACGGCTTGGGCGGGAACACGTAAGTGCCGCGCGAAAGATATTCCTTGATGATGTCGTTCTGGATCGTGCCGGTGAGCGCGGTGCGCGGCGCGCCCTGCTCGTCGGCGAGCGCGATGTAGAGCGCCATCAGCCACGCCGCGGTGGCATTGATGGTCATCGAGGTATTCATCGAGGCGAGCGGGATCTGGTCGAACAGCGCGCGCATGTCGCCGAGATGCGAGACCGGCACGCCGACCTTGCCGACCTCGCCCTTGGCCAGCGGATCGTCGCTGTCGTAGCCGGTCTGGGTCGGCAGATCGAAGGCGACCGACAGGCCGGTCTGACCCTTGGCCAGGTTCTTGCGGTAGAGCTCGTTCGATGCCGCGGCCGTCGAATGGCCGGCATAGGTGCGGAAAATCCAGGGCTTGTCGCGCTTGTTGCTGGCGGGTGCGGGTCTGTCGGACATGGGATCGCCTTTGCCGACACTGTGGCGCGTCTCCTATTGCAATGCAACATGATTGGGGCGGGCCCGTGCCGGCAATCTCACGCGGCAGGACTGGACCCTAGGCCGCCAAGGGCCGCCGCCGGGAACATTGAGGAGGACGCCCCCGGACCGTTCACGTTTTGCGATGCCACGTGCATATTGCATCGCAATATGTATTGCGTCAGACTGATCGAGCTTCGTTCGTAAGGAGAATGCCGATGCCGGCTGCTGCTCCGGTGAGGAAAGTTGCCCCGCTCAAGAGCCTCTATGGCATCGGCGAAATCCCGCCGCTCGGCCATGTGCCCGAGAAGATGCATGCCTGGGTGATCCGCCAGGAGCGGCACGGTCCGCCGGAGAAATCGTTCCAGCTCGAAGTGGTCCCGACCTGGACCATCGGCGAGGACGAGGTGCTGCTGCTCGTGATGGCGGGCGGCGTCAATTACAACGGCATCTGGGCCGGTCTCGGCCAGCCGATCACGCCGTTCAACGTGCACAAGCAGCCCTATCACATCGCGGGCTCCGATGCGTCCGGCGTGGTCTGGGCGGTCGGCAGCAAGGTCAAGCGCTGGAAGGTCGGCGACGAAGTCATCGTCCATTGCAATCAGGACGACGGCGACGACGAGGACTGCAATGGCGGCGATCCGTTGCTGTCGCCTTCGCAGCGCATCTGGGGTTACGAAACGCCGGACGGCTCCTTCGCGCAGTTCTGCCGCGTGCAGTCGCGCCAATTGATGATCAAGCCGGCGCATCTTAGCTGGGAAGAGGCGGCCTGCTACACGCTCACGCTCGCCACCGCCTATCGCATGCTGTTCGGCCATTCGCCGCACACGCTCAAGCCGGGCGACAATGTGTTGGTGTGGGGCGCCTCCGGCGGCCTCGGCGTGTTCGGCGTGCAGCTCGCCGCCGCGTCGGGCGCGAACGCCATCGGCATCATCTCCGACGAGTCGAAGGCCGAATACGTCTACAATCTCGGCGCCAAGGGCGTGATCAACCGCAAGGACTTCAACTGCTGGGGCCAGTTGCCGCAGGTCAATTCGGCCGAGTTCAACGACTGGGCCAAGGAAGCGCGCCGTTTCGGCAAGGCGATCTGGGACATCACCGGCAAGCGCGACGTCGACATCGTGTTCGAGCATCCGGGCGAACAGACCTTCCCGGTCTCCTGCATGGTGGTGAAGCGCGGCGGCATGGTCGTGTTCTGCGCAGGCACCACCGGCTTCAACATCACTTTCGACGCGCGCTATGTCTGGATGCGGCAGAAGCGCATCCAGGGCTCGCACTTCGCGCATTTGAAGCAGGCCTCACAGGCCAACCGTTTCGTGCTCGAACGCCGCATCGATCCCTGCCTGTCGAAGACGTTCCCGTGGACGGATATCGCGAAGGCGCACACCATGATGTGGAAGAACCAGCATCCGCCCGGCAACATGGCGGTGATGGTCTCGGCGCCGATGACGGGCCTCAAGAGTCTTGAGGATGTGCTGGAAGTGGGTGGCGCCGCTTGAGGCAGGACGCAGTTTAGTGGAAGCACTCGCCAAGTGCAGTGCGGGCTCCCTCTCCCCGTTGGGGTGAGGGGGTTCCTGACGCAGTGAGTCTATAACTCCTCACCCGCCGATGCCATAGCGCGTCGCAGACGCGCGTAAACGCGCTTATGGCCCGCCGACCTCTCCCTATGGGAGAGGTGATGAGAGTTCGCGGCAAGGCCGTTCAATCCCGACGAATCTGCTCTACGAACTCCGCTTGCGCCTCTTGCCGATCACCGAGTTCAACTCCGCCCCGTACAGAAAAATCGCCGCGCAGACATAAAGAAACACCAGCGCAATCATCGCGGAAGCAAGCCCCGCATACATCGAGACATAGTTGAAGGCGTAGCTCGCGAGATAGCGGCCGAAGGCGGCGCCGCTCGCCAGCCACAGCAATAGCGTGGCCGCGATGCCAGGCACGATCTGGCCGAACGAGCGCCGGCCGGCCGGCAGCCACACATGCACGATGCTCAGGGCGATCACCAGCACGAGGGCCGCCACGGCGTAGCGCGCCAGCGTGATGATGAAGCCGCCCAACGGCCGCAGTCTGGGCACGTAATCGCCGAGCGTCGTCAGGATGACCGGAGCGAATACGACCAGAAACGAAAATGCCAGGATCGCCACCGCGCCGACCAGCACATAGAAGATCGATTCCAGCCGCAACACGTACCAAGGTCGCGGCTCGCTCACGTCATAGGCGCGATTGAGTCCGACGCGCAGGCTCTCGACCCCGCTCGAGGCGAAATAGACCGCGAACAGCAGACCGAAGGTCAGCACATCGCCGCGCGTATTGGTGAGCACGCCGGCGACATCGAGCGCGATCGGCGCCGCCACCTCCTTCGGCCAAGCCTCGAGCAGGATGCGCGCCGCCTCGTCGGCCAATTGCTTGGAGCCGAAAAAGAAACCGGCCAGCGCGGTCACGACGATCAAGAACGGAAACAGGGCCATCAGCGTCGAGAGCGCGATGTGGCTGGCAATGGCCCAGCCGTCGTCGGAGAGAAAACGCCGGAATGCGCCGACGCCGATCTGGAAGGATGCGAAGAGAATGCGCAATTCGGCTGCCCGGAGCGGTCGCGTTGTGGCTTGAAATTGGCGATCGCGCCTTGTTTTGCAAGTGGCGGGCGGGTGTGAGCCGCTACCGCGGGCGGGTCCGGTGGGCGGGCGTGCCCCCGAACCCGAGCGCTTAGAATCGCGGCGAAGCCTGCCCTAATGCGTCGCTTCGGCGCCGCGCACGCGGTCGATCAGGTGGCCCGCATCCTCCGGCAATTCGTCGGCGCGCCAGGCCACATGGCCGTCCGGCCGCACCAGCACCAGCCGCCGTTCATAGAGCGCGGCCACCTCGGGCTTATCGATAGCGATGACGGCGAGCGGTACTTTGCGTGCTGCCGCGGCCGATACCAGCGGCGCTGCATCGGGCGCGCCGGGAAACCGCAGCAGCGTAAAGCCGTGCCCGAACAGATCGAGCGTCGACTTGTCGGGCGCGAGCCAGGCATGTGGCGCGCGCGCGCCCGGTCGCGCATTCGCGGTGTAAGTGGCCGGGTCGTCCGGCAGCGGCGGCGTACCGTCGGCCACACAGATCGGTGAGTTCTCGTAAACATAGCCGATCTGCAGGCCGAGCGTGCGAAACTCCCCGCCGACCATGCGTTCCAGCAGATCCCAGAACTCCCGGCGCGCCGCGTCGCCCGCAGGGCCGTCGTCGTCGAGCGCCGGCGACCAATGCGAAAAGGTTTCGTTGTTCTGGTAGAAATTGGTCGCCATGCGGACATTGCGCTCGCCCACCGGCCGGCGTTCGGCGTCGTAGCTGTCGATGAGGCGCGCGTCACCCCAGCCTTGCAGCACGGCCGCCAGCTTCCATCCGATATCGACCGCATCGCCGAGGCCGGAATTCATGCCGAGCGCGCCGGTCGGCGACAATTGATGCACGGCGTCGCCGGCGAGCCACACGCGGCCCTCGCCGTAGCGTTCGGCCACCAGGCTGCGCCGGCGCCACACATTGATGTCGATCCATTCGACCGCGACATCGCGCCCCAGCATTCGCCGCAGATAGGCGTCGCGATCGACCTCGTCCGGTGCGACGTCGCCGGCCGAGTCGACCATCAGCCGCCACACGCCGTTCTTGGGATCGATGATGCGCAGATTGGCCCAGACGCCACCGCGATCGACGGAGATGTAGAAGGTCCCCGGCTTGCGGCCGCTCTGCGCCAAAAGGTCGGGCGCGCGGAAGAACATGTTGATGGGATAGCCGATGACGCCCTGGCCGGCGAGCGCGATGCCGAGATTGCGCCGCACCAGGCTGGCGGCGCCGTCGCAGCCGACGAGATAATCGGCCGTGATGGAATGGCGCGTGCCGTCGGCCAGGTTGGCCACTTCGGCGGTCACACGCTCGCCGTCCTGCGAAAAGGATTCAAGCTGATGCCGGTAAGCGAGGCGCACGCTCGGGAACGAGCGCGCCTTTCGCGCCAGCATGGGGTCGAACCAGATCTGCGAACAGGCTTGCAGGCGGTAGGGACTCGCCGGCTCCGGCGTCTGGTGAAGGCGCGCCGGGCGGATCACGCGGCCGATCTCGTGACCGAACAGCGTGGTGACGAACACCGCGTCGAGCGGATGCTCGCCCGGAAACGGGCAGTTCATCACCTCGTTGGCGATGCCCCAGCGCCGGCAGAATTCCATCGAGCGGGTGTTCACCTCGTTCATTTTGGGCGTGGCGATGCTGCCGTCGCCCTGCTCGATCAGGGTGCAGGCGATGCCGCGCCAGCCGAGTTCGGTGGCGAGCGCGAGGCCGATGGGACCGCCACCGACGATCAGGACAGGAGTGTGTGCTTGCATGATGGGATTGAACCGAATTCCGATCGGATGGGCCATCGTTCCGGGTCATTGCCGGGGATAGCCGTTCGAAGAACGGCGTTCTTTCAGAACGCCTATGACCCGGCAATCCATGACGCCGGCGCACGACTCAAACCGTACTTTCATTCTTGTTGAGTCTCATCATGGATGCGCGGGTCAAGCCCGCGCATGACGTCGTGCCTCACATGCCGCGCCGGTTGCATCGGAGTCGGTGCAACGAAGTCTACGCCGCCTGCACGTCGGAAAGGAACTGACGGACTTCCGTTTCCAGGCGCTCGGCTTCGATGGCGACCGCGTCCGCCAGCACCTTCACGTTCGAGGCGGTGGCGCGGGCATCGGTGGAGACGCCGGCCACCCGACCCATGGCGTCGGCGCCGCCGCGCGCTTCGGTGGACGCGCGCGACACGCCTTCCGCGATGCTGGCCACCGCAGCGTTCTGTTGATCGACAGTGGCGGCCACCGTGGTGGCGATCGCCGACATGTCGCGGATGATGCTGTTGACCTGCTCGATCGCCTGCGCGGCGTCGGCGGCGGCCGATTGAATCGAGCCGATCTGCTCGGCGATTTCCTCGGTCGCCTTGGCGGTTTGGCCGGCGAGCGACTTCACCTCGGCCGCGACCACCGCGAAGCCCTTGCCGGCTTCGCCGGCGCGCGCGGCTTCGATGGTGGCGTTGAGCGCGAGCAGGTTGGTCTGCCCGGCGACGGCCTGGATCAGCCCGACCACCTCGCCGATGCGGGTGGCGGCCTGGCCGAGCTCGGCCATGGTGATGACGGTGCGCTCGGCTTCCGAGACGGCGCGGCCGGCGACGTCGGTGGACTTGGCGGCCTGGTTGGAAATTTCGGCGATCGAGGCCGCCAGTTCTTCGATCGAGCTGGCCGCGGCGGTGACGTTCTCGGAAGCAGCGCTGACGCGGGTGCGCGCGTCGTCGGCTTCGCCCGACACGCGGTCGGCGGCCTTGTTGACGTCGGAGGAGGACATTTCCAGCTTCATCGAGGCGGCGCGCAGCTTGCCGAGCGCGCTTTCGACCGAGCGCTTGAACTGGGCGATGGTGAGCGCGACCGAGTCGCTGCGCTGCGCCTGGGTGCGATTGGTTTCGACCTGGCTCTGCGCCAGCCGTTCGCGTTCGATCATGGTGTCGCGGAACACGATGACGGTGCGCGCCATCGCGCCGATCTCGTCGCGCGCGCCGGTGGCCGGGATGCGGGTGGCGGTGTCGCCGTCGGCGAGGCGCTTCATGACGCCGGCCAGGCCGTCGAGCGGACGCGTGATGCTGCGCCCGATCAGAAAGCTGAAGGCGAGCCCGAGCGCGGCCATGATAATGCCGACCATCATGATGCCGGTCCGCGTCCGCCGCTGCGCCGCGGTAAGTGCTGAAGATGCCTCGAGGGCCGTTTGCCGGGCGCGGGCGATGATCTGGTCGGCGCGCGGCAGCAAGGCCTGGCTGTCGATGTCGATGATCGCGCGCAGCGGGTGGACGCGGTCGAAGCCGTCAATCCATTGCGCGAAGGTATCGGCATAACTCTTCACTTCGCGCTCGAGCGATTCCTTCATCGCGGGTGTGCCGTCGATCTGGGCGAACAGATCGGTGAACTGCTTGTAGGCTAAGAGAAACTGCTGGCGCGTGATCTCCATTTGGGTGAGGCGGTAGTCGGATTCGTGATGGCGCATGATCAACAACATCATCATCAACTTGCCCGAATCGGCATCCGCCAACCAAGTCATGTTGGCGTTGAGGATGCGTTCGACCGCGTTGCCGGCATCGCGCAGATTGCGCCGCAGCCCGCTATCGTCGTCGAAGCCGAGCGTTTCCTGCTCGCGCACCAGATCTTCGAAGGTCTCGCGCAGCTTCATCACGTCGCGGCGCAGGCCCACGATCTCGTCCGGCCGGTCGCGCTCCATCGTATTGGCGATGGTGTCGAGACTCTTGAGCGCCGCCGCATGCGCCTGCGCGAAACTCACCACCAGGGCATTATTGGGCGCGGTGCCGAAATCCTTCACCGTGAGCCGCATCGCGGCGATTGCGCTCTTGAAGTCGCGGCTGGCGTCGGCCACCGCGCCGGCGCGCTGCACCGTTTTGAAGGCGGTCCCGACCGCTTCCTCGCCCGAGATATAGGTGAGCCCGGTGGCGAGGAACCCGGCCACCGGCACCAATGCCAGCGCCACGATGCGGGTGCGCACCGAGAACGAGGCGAGCAGCCGGGTGAGACGGTCGAGCGAAAAAATTTTAGTGATGGAGCGCATGGAGCCGTTTCGGTTCGGCCCTGACCGAGGGCGTGGCGCGACGGTATGGCTGTAATGAAAGCCATAAATGGTTAATTTTATAGCAATTCTCCGCACCTTCCGGCTGCGCGGCGTCGGAAAACGCCACGCCTCCTTGCTTTTGTGCACTGCACGCGTAGTCTGACCGTCAAGCAAAGACCGCCAAAAAGCCGTCCCACCGAGGTCCTCAACAATGCCCAGCGCCGCCCCCCGTCCCGTCGCCGACAACGATCTGGTCGCGCTCGCCCGCGACGCCGTCTCGGCGCTCGATGCCCTGCTGGCCGACGCCACCGCCAAGGTGCGCGAGCGGGTGACGGTGGAAGGCCATGTGGTCGGCCGCGTGCTCGACCGGGAGCAGCGCGCCGCGCACGGGCTGGCCTGGTTCGCCACTTACGTCGAGTCGGTGCGCCAGCTCGCCGCCTATGCCGACCGCATGACGGCGGATCGCACGCTCGGCGATATGGAAGAGCAGATCGTGCGCATCGGGCTCGGCGAGTATCTCGCCCAGCTCGTCGGCGGCATTCCCATGAGCCAGGGCGAAATGGTGCGGCCGGCCGATCTCGGCCTCTCGCCCACGCAGGTGGCGGCGCGCCTGAACGGCAGCATCGAGAGCCTGATCGCCGACGGCAACACGCCCGAGCGGCGCGCCCGCCTGGTGGCGCTGATCCGCGACAGCCACACCGCCACCATGGGTGCCTGCGGCCTCGACAGCACGCTGGAATCGATCCGCGAGGAAATGCGCAAGTTCGCCGACACCGAGGTGATCGAGCATGCGCACAAGTGGCATCTCACCAACAGCTACATCCCGCTCGAGGTCGTGGGCCAGATGTCCGAGCTCGGCGTGTTCGGACTGACCATTCCGGAAGAGTTCGGCGGCATGGGCCTCGGCAAGGAGTCCATGTGCGTGGTGTCGGAGGAACTGTCACGCGGCTATATCGGCGTCGGCTCGCTCGGCACACGCTCGGAGATCGCGGCCGAATTGATCCTCGGTGGCGGCACGCTTGAGCAGAAGCGCAAATGGCTGCCGATGATCGCCTCCGGCGAGGTGCTGCCGACGGCGGTGTTCACCGAGCCGAACACCGGCTCCGATCTGGCTTCGCTGAAGACGCGCGCGGTGCGCGAAGGCAACTACTACAAGGTCTACGGCAACAAGACCTGGATCACCCATCCGGTGCGCGCCGACCTGATGACGCTTCTGGTGCGCACCAATCCGAAGGAGACCGGACACCGCGGCCTCTCCATGCTGCTCGCGGAAAAGCCGCGCGGCACCGAGGACAATCCGTTCCCGATCAAGGGCCTGACCGGCACCGAGATCGAGGTGCTCGGCTATCGCGGCATGAAGGAATACGAGCTTGCGTTCGACGGCTTCCTGGTGCCGGCGGAGAACCTGCTCGGCGGGGTCGAAGGGCTCGGCTTCAAGCAGCTCATGCAGACGTTCGAATCGGCGCGCATCCAGACCGCGGCGCGCGCCATCGGCGTCGCACAGGCCGCCATGGAGCAGGCGCTCACTTACGCGCTGAACCGCGTGCAGTTCAGCCGGCCGATTCTCGAGTTCCCGCGCGTGGCCGACAAGATCGCCATGATGGCGACTGAGATCATGATCGCGCGCCAACTCACGTATTACGCCGCGCGCGAGAAGGACTCGGGCCGCCGCTGCGATCTCGAAGCCGGCATGGCCAAGCTCTTGGCCGCGCGCGTGGCTTGGGCCAATGCCGACAACGCCGTGCAGATCCACGGCGGCAACGGATTCGCGCTGGAATTCCCGGTCTCGCGCATTTTGTGCGACGCCCGCATCCTCAACATCTTCGAGGGCGCGGCCGAGATCCAGGCCCAGGTCATAGCCCGGCGCCTGCTCGACGGCTCCAACTGATCGCCGGTCGAACCCTTTGCGTCCTCCAAGCGTTTGATCCAAAACAAAACGCGGCCGGCGGCGCTATCTTAGGGTGCCCGCGACAGTTTCAAGGAGGAAGTTTCATGTCCGCTATGTCGATCCACACTGGTGAATGGGTCGTTGTGTGCGACGGCGCCAAGGCGTTGGTCCTGGAGAACGTGGGTGACGCCAAGTTTCCCAATCTCAAGACGCTTGAAGTGCTCGAGCAGAAGGATTTGGCGACCCATGAGCTAGGCACCGATAGGCCCGGCCGCTCGTTCAGTTCGGTCGGCTCCGGCCGCAGCGCCGTGCAACAGACCGACTGGCATAACCAGGCCGAGCAGGCCTTCCTGACCAGCCTCGCGCATCATCTCGACAAGGCGGTCGCTTCCGGCAAGACGAAGTCGCTCATTCTGGTCGCGCCGCCGCGCGCGCTCGGCATGATCCGGCCGGCCTTCTCGCCTGCCCTGAAGGGCGCGGTGCGCGTCGAGCTCGACAAGGACCTCGTCAAGCATCCGGTGCACGACATCGAGAAGCACCTGACCGGCGCGTGAAACCTTAACGCCGACCCCGCCATTACCGCTGGCCCGCCACAATGGCGGTGCTATGGTCGCCCGCGATTTGCGGCGAGGATGATGATGATTATGGCGAACGGTCGGTACGCGCGTGGCGGCAGCCTGGCACTTGCCGTGCTGCTGCTGCTGGCCGGCGGCCTCACGGGGACCGCGCGGGCGCAGAGCGCGAGCCCGCCGGCCGAAGGACCGGCCGTCCCCAACACGGCGGCGGTGACCGCCGACCCGACCGCGGTGCCGAGTTTCTGGGACCCGCGGCGCCGGCCGGAACGGCCCGACCTCACCCGCATCAGCATCATCCGCTTCCTGACCGAGACCGACTATCCGCCGTTCGATTTCGCCGGGCCCGACGGCGCGCCGGCCGGCTTCAATGTCGATCTCGCGCGCAAGATCTGCGAGGAGATCAAGGTTGCCTGCACGGTGCAGATGCGCCGCTTCGACACGCTGATCGATGCGCTCAACAAAAACGAAGGTGACGCGGTGATCGCTTCGATCGCCGAGACGCCGGAGATGCGCAAGAAGGTCGACTTCAGCGACCCCTATTACCGCACGCCGGCGCGCTTCGTCTCGCGCAAGAACGTCGACTTCGACGATCTGCATCCCGACGCGCTGGCCGGCAAGAAGATCGCGGTCGTCGCCGGCACCGCGCACGAGGCTTATCTCAAGGCCCTGTTCACCGAGGCCGAGCTGCATCCTTATCCGACCGACGACGCCGCGCGCGCCGCGCTCAAGAGGGGCGAGGTCGATCTTCTGTTCGGCGACGGCATCGCGCTTGCCTTCTGGCTCAACGGCACCGATTCCGCCGGCTGCTGCGCGTTCCGCGGCGGGCCCTATCTGGAGAGCAGTTATTTCGGCGAAGGCGTCGGCATCGCGGTCAAGCGCGGCAACGACCTGTTGCGGCAGGCGTTCAATTGGGCGCTGTTCCGGCTGTGGGAGAACGGGCAGTTCACCGATTTGTGGCTGCGCTATTTTCCGGTGAGTCCGTTTTGAGGTCTGACCCGTCGCCCTGAGCAGCGAGCCATAAGCGCGTTTACGCGCGTCTTCGACGCGCTATGGCCAGCCTCGAAGGGCGACGGCCGAAGCGCGGCGGCAAGCGGCGATTCTGCGGCCGTTCATCCTTCGAGGCTCGCCGCCACGCGGCGCGCACCTCAGGATGACGGATCGAGGTTCGTCTTGCGCTGCCCTTGCAGCCAGCGCAGTGCGCCGCGTGCCGCCGCGATTCCGGTCGAGAAACATGCCTGTAACAAGTAACCGCCGGTGGGCGCTTCCCAATCGAGCATCTCGCCGGCGATGAAAACGCCCGGGCAATTCTTCAGCATGAAGCCATCGTCGAGTTCGTCGAACGACACGCCGCCAGCGCTCGAGATCGCGGTGGCGATCGGCCGGATGCCGGTGAGGCGCACCGGCACCGCCTTGATGAGCGCGGCCAGTTCATCCCCGTTCAAGGCGGACAGCGGTTGGCCGCGCGTGTGCGCCGCTTCGTGCAGCAGCGCGGTGGCCGCGGGGGAGAGCTTGACGGCTTTGCGCAGGACATTCGCGAGCGACTGTTTGGCGCGCGGCGCCGCCAGCCGCTCGGCCAGCGCGGCGGCTGTTGTGTCGGGCTTGAGGTCGATGGCGATCTCGGCGTGTCCGCTGGTTTCAATCGCGCCGCGCAAGGCCGGCGATAGCGCATAGATCGCGCCGCCTTCCAGCCCGTCGCGGGTGATGACGGCTTCGCCACGTTGGCTGAGGCTGCCGTAGCTCACGGCGATGCGCTTGAGCGGCTCGCCCTCGACGCGGCGCATGGCCTCCGACCAGGGCGCGACGAAGCCGCAATTGGACGGCTTGAGGCGCGCGACTGTAATGCCGCGCGCTTGCAAGATTTCGACCCAACCGGCATCCGATCCGAGCCGTGGCCAGCTCGCGCCGCCGAGCGCCAGCACCGACACACCGGGCGCCACCAGGACTTCCTGTCCGCCATGCGCGAAGCGCAGCCCGCCGTCGCCGCTCCACCCCAGCCATTTATGGCGTGGCGCGAACGCCACCTTGAGTTCGGCGAGCCGGCGCAGCCAGGCGCGCAACAGGGGCGAGGCCTTCATGGCGGTGGGAAAGACGCGGCCGCTCGAGCCGACGAAGGTGGTCTGCCCGAGGGCTTCGCACCAGGCGCGCGCGGCCGACGGCGGAAACGCCTCGATCGCTTGCCGCAGCAGCGGCGCGCTCTCGCCATAGCGCGCCAGGAACGGCGCCAGGTCTTCGCTGTGCGTGAGGTTGAGCCCGCCGCGCCCGGCCATCAGGAACTTGCGCCCGAGCGACGGCATGCGGTCGTAGACCGTCACGGCCACGCCCGCGCGCGCCAGCACCTCGGCCGCCATCAAGCCGGCCGGCCCGCCGCCGATCACGGCGGCGGTTTTAGGTGTCGCGGATGATGTCGTCACAGCGGGTTCTTCGCGCGCATGACGCAGCATGTAAACGCCCGCGCGCGGTCAAGAAAGGGCTGAATTGACGGATTGCAGGGGCTTGCCTATGTCTGCGCGCCGGAGGCCCCGATGTCGAATACCACTGTCGCAAGCGTGCAAGACCTGCGTTCCGTCGCCGAGAACTCGAACGCCTGGCCGTTCGAGGAAGCGCGCAAGATCGTCAACCGGCTGAAGAAAAAGCCGAAGGACGAGGTCATATTCGAGACCGGCTACGGTCCCTCCGGCCTGCCGCATATCGGCACCTTCGGCGAGGTCGCGCGCACCACCATGGTGCGCCACGCTTTCCGCGTTTTGACCGACGACAAGATCAAGACCCGGCTGATTGCCTTTTCCGACGACATGGATGGCCTGCGCAAGGTGCCGGACAATGTGCCGAACAAGGAACTGCTGGCGCAGGACCTGGGCAAGCCGCTGACCAAGGTGCGCGACCCGTTCGGCACGCATCCCTCGTTCGGCGAGCACAATAACGCGCGGCTGCGCGCCTTCCTCGATCATTTCGGCTTCGAATACGAATTCATGTCCTCGACCGACTGCTACAAGTCGGGCCGCTTCGACGAGGCGCTGCTCAAGGTGCTGCATAACTTCGACCGCGTGATGGCGATCATGCTGCCCTCGCTGCGCGAGGAACGCGCCGCCACCTATTCGCCGTTCCTGCCGATCGATCCCAAGAGCGGCGTGGTGCTGCAGGTGCCGATCGTCGCGCATGACGCCAAGCGCGGCATGATCACCTACGAGGAACCGGAGACGCAGGAGCGCTACACCGTGCCGGTCACCGGCGGGCGCTGCAAGCTGCAATGGAAGCCGGACTGGGCCATGCGCTGGGTCGCGCTCGGCATCGACTACGAGATGGCGGGCAAGGACCTGATCGACTCGGTCAAGCTCTCGGGCGAGATCTGCCGCGCGCTCGGCGCCCAGCCGCCGGAAGGCTTCAACTACGAGCTCTTCCTCGACGAGAAGGGCCAGAAGATTTCCAAGTCGAAGGGCAACGGGCTCACCATCGACGAATGGCTGCGCTACGCCTCGCCCGAAAGCCTGTCGCTGTTCATGTATCGCGAGCCGAAGGCGGCCAAGCGGCTCTACTTCGACGTCATCCCGCGCAACGTCGACGACTATTACCAGTTCCTCGACGGCTACAAGCGGCAGGACACGCGCCAGCGCCTGTCCAATCCGGTCTGGCACATCCATTCCGGCCACCCGCCCGAGATCGACATGCCGGTCTCGTTCTCCATGCTGCTCACGCTGGTCTCGACCTCGAATGCCGAGAACGCCGAGACGCTGTGGGGCTTCATCGGGCGCTATCGGCCGGGCGTGACGGCTGAGACGCATCCCAAGCTCAACGAGCTGGTCGGCTACGCCATCCATTATTTCCGCGACTTCGTGCTGCCCGAAAAGAAATTCCGCGAGCCGAGCGAGACCGAGCGCGCCGCGCTGCAGGACCTGCGCGATGCGCTCTCGCAATTGCCGGCGCAGGCGACGGCGGAGGACATCCAGAACGTGGTCTACGAAGTCGGCCGCCGCGATCCGTTCCTCGATCACAAGAAGCTGGCGAAGGATGGCCGGCCCGGCGTCTCGCTCGACTGGTTCAACCTGCTCTATCAGGTGCTGCTCGGCCAGGAGAAAGGCCCGCGCTTCGGCTCGTTCGTCGCGCTCTACGGATTGCAGAACACCGTCGACATGATCGACGGCGCGCTGGCGCGGAGTGCGTGAGGCCGCGAAGCGAGCCTCATGGGCGCGATCCCCTGCGTCGTCTATTGGGAAGCCGCAGGGCGGCGACCAGTAGCACAAGATGGAGCCCGCACAGCAGGGCGAACGTGCCGCCATAGGCGTTCAGTGGCGCGCTTGTCGGCATCGTGAGAAGCCATCCGAGACAGGTCGCGCATAGGGTCGTCAGCGTCGGTCCGCCCGTGCGCATGACGATGTTGAGCGTGGTGGCCGCCATCGGCAGGTCGTCGCGTTTGACCGACGCATAGGCCGCCGAAATGGCCGGAACGCCGATGCAGCTCAGGCCCATGCCGCGCAGAAACAAGGCGGCGATGACCACGGCGCCGGCGGGGCCTTGATGGGCGAGAAAGACGAAGGGCAATGTGCCGGCGAGCGCCGCTAGCGCGCCGCCGACCGAAACCTTGCGGCTACCGAACCTATCGACCAGCGACCCGACGAAAGGATAGCTCACCATCATGCCCAGGCCTTGCGCGGCCAGCAGCAAGCCGGTCGCGCTCGGCGACAGGCCGCCGGCGCGGGTCAGGAACACCGGGATCAGCATCTGACCGGCGAATGCAACGCCTTGCGACAGGAACTGCACGGTGACGGCGGCCGAGAAGGTCGCGTCCTTGAACAGCCGCAGATCGATGATGGCGGCGTCTTTCTTTCGCCGCGCCCACCACAAGAACGCGACAAACAGCAGCGCGGAGAGCGCGAGCGCGGCAAGGCCGAATGGGCCGGTCGCGCGAGCGGTGCCATAAAGGAAAAGCGCGACGCAGGGCGATAGCAGGCCAAGCCCGATCAGGTCGAGGCTGCGCGGCCGTCGCTCGTCCCGGTCCACCGGCAGGAATAAAGCGGCGAGTGCAAGCGCCAGCAGACCGAAGGGCAGGTTGACCAGGAAGAGCCAGCGCCACGATGCGAAATGCAGCAGCGCGCCGGCGACGACGGGTCCGAGCAGCGGGGCAAGCAATATAGGCATCGCGGCGTAACCGATGACGCGCGCCATGCGGTCGCGGGCGGCGCGGACCATGATGAGCTGCGCCATCGGCGCCAACAGGCCGCCGCTCATGCCCTGCAGGATGCGAAAGCCGATCAGCGAATTGGCCGACCATGCCAATCCGCACATCGCCGAGGTGAGGGTGAAGGCCGCGAAGCACCAGAGGTAGAGCGCCTTGGCGCCGATGCGGTCGACCAGCCAGCCGCTGAGCGGCAAGGTGAGCGCGAGCGCGAGCAGATAGCCGCTGGTCACCCACTGGATGTGCGAGAGCGTCGCGTGCAGTTCAAGCGCGAGGCTTGCGAGCGAGACGTTGACGACCGTCGCGTCCATCTGGGCCAGGAAAGACCCGAGGATGGCGACGGACGAAACCTTCCAGATATTCGGTGTGGCCTGCGCGGCTGCGCGCGGCTCATCGGGACCCGACACGTTGCTTTTACTCGGGAGAGTTCCCGCCGTTGAAGCGCCCGAATTGGCGGGCGCAGACCAGGCCGATCAGGAGGAAGCCCAGCCCCAGCGTCGCGGCATCGGCGGTCGAGCGCAGGCTGAAATCGCCGATGCGACAGATCAGGATGTAGGCGACCACGAGGTTGAGAGCGCCCCACAGCACATTGACGGTGGATGAGGAAAGTCCCTGGCCGGGCGGCTTGGCGAACGGGCTTTGGAACGGGCGGCCCATCGCGCCGCTGGCGAAATGGGGAACGGCATTGCCGAGGAACGCGCCGCCGAAAAAATAGGAAACGAGATAGAGCCAGGTCATCACGCGCGGTCCTTTGTATTCGATTGGAAGTCGGCGAGCTTGCCGAGCAGCTTGAGCGCCGTGGCCAGTTGCTCCTGCTCGCGCGCCGAAAGCTGCGTTTGCAGCGCGCGGAACAACCAGTCCTCGCGCGCCGCGCGCCCGCTGCGCACGATCTTCAGGAAGGCGGGCGTGAGGCTGAGGAAGGTCTGCCGGCCGTCTTCGGGGTCCGGCGTCCCGCTCACGGCGCCCGCCGCTTCGAGCGCGGCCACGGTGACGCGCATCGATTGCGGGCGCACGCCTTCGGCGCGGGCCAGCATGGAAACGGTCGCCGGGCCGTCGCGCTCCAGCCGCTGAATGACGGATTTCTGCGTGCTGGTGAAATCCCCGGCATGCGCCTGCTCGCGCACGCGGCGAAGCAGTTTGCCGATCACGACCCGCAATTCGCCCGCCAGGGCGGAAAGTTGCGGCGATGGGGAACCCTGGGCTGTCTTGCTCATGAGGGAAGCATGGCATATACGAAGATCAACTGTACAGTTAAACTGTATATATTGGCAAGGCGTCGCGGAGCGCCGCCGGCGCGCCGAACCGCCGCGCGGGGGCGCGCGGAAAGGCCGGCGCCGCGACGGATCGGGGCCTCGGTAAGTCGAAATCTGCTGTGGTGAGAGGCGGAGGTCCTTCGAGGCGCGTTTGGCGCGCGCCTCGGGACGAGGGAAGAGCCTCGGCGCGCGGCCGGGCTCTCAGGACGCCGGCGCGCCTAGCCGAACATCTCGACCTTGCCGTCGAGCGCCATCAGGCCGAGCTCGACGTTGAGCTTCGGCTGCTTCTCGCCGACCTGCTTCTTGAACTCCATCAGCGCGGCCTTGTGCGTCGCCGTCTCGGCCGCCATGTCCTTCACCGCCGCCTCGCCATAGGCGATCTTGGCGGCGCCGCAATCGCGATGGTTCATCGCGATCACCTTCGGAATATTGTGAAGCTGCATCGAGGCGGCGAGATTGTCCCAGAACGCCGGCGCCCAGGTCTTGAATGCGGGCGCCACCACGCCGATGGACGCCCCCGCAATCGAGAACTGGCTGTATTGGCCGACCATGTGGCGGCCTTCCATGTATTTGATCGTCGGCTCGGGAAAGCGCGGATCGATGCAGGTGAGCAGCATGGCCTCGTAGTTGCCCGAGGCCGCGAAAGCCAGCGAAGGAAACGCCGCCATCAGCCCGGCGCCGGCCGAGAGATGAAGAAAGCGGCGGCGATCGAAACGCGCGCGCAGCAGATCGCCGCAGCACGTGCATGTGGACGAACGCACAATGGTCGTTTGAGTCATAGACGCCCCCTGTCTGTGAAAACGTGCGACAATAGACCGCGCCGTTTTGCGTCGCCAGCCTGCCCCCGGCGGCATCGTTACTTGTTTCTTGTGGCCGGGTGGCGACCCGGCGGGTCGATGCGCGGTCTATCAGGTAGTCCGGTAGGTGGAGACTACTGGCTCGCCCACAATACGCGGGCGATCCATTGGATGTCCGACATCGCCAGCGTGCGGTCGCGATGCTCGGCATTGAGCGCCTTCAGCTCGATCTGCTTCGAGGTGCGGCGCTTGAGCTCCTTCACCGTCACTTCGCCGTCCTTGGTGCGCACCACCACGCGGTCGCCGCGCCGCACCGGCGCTTCCGGCGACACCACGATGATGTCGCCATCGCGATAGACCGGCTTCATCGAGTCGCCGGAAATCTCCAGCGCATAGGCGTGCTCGTCCGTGATGGTCGGAAGCGTCACTTCGTCCCAGCCCTTGCCGACCGGGAATCCGGCGTCGTCGAAATAGCCGCCGATGCCGGCCTGCGCGAAGCCAATGACGGGCACGTTATGCACCACCGGCTTGGCGCCCTCCGAGATGAGACCGACGAAAGTGTCCACCTTGGTGCCGGTGGCGGCGAGAGCCTTGGCGACCGATTCGGTCGAGGGCCAGCGCGGCCGTCCTTCCGGCGTGATGCGCTTGGACTTGTTGAAGGTGGTGGGATCGAGGCCGGCCTTCTTGGCGAGCCCGGACGGCGTCAGCTTGCTGCGGGCGGCCAGGCGATCGAGGGCATTCCAGATCTGGCTATGTGTGAGCATGGCAATCGCGCGGCCCTGCGGCCCCTCAAGTGTCGTGGTTCAGAAATTCACTTCATTCCTGCCGCGAGTCATTCAAGCGAATTTCCGAACCAAACGACACTAGAATGTTGAACTTGCTAGCGTCCTTCAATTCCAAACTTCGCACCTGAGCGTGCTTCAAAGTCTTGCGAACTTCGGAATCGGGACGCTAGCTATGGATCGGTCGGTCCCCATAGGAATTATAGCCGCAAATCCGCCCTCCGGGGCAACAATTTTGTGCCGGCGGCAAGATTATTTTCGGATTCGTCCCCGCGCCGCTTTCGCCGACGGAAAGGGGGATATATCGCCCCCACGCATGCCGAGGCCGCCGCAATGGCGCTGGCAAAATGCGCGCGAGCCCCTTAAGTCTCGCCGGCAGCGGGCGGCGCCCTCGCGACCGCCGATGGGGGCAGCCCCTGCCAAACCGGAGCCGAACCTTTTGATCGGTTTGTTCGACCGCCTCTCGCTTCCGCTGCTGCGGGCGCTCGACCCGGAGGACGCGCACGGCCTCGCGCTCAAGGCGTTGCGCTTCATGCCGGTCCCGAAGGCGGCCGCCGATCCGCCGGAACTGGCGGTCAGGGCGTTCGGGCTGAATTTCCCCAACCCGGTCGGCATCGCCCCCGGTTTCGACAAGAATGCCGCGGCGCCGGATGCGCTGCTGCGGCTCGGTTTCGGCTTTGTCGAGGTCGGCACGGTCACGCCGCGACCGCAGGTGGGCAATCCGCGCCCGCGCATGTTCCGTCTTTCCGCCGACGGCGGGGTGATCAACCGACTCGGCTTTAACAATGACGGTGCGCCGGTGGTGCTGGCGCGGCTGGCGGCGCGCTCGAATGCCGGTGGCATCGTCGGCGTCAATATCGGGGCCAACAAGGATTCGGCCGACCGCGCCGAGGACTATGTGCGGCTGATCGAGACCTTCGCGCCGGTGGCGAGCTACTTCACCATCAATGTCTCCTCGCCCAACACGCCGGGCTTGCGCGATTTGCAGCAGGCCAAGGCGCTGGACGATCTGCTCGCCCGCGTGATCGACGCGCGCGAGCGCGTGCGCCCGCGCGCCGGTCCGACGCCGGTGCTGCTCAAGATCGCGCCCGACCTCACGCTGTCCGACCTCGACGACGCGGTCGGCATCGCGCGCAAGCACGGCGTCGACGGCATGATCGTCTCCAACACGACGATCTCGCGCCCGGCCTCGCTGCGCGAGCGCAACAAGGCGAGCGAGGCCGGCGGGCTGTCGGGTCGGCCGCTGTTCAAGCTCTCGACCCGCATGCTGGCGGAGACCTTCGTGCGCGCCGAAGGCGCCTTCCCATTGATCGGTGCCGGCGGCATCGATTCAGGCGCGACCGCGATCGCCAAGATCAAGGCCGGCGCCACGCTGGTGCAGGTCTATACCGGGCTGGTGTTCCGCGGCCTCGGGCTGTTGTCGGAGATCAAGAGCGAGTTTTCCGCCGCGCTCCAGCGCGGCCGCCGCACGTCGC
This sequence comes from Pseudolabrys sp., assembly GCA_035549515.1. Classification (GTDB taxonomy): domain Bacteria; phylum Pseudomonadota; class Alphaproteobacteria; order Rhizobiales; family Xanthobacteraceae; genus Pseudolabrys. The sequence continues at coordinate 3,743 of DASZQT010000147.1, read as the reverse complement.
TGTCCGCGCTGGTCGGTGTCGACGCGGCCGAGATGACGGCCGAGAGCTGGCCGGGGTGAGCTTAGGTCAAGCGAACTGCGTTCTTGCAAGCGTCGGATAGCGCAGCGCCTGCAACGCGCCGCGCGCGATAAAGAAAATCAGCAGCGCGATCCACAAGCCCATATTGCCGAGCGGCTCCAAGAGCCACCAGGCCCCTAGATAGAGCGCGAGGGAAGCGAGCATCAGATTGCGCATGTCGCGCGCCCAGGTCGCGCCGACATAGATGCCGTCGTAACAGAAGGCCATCACGCCGCAGACCGGCGCCAGCGCGGCCAACCACATGAGATGGCGTGCGGCCTCGCGCACCTCCGGGCTTGTGGTCATGACGTCGATCATCGGCTTTCCGACTGCCGCGAACAGCGCGGTTGCCGCCACGCCGAACACGAATCCCCAGATCACAACCAGTTTGACCGCGCGCGCGAAACCTTTGCGGTCGTGCGCGCCGAAGGCTTGGCCGCACAGTTGCTCGGCCGCGTTGGCGATGCCGTCGAGGAAGAAGGCGCCGACCAGCGTGAAGTTATGCAGCACCGCGTTGGCGGCAAGCGTCACGTCGCCGGCGCGTGCGCCGCGCGCGGTGAAGAACAAAAACGCCGCGATCAGCGCGGCCGTGCGGATCATGATGTCGCCATTGACCGACAGCATGCGCATGAGCCGTTCGCGGTCGAACAGCGCCGCCGCGGTGAGATCGAAGCGCCCGCCGAGCAAATGCCAGGCAACCGCAAGGCCGAGCGCCAGGCCAAGGGCTTCCGCCGTCACCGAGGCAAGCGCGGCGCCGGAAATGCCGGCGCCGAATACGAGCACCAGCAGCGCCATCAGCGCCATGTTGGTCACATTGATGAAGACCTGGATCGCCATGCCGGTGCCGGCGCGCGCCAAGCCGACCAGCCAGCCGAGCATGACGTAATTGGCGAGCACGAAGGGCGCCGACCACAGCCGCACGAAGAAATATTGCCGCGCCGCGCCGGTGACCGCTTCGCTGCCGCCCATCGCGCCGAAAATCGTGGTCGCGAGCGGCACCTGCAAGGCAATAAGCGCGAGCCCGATGGCGGCCGCGACGAGCAGCGCGCGCGCCAGCACCGTGCGTTGTTCGAGCTTGTCGCCGGCGCCGAGCGCCTGGGCGGTGAAGGCCACCGTTCCCATGCGCAGGAAAGCGAACAGCCAGAAGATGCAGTCGAACACCACCGACGCCATGGCGACGCCGCCGAACAGGTGCGCCTGCCCGAGTCGGCCGATCACGGCGGTGGCAACCACGCCGAGCAGCGGCGTGGTGACATTGGTGAGCATCGCCGGCGCGGCGATGGCGAAGACGCGCGCGTTGGTGACCTCGACCGGTGGACGCAAAACTCAGCGCCCCCGCGGGGCCTTCAGAAGCCGCACGACGATCCAGATCGGAATCACGATAACGGCGCCGAGCAGGAAATAGCGCCAGAGCCAGCGCACCGCGTCGAAGCCCATGTTCCAAACGTGACGGACCAGGCGTTCGATGCTTTCCACGATGTCGAACGGGTCGAGCCCGAGCGCCGACAGGATGACGCCGACCAGGATCGACAGCAGGATCAGGCGCCCCAGCACCGCCAGCGGCGAGCCGCCGAGGAATCGCGAAACGTTTTCATTGGCCATGGCCGGCTCCGTCCTGCTGCTGCGATACTACCATGATTTCGACGCACGGCATGCGGATATGCCCTAACATCGGTGTCGATGCGAGAGCCATCCCCCTTGCTTCCGTTCGAGAGACCCGGGCCGGCGCCGGCGCTGCCGGAACCTTTCGCGCGCTGGTTTGCGAGCCGCGGCTGGGCGCCGCGCGCGCATCAGCTCGAATTGCTGGGGAAGGCGAGGGCCGGGCGCTCGGTGCTGCTGATCGCGCCTACCGGCGGCGGCAAGACGCTGGCCGGATTCCTGCCGACGCTGGTGGAGTTGGCTCTTTCTTCATGGGGGGAGGGCGCGCGCCGTGCGTCGGCCAAGCAAAGCGGCCTCCACACGCTCTACATCTCGCCCTTGAAGGCGCTGGCGGTCGACATCGCGCGCAACCTCGAGACGCCGGTGAAGGAGATGGGTCTGCCGATCCGCCTCGAGACGCGCACCGGCGACACGCCCGCATCGAAACGACAAAGGCAGCGGCGCGATCCGCCCGACATTCTGCTCACCACGCCCGAGCAGCTTGCCTTGCTCATCGCCAGCGCCGACGCGCCTTATTTGTTCGGCACGCTCAAGCGCGTGGTGCTCGACGAACTGCATTCGCTGGTGACCTCCAAACGTGGCGACCTGTTGTCGCTCGGCCTCATGCGGCTGTTCGCGCTGGCGCCGAACCTCACCACGGTCGGTCTTTCGGCCACGGTGGCGGCGCCCGACGACCTGCGCCGTTTCCTGCTGCCGCAACCGAACGGGCGCGAGGCGCTCGCCGATCTCGTGCTGGCGGAAGCCGGCGCGCAGCCGCACGTCACCATGCTCGACACCGAAAGCCATCTGCCCTGGGCCGGGCATTCGGCGCGCCACGCGCTCGGCGAAATGTACGAACTGATCAAGCGCCACAAAACCACGCTCGTCTTCGTCAACACGCGCAGTCAGGCCGAATTCCTGTTTCAGGAATTCTGGCGCATCAACGACGACAATCTCGCCATCGCCTTGCATCACGGCTCGCTCGATGTGGCGCAGCGGCGCAAGGTCGAGGACGCCATGGCGGCCGGACGCCTGCGCGCGGTGGTGTGTACGTCCTCGCTCGATCTCGGCGTCGACTGGGGCGATGTCGATCTCGTGGTCAATGTCGGCGCGCCGAAAGGCTCGTCGCGGCTCTTGCAACGCATCGGCCGCTCCAATCACCGGCTCGACGAGCCGTCGGAGGCGGTGCTGGTGCCGGCCAATCGCTTCGAGGTGCTGGAATGCCGCGCCGCGCTCGATGCGGTGGCGGAGAACGCGCAGGACACGCCGCCTTTGCGCCTCGGCGGGCTCGATGTGCTCGCGCAGCACATCCTCGGCCGCGCCTGCGGTGCGCCGTTCCTGGCCGATGAGCTTTACGAGGAAGTGCGCGCCGCCGCGCCTTACGCGTCGCTGACGCGCGCCGACTTCGATGCCGCGCTCGATTTCGTCGCCACCGGCGGCTATGCGCTCAAAGCCTACGAGCGCTTCGCCAAGATCAGGCAGGGCCAAGATGGGCGCTGGCGCATCACGCATCCGCGCATCGCGCAGCGCTATCGCATGAATGTCGGCACCATTGTCGAAGCCGACATGATCAAGGTGCGATTGGTGCGCTCGCGCGCGGGCAAGATGATGATCCCGCGCGGCGGCAGGCTATTGGGCGAGGTCGAGGAATATTTCATCGAGACGCTGGTGCCGGGCGATACTTTCGTCTTCGCCGGCGAAATCCTCAAATACGAAACCCTGGTCGAAGACGAGGTCTATGTCTCGCGCGCCACCGCGACCGATCCCAAGGTGCCCGCCTACGAAGGCGGCAAGTTTCCGCTCTCGACCTATCTCGCCGCGCGCGTGCGTGCGATCCTGGCGCATCCGAAACAGTGGCAAGCACTGCCCGACCAGGTCCGCGAATGGCTGGAAATCCAGGAATGGCGGTCGCTATTGCCGCGCGCCGGCGATCTGCTGGTCGAAACCTTTCCGCGCGCGGCGAAACACTATCTCGTCTGCTATCCGTTCGAAGGGCGGCTCGCGCATCAGACGCTCGGCATGTTGCTCACGCGCCGGCTCGAGCGCGC
>DASZQT010000146.1:0-2879 GCA_035549515.1 Pseudolabrys sp. | reverse complement strand
GCGCTACAGGAATATTGGGCGAATTGGGGCTGCGTGATCCTGCAGCCTTACGACATGGAGGTGGGGGCGGGGACCTTCCACCCGGCCACCACTCTGCGCGCGCTCGGCCCAAAGCCCTGGAACGCGGCCTATGTGCAGCCTTCGCGTCGGCCGAAGGACGGCCGCTACGGCGAGAACCCGAACCGGCTGCAGCACTATTACCAGTTCCAGGTGATCCTGAAGCCGTCGCCGCCGGACATTCAGGACCTCTATCTCAATTCGCTGAAAGCCATCGGCATCGATTCGGCACTGCACGACATCCGCTTCGTCGAGGACGATTGGGAAAGCCCGACTTTGGGCGCCTGGGGGCTCGGCTGGGAATGCTGGTGCGACGGCATGGAAGTGTCGCAATTCACCTACTTCCAGCAGGTCGCCGGCTTCGAATGCGCGCCGGTGGCTGGCGAACTCACTTACGGGCTCGAGCGGCTGGCGATGTATGTGCAGGGCGTCGAGCGCGTCTACGATCTGAATTTCAACGGCCGCAGCGACGCCAAGAAGGTGAGCTATGGCGATGTGTTTTTGCAGGCGGAGCAGGAATATTCGCGGCATAATTTCGAATTCGCCGACACCGCGATGCTGTTCGAGCAGTTCAAGATGGCGGAAGCCGCGTGCAAGAAATATCTCGCCGACGGCTGGGCCAATGCCGAGCACACCCGCCATCTGATGGCGCTGCCGGCCTATGACCAGTGCATTAAGGCCAGCCACGTCTTCAATCTGCTCGATGCGCGCGGCGTGATCTCGGTCACCGAGCGGCAGAGCTATATCCTGCGCGTGCGCGAACTGGCGAAAGCCTGCGGGGAAGCCTGGCTCGCCACCGAAGCCGGCGGGGCTGGCTAGAGAATTTGCACGCGCACCGACGCGCTCCCCTCCCCCCGCGTAGCGGTGGGGAGGGGGTGGGGGTGGGGGGCAATCATGAAGACATCGCGCCGGCTCGATAAGCGAGTCCCTACGGCGCGCCGTCTTCGCCGCGATACGACCGATGCGGAACGGAAGCTGTGGTAGCGGCTTCGGCAGTGGCCGGACGGCAGCGCGCACTTTCGCCGGCAGGCGACGATCGGCCCTTATTTTGTGGACTTTGCCTGTCATTCGAACCGGTTGGTGATCGAATTGGACGGCGGTCAGCATGCAGAAGGACCACAAGCATCCCGCGACGCGACAAGAGACGCTTTTCTGCGCGCCAACGGCTATCGCGTATTGCGGTTTTGGAATCACGATGTGATGCAGAATATCGAAGGTGTGCTGACGCTGATTGCCGAGGCGATTGACGGCAACGTCGCCCCCCACCCCTAACCCCTCCCCACCGCAAGCGGGGGAGGGGAATAGCGCTGTGCCGCGCCGCGTGCTCAACTCGTGTCCATGCAACATTCTACATAACTGAGTCTCTGCATCGGTCCGGATCACCAACCACCCATGCTCACCTACATCCTCCTCCTCATCGCCGCCGCGGTCGCCATCTACATCGCGGTTGCCTTCAACCGGCTGGTGCGCACGCGCCAGATGGCGAACGAGGCCTGGAGCGGCATCGACGTGCAGCTCAAGCGACGCGCCGAACTGGTGCCCAACCTGGTCGAAACCGTGAAGGGCTATGCCGCGCATGAGCGCGGCGTGCTCGACGATGTCGTGAAGCTGCGCGGGCAGGCGAGCGCGCTGTCGCGCGAAGACGTTGCGCAGCGCGCGCAGGTCGAAGGCGCGCTTACGCTTGCGCTCGGCCGCCTGATGGCGCTGGCCGAGAACTATCCCGACCTCAAGGCGAGCGCCAACTTCCTCGATTTGCAGCAACAGCTGAGCACGCTCGAAAACGAGCTGCAGATGGCGCGGCGCTATTACAACGGCGCGGTGCGCAATCAGAATGTGCTGGTGCAGTCGTTCCCTTCCAACCTGATCGCCGGCCTGTTCGGCTTCCGGGAGCGCGAGTTCTTCAATCTCAGCGACGAGGCCGAACGCGCGGCGCCGCAGGTGGCGCTGGCGCCGCGGCCTTAAACGAACGGAGCGGTCATGCGGGGCCTCGCGCGACGCCTTCTCTTGCTGCCGTTCCTGTTCGTCATCGCGCTGATCGCAAGCGCGCAAAGCTTCGCCGCCGAGATCATCCATTCTTTCGACTCGACGGTTGAACTCGCCAAGGACGGCGAGCTCACCGTCACCGAGCGCCTGCGCGTGCGCGCGGAAGGCTATGAAATAAAGCGCGGCATCTACCGCGATTTCCCGCTCACCTTCACCGACGCCTCCGGCCGCTTGCGCGAAGTCAGCTTCAAGCTCCTCGACGTCACGCGCGACGGCAGACCGGAGCCGCATTTCACCGAGCATCGCAAGAACGGCATCCTGCGCATCTATGCCGGCGAGAAAGACGTCATCATCCCGCGCGGCGATCACACCTATGTCTTTCGCTATCGCACCGGCCGTCAGGTGCGCTGGTTCGACGGCAAGCCGGAGCTGAACTGGAACGTCACCGGCAATTTCTGGAATTTCCCGATTTCGGTCGCGACCTACCGGCTCGAATTGATCGACGGCCTCAGGCCCACGCGCTGGACCGCGTTCACCGGTCCGCGCGGCGCGCGCGGCACCGACTGGCGCGGCGCGATCGAGGCAAACGGCGTGCTCACCGTGATGACGACGCGCCCGTTGCGTGCGGGCGAAGGGCTCACCGTGGTCGCCGCGCTGCCCGAGGGCGCGGTCGAGCCGCCGACGCCGACGCAAGAATTCTGGTATGCGTTCAACGACAATCGCGCCTGGATCTTCGGCGGCGCGGGCTTCGTGCTGGTGCTCATTTATTACCTCGCCGCCTGGAACGCGGTCGGCCGCGACCCGCGCAAGGGCACGATCATTCCGCTGTTCTATCCGCC
>DASZQT010000145.1:0-14748 GCA_035549515.1 Pseudolabrys sp. | reverse complement strand
TGTGGCTCGTGCTGTTCTTCCTGGCGCCGTTCGTGATCGTTGCCAAGATCAGCCTGTCGCAGACCGCGATGGCGCAGCCACCTTATCTGCCGCTGCTCGATCTTTCCGCCGGCTGGCAGGGCCTCAAGCACTTCGTCGCGCAGCTTTCGCTCGACACCTACGCGCTGATCGGTTCGGACGATCTCTATCTGTTGTCCTATCTTAAGAGCCTGCAAGTCGCGGCGGTGTCGACCGCGATCCTGCTCGCGATCGGCTATCCGCTTGCCTACGGCATGGCACGCTCACCGCGCGGCGTGCAGCCCCTTCTGGTGATGCTGGTGGTGCTGCCGTTCTGGACCTCGTTCCTGATCCGCATCTATGCCTGGATCAATATCCTGCAGCGCGATGGCCTGTTGAACGACGTGCTGCTCGCTTTGCACATCGTTGACAGACCGGTGGCGTGGCTCTCTTCCGACACGGCGATCTATATCGGCGTGGTCTATTCCTATCTGCCGTTCATGGTGCTGCCGCTCTATGCCGCGCTCGAAAAGATGGATGAGACCCTGCTCGAAGCGGCCGCCGACCTCGGCTGCACGCGTGCGCGCGCCTTCTGGCGGGTAACTTTTCCGCTGTCGCGGCCGGGCATGGCCGCCGGCATGTTGCTCTGCTTCATTCCGATCGTCGGCGAATTCGTCATTCCCGATCTGCTCGGCGGTTCGGAGACGCTGATGATCGGGCAGACCCTGTGGACCGAGTTCTTCGGCAACCGCGATTGGCCGGTAGCGTCCGCCATCGCGGTCATGCTGCTCGCGCTGCTCTTGGTGCCGATCCTGTTCTACGAGCGCCTGCAACGGCGTGCGCTGGCGGGAGAGCCGTGATGCGGCGCGGCGCTTCGGCCTTCAACATTGCCTCGGTCGCCCTCGGCCTGGCTTTTCTCTATCTGCCGATCTCAATCCTGGTGATCTATTCGTTCAACGCCTCGCGCCTGGTGACGGTCTGGGGCGGCTGGTCGCTCGCCTGGTACCGTGAACTATTGCACGACGACGCGATGCTCAGCGCCGCCTGGATCAGCGTGCGGCTCGCCGCGCTGTCGGCGACGGCGGCGACCGTGCTCGGCACGCTGGCGGCGGTCGCGCTCACGCGCTACGGCCGCTTCCGCGGACGGCTGCTTTTTTCCAGCATGGTCTATGCGCCGCTCGTGATGCCGGAAGTGATCATGGGATTGGCGCTGCTCCTGTTGTTTGTGGCGCTTGATGTCGACCGCGGCTTTTGGACGGTCGCCATTGCCCACACCACGCTGACCCTGTGCTTCGTCGCGGTGATCGTGCAGTCGCGGCTGATCGGCTTCGACCGCAGCCTGGAAGAAGCCGCGCTCGACCTGGGTTGTCCGCCGCTCAAGACGTTCCTGACCATCACGCTGCCGCTGATCGCGCCGGCGATCGCCGCAGGCTGGATGCTGGCCTTCTCGCTCTCGCTCGACGATCTGGTGATCGCCAGCTTCACCACCGGCCCCGGCGCGACCACGCTGCCGATCCGCATCTATTCGGAAGTGCGCCTTGGCGTGAAACCGGAGATCAATGCAATTTGCACGATCATGATCACGGTAGTCGCGCTGGTCACGATTCTGTCGTCGGTGCTGGCCAAGCGTGGCGCGCTGCGGCGCGCGCGCGCCGAGGGCCTGGGCACGCAGGTGTAGCGTCTGCTACTCCCCGCTGCGTTGTCCGCCGGGCGGGCGGAACAGGTAGGCCAGAAACCAGAGCGGCACGATCACCAGCGCGCCGAGCGCCACGTTGGGCAGCGCCCAGGCCAGGCCGCGCCGTGCGATGTCCTCGATGGTGTCGATGGAAAGCCCGGTCGCGTGCAGCAACTGCTCGGCGGTGATGCCGAAATGACCCAGGATCGTCCCCACCACCAGCGAGGCGACAGCGACCTTGGCCAGAGTCCGCAGGACCGCAAACAGCATCCGCAAATCCAGGGCGCCGGCAGCGGGCCGGCAGGTGATTCGGCGATGGTGCGATAATAATCGAAGGATGCGGTCTCGACACCGGGCTTCGTCAATCCGGCGCGGGCAGGTCCTATTCCGGCTTGGCCGGCGTGGCCGCTGGCGCTTGCTCGGCAGCCGGCATGGCGCCCGCCTGCGGGCTGCCGGTGAGCCGCTCGATCACGGAGCGCACTTGCTCGCGCGCGCTGCGCCCACGTACCGCGTTCAGGAGCGGGGCCGCCGCGCCAGAGCGGCGGATCAGCGCCTCAGCATCGGGCAACATGATCGGGTCGTCCCACGAACCCTGCACCACGAAGGGTAATTCGAACGGCGTGCCGCCGGCCCGCGCGGCGGTCACCAGCCCGGCGGTGCCCTTCAGGTCGAGCTCGCGTTCAGGGATCGAGGCCGAGCCGGCCAGCATCAGCTTCACGCCCGCGCTTTCGATCTTCAGATCCTGGACCGTCACCATGCCGTTGACGATCTTCAAGCCGACCGCGATCGTGTCGAACGGCGTGCGGCCGCTGCGGAATTCGCCACCGCCGGACAGGGGGCGCCGTTCCAGCCGGCGCAAGAGCTGCTCGATGTCGAGGCCGGCCAGCGCACCGTTCGTGCCGGTGAGGGTCGCGGTTCCATTCATGGTGCGGGTGAGGGCGAGCACGCTGTCGCCGCTGCCTTCCACGGTCAGCGAAAGATTGCCGGTGCCTTCCAATCGGCGCAGGCCGAACAACTGGCTCAGGCAGCTTTCCAGGTCGACATTGCTGAAGTTCAGTTGCGATTTGATATCGGCGCCTTGCTCGACATTGGCGAGCGTGAACGAGCCCTGGATCACGCCGCCATAGGCCTGCGCTTCGCCGACGGTGACGACCAGATGGCCGCCGCGCAGATTGGCGCCGATGGCGGTGCGGCCGATGCGCGCGTCGGCCGCGATCACCTTGGCGGCCGACAGGCGCAGATCGAGGTCGATGCCGGAAAGGCCCTCGAGGCCGATATGGGTGTCGTTCCACGCGCGCTGATTGCTGGTGAGCAGGCGCACGGTCGAGACATAGGGCGACAGGTCGAGCGTGTCGGCGGCGAGCGTGCCTTGCAGCGTCTGCCGACCGTCGGTGGCGAAGGTCAGCACGCCCTCGGCGGAATTGCCGTCGAGATCGACATTGACCCCGGTGAGATTGATCGTGCCGCCGGTGACATCGGTTTGCGCCTTGATCGCGAAACGGCCGAAGCCGCCGCCGGGCAGCGGCTTCAGGCCGGCCCAGACCAACGTATCGCGCAGCGACGTGGCGTCGGCAGCGAGCGTGCCGTCGACCTTGAGGGTCGGCTTCACGCTGATCGAGCCCTCGAAGGCGGCCTTCATCGGCTTGCCGGACAGGCGCAGTTTGAGGCCGCTGCGGTTGCCCGCGAGCGCGGCGGGAAAGTCCGCTAGCGTGAGCGCGGCATCGACCGGCTGGTCATGCCAGACGAAACGCCCGGTGATGCCGAAGCTCTTGGAGATCGCCGGCCAGGCGAGCGAGAACTCGACATTGTCGATGGTCTCGGACATGTGGCGAGACGGATCGCGCACGGCAATCGTGCCGCCATCGATGCGCATTTCGGAAAACGCCATGCGGCTGTGCGCGCCCGGTCCCCGGCTTTGCGCCAGCGCCCCGATCAGGCCGGACCAGTTCGAATGGCCGTTGGGGCCGATGTCGACGGTGATGGTCGGCCGCTCGAGCGACACGTCGGCGATCTCGACGCGGCCGATCAGCAGCGGAAAAAAGCGCAGGCGCGCGGTCAGCCGCTCGGCCGTGAGCGCCGGGCGCTGCGGATCGCCCAAGACCATGTCGGCGAAGCTGACGCTGCCGGACGGGAAGAGTGAGACGACGGTCGGGCCGCGCAGCACCGGGTTGAGGCCAGTGATGGCGCGGATGCCCTGCACCGCCTCCTCGCGCACGGTGTCGGCCGAGATCAGATAGCCCGCGGTCGTAAGCACGGTCAGCCCCACCGCGACCAGGGCGAGCAGCGCAAATCCCAGGCGTTTGAGGCCGGTGGCAGACGTCAAAGGGTGAGAATCCGGTTGCTATGGCGGCAGGCGCCGGCGGACTATACCATCGGTTCCGCTACCGCCAACCTTGGGCGGCCTCTGTGACCCTTTCAAGGCCACGACCGGCGCGGCTTGCGGCTAACGCAGGGTGTGCGCCGGCAGCGGGCCGAGCGGGCCGGCATCCGCGATCTCGGCGATCATCTTCTTGATGATCGCGTCGCCGAACGATTCGAAATTCTTCGCCTCCATGACGAAAGAGCCGGGCCCGCCGGTGACATTGTCGCGATAGTATTTGGCGAGTCCGCCGGGCGGATTGGTGTGCTCGGGGTTCCAGGGCATCGGGTTCTCGCTCAGGATCACGAGGCCATTGAGGGTGATGCCGAGGTTGAGCGCGGCGTCGCGCGCTTCCGTCACCGCGCGGCCGGAATTATTGGTGCCGTCGCCGGAGACGTCGATGGTCTGGCGCTCGGCCTGCCAGGGCGCCCGCTTGATCTCGGCAACCGCGGCGTCGATGCCGCCGCTGATCGAGGTGCGGTCGGCGAAGGAGCGCGGCGATTCGATGAGCCGGTCGCCGAAGGCATGCGCCGCCTGTGGTCCGTCGATCGCGGTCCAGTCGATCACGACCTTCTGATTGCCGAAGCCGGACCACTCCATGAACAAAACGCCGATGCGGCCGAGCCGTCCGCTCCGGATCGCTTCCAGCACACGCTTATCGGAAATGGCGGCGGCATAGCCTTCGCGCTGCAACTGGAATTTCTGCGCATCGACGCTGCGCGACACATCGGCGGCGAGCACGAGCAGGAGATCGACTTGCTCGGCCGCGCGGGCGGCAGGAAGCGTCGCGATGGCGAAAGCGAGCAAAGTGAAGCAGCAAGCAAGCAATCGGCGCATGACGGCCTTTCCCCGTCCTCCTTGAAGGACCGCGTGCCGCGGTGGCCTCGGGATGACGGCGAAAGAGGAGCTTAGCCTATTTTCAGGCAATGCGCCTCGGCGCGAATTGCGCATTGGCCGCTCCAACTTCCGCTTGTTCCCGCGGAAGCGGGGACCCAGTCTTTGTCAAATAAAAGAACTGGATTCCCGCTTTCGCGGGAATAAGCGGTGCATTGGTCGGTTCCACCCGAATATAAACTGTCTACCGCGTCAGCACACGGGTGGCCGGGAAGGCGACCTCGACCAGGGTGCCCTCGTCGGGCCGGCTCATGATGCGGAAGCGGGCATGATTGGCTTCCGCCAGGGCCTTGGTGATCGGCAGGCCGAGGCCGGTGCCGCCCGCGCCTTTGCGCGCCGCGGTCGCCAACTGGCGGAACGGCTCGAGCGCGGTCTGCAACTCCTTCTCGCTCATTCCGATGCCGGTGTCGCGCACGCGCAGCACGACTTCATTGTCGTCGTTGAGCGCGGTGGACACGATCACCTGCCCGCCAGCGCCGGTGAACTTGATCGAATTCGACAGCAGGTTGAGCGCGATCTGGCGCACCGAGCGCGCGTCAGCCACGATCAGCGGCAGGTTGGGCGGCAGCGAGGTGCGGATGATGACGCGCTCGCGGTTGGCCTGTTCCTGCATGATGGCGACGCATTGCTGCACCAGCGCGTTGAGATCGACGCTCACGAAAGTCAAGTCGAGCTTGCCGGCCTCGATCTTGGCGAGATCGAGCAGGTCGTCGAGCAGCGAGACGAGATGGCCGCCGGAGGCATGGATATCGCGCAGATACTGCCGGTAGCGCTCGTTGCCGACCGGGCCGAAGCGCTCGTCCATCATCACTTCCGAAAAGCCGATGATGGCGTTGAGTGGCGTGCGGATTTCGTGGCTGATTTTGGCCAGGAATTCCGACTTGGCGGTGGATGCCTTTTCGGCGTCCTGCCGCGCATTGATCAATTCTTCCTCGGTGCGCTTCCAGGCCGTGATGTCACGCAGCACCGCGCAGAACTTCGCGCCGTCCTCGATGCGACCCATGGTGATGAACAGCGGTACCAGCCCGCCCTTGTTCACGCGGCCGATGACCTCGCGCCCGGCGTCGAGCATGCGCGTGCCGCCCGCCTGCGCGAGACGGTCGAGATAATCGAGAACCGCGCGCCGGCTTTCCGGCGCGAACAGGTCGCCGAAGGAAATCTCCTGGAAATCGTCGTAGCCGAACAGCGCCTCCGCGCTACGGTTGGCCGAAAGCACGCGGCCACCGCGGTCGACCACCAGCACGCCATCTGTGGCGGTGTCGAGCACGGCGGAAAGCGTGCGGTTTTCCTGCTCCAGGCGTTCGAGCGCGGCTTCCGCCGCCGCGTGGGTGCCGTCGTCGGCCGCGCCTTGCGGATTGATTATCAGCGCCAGCGCGTTCTCGTCGTTCCAGGCGACGCTGAACAGGCGGCCCTCGACCGGACTCTGCTTGCCGTTGACGGTGGCGATCGAGAGCATCTTGCCGCCGTTCTTGTTCGTGCCGGCAGCGTCGGCCGGCGTGTCCTTGGTCTCGATGAACAGGCTGTCGAGGCCGCCGGCTTCGGCGAGCGCCGGCAGGTTCGGATAGCCGGTCCAGTCGAGGAACGCGCGGTTGGCATAGACCAGGTTGTTGAGGCGGTAGACCAGAATACCGACCGGCAGGCGGTCGAGGATCGAGCGCGGTTCGCGTGTCTCGCGCGTCGAGTCCTCGCCGACCGGTTTGGACCGTTCGGCCGTTTCCGGCGGCGGCGAGGCGACCGGCTCGACCGCGGCCGCCGCTTCGGGCGCAGCGTCTTCGGCCTGGGTGGGCGCATGACGCAAGCGTTCGTTCAACTCGCGCGCCAATTCCTGGAAAGCACTGTGCTCGCGCGGGCTGAGCGCGGGCGGGGTTTCCGAGGCCACGGCTTCGGCGCGTGGATCCGGCGGCGGCGGCAACGGGAACGGCAGCACATTGTCCGGCTCGTCCGCCTTCGCGCGCACCGGCTCGGGCGGTTCGGGCGGTTCGGGCTCCACGACCGACGGGGGAGGCGGCGGCGGTGCCACGGCCGCTTCGGCGCGCTGGCGTTGCAAGGCCTCGAGGCGCTCTACCTCGCGGCAGATGCCGAAGCCGCGGAAACCCGTGAATTGACGGTCGCGGTCGAACACCGGCAGGCCCGACATTTCCACCGCGACACGCTCATCGCCGACATCGACCGGCCATCGCACGACGATGCCGCTCCAGGTATCGCGGGCGGCAAGGGCACGGGTGACGCGCGCATCGGAATCGAGCTCCAGCGCCTCGGCAATCTCCGGCCACGGTCGGTCGAGCACGCCGGCGACACGAGGGCCGACAACATTGGCAAAATCCTGCTTGCCGTGGGTGAAGCGATTGTCGGCGTCCATCTGCCAGACGAAACGCAAGGGCAGCCGGTGCACGCGCGCGGGCTCTTTCGGTGGCGGGCTTGCAACCGGTTCCAGCGCGACCGTCGGCGGCTCGGCCAGGACGGGGTTCGGCTCGGCCACGACCGGATTCACAATGGCCGGCGGCGGCAGCGGTGCTGGTTCGGGCGCGGGCTCGACGACCATCGGCGCTGGCGTGGCCGGACCGGCGATGACGAGCAACAGCGCGACGGTGGCGCCGGCATCGAGCTTGAGCATGGCGACGCGGCCCGCGCCGAGTTCGCCTTCGGCCTTGCCGTTAAGCGTGGCTTCGCGTGCGATCTTCTCGGCACCGAGCGCAACAAGATCGCGCTGCGCGCCGAACCGCTCGCGCGCGGCCGGTGCGATGTCGATCGGCTCGCCGTCGGCGGTGAAGATCGCTGCCGGCATATTGAGATCGGCGAGCAGCCGGTGCACGCGTTCGGGCAAAGGCAGATCCCGGCCGGCGCGCTCGGTCGCCACGACCAGCACGGCGGAGCGACCGTCGGCGAGCGCGATGCGCGAGCACATGCAGATCAAGGCGCCGCCGAGCGTCGCGCCGAATCCGCGCAGCCGCTCGAGTCGCGGCGTGCCGCCCGCCGGCAGCGTGCCAGATAGCCGCGTCATCTGTTGCGCGGCGGGATGGCGTGGTTCGAATACGATGTCGGTAGCGGCGGCCGGCGAACGCGCGTCGAAAATCGCGGCGCCGATCGGATTGGCCCAAAGCAGCCGCGGCGCGTCCGTGCTCCACAGCCAGACTGGCATTGGCGACAGCGCGTGCGCCGCCAATCGGGGATCGCTCAGCCAGCCGAAGGGGAACTCATTTTCACTCATTGCATTGATCGCGTAGGCTGCGCGAAGTTACAGCTAATGAAACTTTAATACGGCGGCACTCGCGCGGCGTCCACGCAGCAATGGCTGTGGGTCGCGGCCTTGCGAAGCTAACCTTAACCGGAACCGACGATAACCTTAATCGGGAACTTCGATGGCGGTCGTACGGCCGTCATCTTTGGAGATCAACGTCAGTAAGGCTTGTGGCGGGCTCTGGGGGACAGGAGGTCGTCATGGAAGGGCAGGAAAATTTCGACGTCGCCGCCGGAATGCGTGACTTCGCCGAGAAAAGCATCGAGCAGACGCGCACGGTGTTCGGCTCCCTGGTCAATGCGGCACAACAGGCCGCCACCGCGGTGCAGAATCAGACGCTTGTCGCGCAGAGCGGCGCCCGCGAGGTGCACGGCCTTGCCACGCGCATGGCCGACGACAATATTTCGGCCGCCTTCGACTTTATCGAGCGGCTGACGCGCGCCAAAGACGCCAAGGAGGCCACGGCCTTGCACGCCGATTTTGTGACCACCCGGTTTGCCGCGCTGGCCGACCAGGCGCGCGAATTGAGCCGGCAGACCGTCAAGCTGTCCGGCGCCACCATCGAGAACTGAGCCGCCCAAGCCGCCGAGCGTTTCCCGCCGTCTGCCAGGAACACGCGGCCGCGCAGAAAGTTTGTGCGATGCAATAATTATGTTGCAACGCACCAAAAACCTGTTAACTTATCTCGATTACGCCCGCCAAGGGCTTCACGGCCATTTGCGCGCGCCATCGAGCAGGGCACGGACCGATTTCGCCGAGGGTGGCGGTCCGCAGCATCCACCACCTACCGCCCTCCGAGCCCAAGGATCGTGTCATGGCTGAAACCACCGTCACCCCCACGCCGAAACCCAAGAAACCCGTCGCTTCCGCCGCGATTCCGGTGCCGGGAGTCCCGAAATTCGAAATGCCCAAGTTCGAAATGCCGAAGTTCGAGATTCCCAAATTCGAGGTGCCGAACATGGAAATCCCCGCAGCATTCCGCGAATTTGCCGAAAAGGGCATCGCCCAGGCCCGTGAGAACTACGAGAAGATGAAGAGCGCGGCCGAGCAGGCCACCGACGTTCTCGAGGAGACTTACGGCGCCGCCTCCAAGGGTGCGACCGACTACGGCATGAAGGTGATCGAGACCGCGCGCGCCAATACCAATGCCGCGTTCGATCTCGCGGGCGATCTTCTCACCGCGAAGTCCTATGCCGAGGTTGTGGAGAAGACGACCGCCTTCATGCGTTCGCAGTTCGACGCGGCGACCGCGCAGGCCAAGGAACTGGCCGACCAAGCGCAAAAATGCGCTACCGACACCTGCGAGCCGATCAAGGAAAGCTTCGCCAGCTTCGGCAAAGCCGCCTGACGCGTCTCGCCGCGCGCCCGTATGCCCCCCGCGCGCGGCCCGTGATCGCGGGTCGAGAAGCCCGGCCGTCGACGGCCGGGCTTACGCTTTGTTGCCGCGACCGCCTCGGCCGGCATCGGCCAAATCCAAACTTGCCAAACCGGCGGGCGGCACTTAGTTTCCCGCTCGCCCGGCATAGCCCGGGACTCCAGTGCAGGTGTAGCTCAGTTGGTTAGAGCGCTGGTCTGTGGAACCAGAGGTCGGTGGTTCGAGTCCACCCACCTGTACCATGGCGCGTCGCCCCGGCTTTGATGAATGGGCGGCGGGCTCCCCGATAGCCGAGACGGCGTAACGAAGGCTCGATCCCATCCATGACCGTGCCTGCCAATCCCTTCCCGCTCCCCGCCAAGCTCGAACGCGATCTCGCCCGTGTGCTGTCCTTCTGGGAGGACCTGCGCCGGGCCGAAAGCCCGATGCCGTTCTGGGACGATCTGACGCCGTCCGCGCTTGCGCCGCGCGCGCCGCATGTCGTGTTGATCGACGTGTTCGCCAAGCCGGAGCGATTCCGGTTCAACCATGTCGCGGACGCGCTCACCCAGCATTACGGCGAAAACCTCGTCCACAAATTCGCTGATGAAATCGACCTGCGCGATCCCTTCGACTTCCTGCGCTCGCAGGCGAGCGCCGCGGTGGAGGCTCGCGCGCCGACCTATTACCGTTCCGGAGCCGCCGACGCGCCCGGCTATGCCCGCCTGTTGCTGCCGATGTGGGGCGACGGCCGCATCGGCATGCTGCTGGGCGCGGTGGAGATGCGGTAGTCCGGCGACGCGCGCGGCGCCCCGCCAATAAAAAAACGCCGGCGAGGCTATCGCCGGCGTTTTTCGTTGTCCGATCTCCGGAGCGATCAGCGATAGCTGTAGCGCCCGTTGACACCAGCGCGCGGGCCGATGAAGCCGCGCTGCTGGCGATCGCTCTGCTGCGAACGGCCGCCGTTGAACAGCCAGTCGAAGAAATTGGGGCCGCTGTCGCGCTCGCCGCCGAACATGCCGACCGGCATGCGCACCGGCTTGGCCGACGTATTCGGCGCCCGTTCGACCGGGATATCGGCGACCTTGCGCTCGCTGCCTTTCAGGATCGAGATCATCTTCGCATCGCGGCCGTAGACGTCGTCGCGGAACTGCAGCTTGCCGTCCGCATCCACGAAGGCGGTCTGATAGGTCAGGTGCACCCAGATCGGCTTCGGGAAGTTGATGTTGATCTCATTGCCGCCGAACATGCGCTCGAGCTTCGCCTCGGTGTAGTGGTCTTGCGGCAGCGTCAGCGACAGCAGTTTCTCGCCATAGGTCAGCGGATTCTGCACCCGCATGCAGCCGTGGCTATAGGCGCGCTTTTCCTTGGCGAACAGGTACTTGTCCGGCGTGTCGTGCTGATAGACCAGGAACTTGTTGGGGAAGTTGAAGCGGATGCGGCCGAGCGCGTTGCCGGCTCCCGGCGGCTGATAGATGCGCACGGTGCCGTCGGGCGCCTGTTCCACTTTCAGGCCGATGCGCTCGAGCGCGGTGGGGTCCTGCTCCAGCGCCGGCAGATACTCTTTCTCGATGATCGACGGCGGCACGTTCCAGGTCGGATTGACGGTGATGAATTTCATCTCCGCGCTGATCATCGGCGTGGCGTGCGTGCCCGGCGCGCCGGCGACGATCTTGGTCTTCCAGTAGACCTTGCCGTCGTTCCACAGCGTCAGGGTATAGTCGGGCACGTTGACGATCACGTGCGGATTGCCGAGATCGCGCGGGAACCAGCGCCAGCGCTCCATGTTCACGACGACCGTATCGATCTTGGCCGCGAGCGAGCGGTGGGTCGCCGGACCCGACGAAGAGCCGCCGTTGAGCGCGCGCACGGTCGCGGGGCCGACATTGCCGTCGACGCCGATATCGGCCTGCTCCTGGAATTTGGTCACCGCGGCGCGCACGGTTTCGTCGTAAAGCGGGTTGTTCTTATCGCCGGCGATGCCCAGCCGCTTGCGCAGCGCGATCACGCGCTCGTCCTTCATCCCGACGCGCAGGATCTTGCCGTCGGCGATCTTTACCGGCGACGGTTTTTCCGCTTCGGTCTTGGCCGGCGCGTCGCCGTTCTTGCGCAGATCGGCAAGCGCCGCGCGCAGCGCCTTGAATTCAGGCTGCGGCGGATTGAAGCTGTCGAGCACCTTGGCGGCATCGTCGCTGCCGGCGAGCTTGGCCAGGACCGCGGCCGGCTCGGGCGCAACCAGCTTGAAATCGATGTCGGAGCTGACGCGGGTGAAATGGATGCGCCCGATTTGCGCGTCGCGCGCGAAGGTGAGCGCCGCCGCGGTCAGCTTGAGCTCGGCCGCCGCCAGGGCGTCGGCGCTCATATCGGTACCGAAGTGCGGCGTGGAATAGTCGGAAGAGTCCAGGCCGACCGCTTCGGCGTCGCCCAGATAGGCAATCGCCGATTTGGCGCGCGCATCGGCGGCGCCATTGGCGACCCAGAGCGGGGCATAGTTGCGGCCGGCGTAGAACGCTTCGATGCCGCCGCGATCCGCCTTGCGGCCGACCGTGCGCTCGAGGTTCTTGGCGGTGACCAGTTCGCGCAGCTTGTCGGACACGGCCTGGTCGGGCACGCCAGGCGCGGCGGCGACGACCGGCGCGGGCGTCGGCGGCACTACCGGAGCGGCGACATCCTGCTTCGGCGCGGGCGCGGCCGTCGGTGCTGCGGCGTCTTGCTTCGGCGCGGGGGCGGGCGGGACGGCCGGCGCGGCAACATCTTGCTTCGGCTCCGCGGCGGGCGCGGGAGCCGGGGCTTCGGCCTTCATTGCCTCGCCTTTAGCGGGTGCGGGCGCAGGCTCGCTGGCGGTCTGCGCCGGCGCGGCGGGGGCCGCCGGGGCCGCCTCGGCTTGTGCCGGGGCCGATGGGGCGGGGGCGGCTTCAGCCGCTGCGGCTGGCGCCGGCGCGGGGGATTCGATGTCCTTGGCGGTCAGGGGCGGCGGCAGCGTGGTGTCAGGAAGGGGGACGGCAGCATCGATGCCCTGCCGATCGGCTTGCTGCGCCATGCCCGGATGGCTTGCGAACACCAACACCAATCCAAGGGCGGTCGAAGCCAGCAGACGATTGAACCGAACGCGTTCCACCTGTGTCTCCCACGGCTAAGGGGGTACTCTGAAAATGTCAGCCTTTATACCGAATAGTCCGGTACCCGTTACGCCTTTCCCAATATTTGCATCCGAACGATTACCGACTGTGGCTATTTTGCCAAGCATCCAAATACCGGGCGGCGCGCGAATCGCGCAGAAAGCCTAACGCGGGGGTCTGGTGCGAGGTGGCCCTTGCGGCGCCTGTCTCGCGCTTTGCCCGATGACATTTGCGTGAAGCGGGCCGTTCCATGCGCACCCCACGGATCCGATTGCATAAAAAGCCGCATCAGGTTGTGCCCGCCCCGGGTTTCTCTCTTGCGGTGTTACCGGCGCGCGCTAAGCTCACGCATGCGCTTAGCCAAAAAAGCGCGAGCGAAAGGGAAAACGCCATGGCCTGGACCACCCCCACCCTCGTCGAAATCTGCGTCGGCCTCGAAATTAACGGTTACCTCCCGGCGGAATTCTGATCGTTAACGCCGGACCGGGACGAACCCTTTAATGGGGCGTCTGACCGCCATCGTGCTCGGTTCGGCGGCCGGCGGAGCTTTTCCGCAGTGGAATTGCCGTTGTCCGGTATGTGAACTCGCCTGGAACGGCGATGCGCGGGTGCGCATGCGCACCCAGACTGGCATCGCCGTCTGCGTCGGCGACGGGCGCTGGACCCTGATCAACGCCTCGCCCGATCTCGGCCAGCAAATCCGGGCCACCCCAGCGCTGCATCCGCGCGAGCGGCGCGGCAGCCCGATCGATGCGGTCGTGCTCACCGGCGCCGAGATCGACCAGATCGCGGGTCTCCTCAGTTTGCGCGAGAGCACGCCGTTTACACTTTATGCCACGCCGGCCAGCCACGCCGCGGTCGCCGACAATGCCATGTTTGACGCGTTAACCATGATGACCAGGCGCGCCGTCAATCCGGGCGAGCGCTTCATGTTGTCGGGCGGGATCGAGGCGAGCCTGTTCATGGTGCCCGGCAAGGTGCCGCTCTATTTGGAAGGCGAAAGCCCGGATACCGACACGGAAACAGCCGCCAATGTCGGGGTCGAACTGGTGCACGAGGGCGCGCGGCTCGTGTTCGTTCCCGGCGCCGCGGCCGTGACGGACGCCATGCGCGAGCGCTTCGCGCGCGCCGACGCCGTCCTGTTCGACGGCACGCTGTTCACCGACGATGAGATGCTGCGTTTGGGCCTCGGCAAGAAGACCGGCCGCCGCATGGGCCACATGCCGGTCGACGGCGAGGGCGGTACCTTGCACGCGTTCGAAGGCATTGGTGCGCGGCGCATTCTGATTCACATCAACAATACTAATCCCATCCATGTCGCCGGCTCGTCGGAGCGTCGCAAAGTGGAAGCCGCCGGCTGGGAAGTGGCGGAAGACGGGATGGAGATCGTGCTGTGATGACCCGCGTGTCCCGGACGCGGTGCAGCGCGGAGCGGAGCGCAGCGGTGCACCGCAGATCCGGGACCGTCACGATTTCGGAAGTCGGTAAGGTCCCGGGTCAGCGGCGCGTCATTTCATGCCGCGCCGCGCCCGGGACACGCACGGAGCCACCATGAAACTCATGTCGCCCGACGAACTCGAAGCCGGCCTACGCGACATCGGCGCCAGGCGCTATCACCGCCTGCATCCGTTTCACGGGCTATTGCATGGCGGGCAATGCACGAAGGGGCAGGTGCAGGCCTGGGCGCTCAATCGCTACTATTACCAGGCGATGATCCCGATCAAGGACGCCAGCCTGATCGCGCGCTGCGACGACCCCGCGCTGCGGCGCGAATGGCGCTCGCGCCTGATCGATCACGACGGCATGCAGGAAGGGGACGGCGGCATCGCGCGCTGGCTCAAGCTCACCGACGGGGTCGGGCTCGACCGCGACTACGTCACCTCGCTGAAAGGGCTATTGCCCGGCACGCGTTTCGCGGTCGATGCCTATGTGCATTTCGTGCGCGAGAAGAGCTTGCTGGAAGCGGTCGCTTCCTCGCTGACCGAACTGTTCTCGCCGGCCATCATCGGCGAGCGCATGGCCGGGATGCTGGCGCATTACGACTTCATCGGTCCGCAAACGCTGGCCTACTTCGACAAGCGCCCGCCGCAGGCCCAGCGCGATTCCGATTTC
>DASZQT010000144.1:0-4962 GCA_035549515.1 Pseudolabrys sp. | reverse complement strand
CGAGAGCCCGCCCGATCTTCCCGAAGGCGCGGCGCAGCTTGCCAAGGCGGCGGCTGCCGATCTCGAAGCAAACCACGGGCGCGCGATCGTCATGGTCGGGGAGCGCCAGCCGCCCGAGTTGCACGCGCTGGCGCATTGGCTGAATGCGCGGATCGCGGCCCCGGTCGACTATATCGAACCGGTTGCCGCGGCGGACGATACGCAGTCTTTACAAGAACTGGCGCAGGCGCTCGACGCGCGCTCGGTCGAGACCTTGATCGTGATCGACGCCAATCCGGCCTATGACGCGCCGGCCGATCTGAACATGGCCGACAAGTTCGCCAAGGCGTCGTTCGCCGCGCGGCTCGGACTCTATGACGATGAAACCTCGGCGCTGTGCCAATGGCACCTGCCGGCCTCGCATCTGCTGGAAAGCTGGTCGGACCTGCGCGCCTTCGACGGCACGGCCAGCGTCGTGCAGCCGCTGATCCGCCCGCTCTATGACAGCCGCACGGCGCACGATCTCCTCGCCATGATGGGCGGCAGCGTCGGCCCGTCATCCTATCAACTCGTGCGGCAAACCTGGCAGGGGCAGGCGGCCGGTACCGACTTTGAATCGAACTGGCGGCAGATGCTGCACGATGGCGTCGTCGCCGACTCGGCGGCCGTCAAGGTTACGCCGGGCGCGCCCAAGCGCCCGGACCTGACGCCGGATCGGGCCGCTTTGCACACGACGCTTTTATTGGCGCCCGACCCGTCGCTTTATGACGGACGCTACGCCAACAATGCCTGGCTGCAGGAATGCCCGCATCCCTTCACCAAGGATGTGTGGGGCAACAGCTTCCATATCTCGCCGGCCGAGGCGCGGCTGCGCCACGTCGCCGACGGCGATGTCGTCGCGCTCACGCATGATGGCGTCACGCTGCGCGGGCCGGCACGCATCCGCGCCGGCCAGGCCGACGGCGTGATCGCGCTCACGCTCGGCCATGGCCGACGCCGCGCCGGCCGCATCGGCAACGATATTGGGATCGATGCCTATAGGCTGCGGCGAAGCGCATCGCCCTGGCTGACCGCCGAGGTGTCGCTCGCGACCACCGGCGCGCATGTCGAGCTGCCGACATTGCAGCACCATTTCAAGCTCGAAGGCGAAGCCAAGGACTTGTATCCGGTCATCAGCCTGGCCGAGCTCGCCAAGGGCGAGCGTCCGAAGGATCGCGACGAGCAACAGCCGACGCTGTATCCGCGCTTTCCCTACGACAGCTATGCCTGGGCCATGGTGATCGACACCTCGGTGTGCATTGGCTGCAACGCCTGCGTCATCGCCTGCCAGGCCGAGAACAACGTGCCCGTAGTCGGGCCGGAGGAGGTGGCGCGCGGCCGCGACATGCACTGGCTGCGCATCGACCGTTACGTGCCGGACGAACACCTGCCGCCCGGCTTCCAGCCGGTGCCCTGCATGCAGTGCGAGCAGGCACCGTGCGAGCCGGTCTGCCCGGTGGCGGCCTCGGTGCATGACGGCGAGGGGCTCAATGTGCAGGTCTATAACCGCTGCATCGGCACCCGCTTCTGCCAGGCCAACTGCCCCTACAAGGTTCGGCGTTTCAACTGGTTCGGCTATGCCGACGGCCAGGAGTATGGCGATCTTTCTGCCGACTCGATCAAGGCGCAGCACAATCCCAATGTCACCGTGCGCGCGCGCGGCGTCATGGAGAAGTGCACCTACTGCGTCCAGCGCATCAGCGCGGCGCGGCGCGCGGCCGAACGCGAGCACCGCAAGATCGGCGAGGGCGAGGTCGTCACCGCCTGCCAG
The DNA here is from genome assembly GCA_035549515.1 of Pseudolabrys sp. Classification (GTDB taxonomy): domain Bacteria; phylum Pseudomonadota; class Alphaproteobacteria; order Rhizobiales; family Xanthobacteraceae; genus Pseudolabrys. The sequence goes on along the minus strand of DASZQT010000144.1, from coordinate 3,173 downwards.
GCCGCCTGTCCGACCCGCGCGATCTCATTCGGCGACAAGAATAAGCACGATGCCCATGTCAACGCGCTACGCGCGGAGCCGCATCATTACGCGCTGCTCGGCCATCTCGGCACGCGGCCCCGCACCACCTATCTCGCGCGCCTGCGTAACCCCAATCCTGCTCTGCCGGAAGGGACGCAAGCATGAGCCTGGAACGCGAGCCGCCCGAGATCGCACGCTGGACGCTGCCGGCCGGACGCAGCTATGCGGCGATCAATGAAGCCGTCTCGGCGCCGCTGATCGAGCGCTATCGCTGGCGCTGGCGCGCCTGGTGGATCGGCTTTGCCATCAGCGCCGCGCTCACGCTCGTCATGCTGATATCGATGACGTGGCTGTTCTATACCGGCATCGGCATTTTCGGCAACAACACCACCGTCGTGTGGGGCTTTCCGCTCGCGAATTACGTCTGGTGGATCGGCATCGGCAATGCGGGCACGCTGATTTCCTCGATGCTTCTGTTGATGCGGCAGCGCTGGCGTGCCGCGATCAACCGCTTCGCGGAAGCGATGACGCTGTTCGCTGCGGCAATCGCCGGCCTGTTTCCGATCCTGCATCTCGGCCGGCCGGGCTATTTCTACTGGCTGTTGCCCTATCCCAACACGATGGGCGTCTGGCCGCAGTGGCGTAGCGCGCTGATCTGGGATTTCTGGGCGATCCTGTCCTATCTCTTGTTCTCCATCGTGTTCTGGTATGTCGGGCTCGTCCCCGATCTCGCCACCCTGCGCGACCGCGCACAGCGCCCGTTCGCGCGCTATTTCTACGGCGCCTTGGCGCTCGGCTGGCGCGGATCGGCGCGCCACTGGCGCATCTACGAACAATATCACACCGCCATGGCGTGCCTCGCGGTGCCGCTGGTGGTGTCGCTGCACAGCGTGGTCGGACTCGATTTCGCCGCCAGCCTGATGCCCGGCTGGAACGAGACGATCTTCCCGCCTTATTTCGTGGTCGGCGCCATGTATTCCGGCTTCGCCATGGTGGTGCTGCTGGCCGCTTTAGTGCGCTGGGGCTTCGGCTTGCAGGCGCTGATCACGCGCGAGCATTTCAATGTCATGGCCAAGATCATGCTGGCGGCCTCGCTCATCATGGGCCTGTCCTATGCGAGCGAATGGTTCGCGGCCTGGTATCACGGCGAACGCGCCGAGCGCTGGTTCACCGCCTTCGAGTTCACCGGCACCTACGCGCCGCTCTATTGGGCCTTGCTGCTGTTCAACGTGATCGTGCCGCAGGCGTTCTGGTTTACGCGTGTGCGGCGCAATGTGCTCGCCGTGGTCGGCGTCGCGCTCCTGATCAATGTCGGCATGTGGTTGGAGCGCATCGAGATCGTCTGGAACACGCTCTCGCACGGCTATCTGCCGAGCCTGTGGCGCATATTCGTGCCGACCTTGTGGGACTGGTCGCTGCTCTTAGGTTCGCTCGGCTTTTTCGGCCTGCTTTATCTCCTGCTCGTGCGCGTCTTCCCGATGGTGTCGATGCACGAAGTGCGCCGGCTGGTGTTCGAGGAGGACGAGGCATGAGCAGCCTGCTGCTGGCCGAATTCTCCGGCGCGGAGGCGCTCGTCGCCGCGGCGCGCCGTGCACGCGACGCCGGCTGGGGCGGGCTCGATGCCTTCTCGCCTTTCGCTGTCGAAGGGCTGGCGGAGGCAGTTGGCGCTCGCCCGAGCTATGTCCGGGTGGCGATGTTCATCGGCGGGGTCGGCGTCGCGGCGTTGGCCTACGGCCTCGAGTATTACAGCGCGGTGATCGACTATCCGATCAACAGCGGCGGGCGACCGCTCAATGCCTGGCCGGCCTTCATGCTGTTTCCGTTCGCCATCGGGATCCTCGGCGCGGCGGTGGCGGGCCTCATCATGCTGCTGATCGAAACCGGTTTGCCGCGGCTGCACCATCGCCTGTTCGCGGTGCCGGGATTCGATCGGGTGAGCCAGGACGCCTTCATGCTCCTGCTCGCGCCGCCGGCCGACAATGTCGCGCGTGCGCGCGATTGGTTGAGCCAAGCGGGGGCGCTTGCGATCTGGGAGATCGAGTCGTGAGGACGCTCGCGCTCATTTGTGTTGCGTTCGTGTTGAGCGGCTGCGACGTCAGCATGACGCGGCAGAACCGCTACGACACCTATGCGCCGGCCGCGCTCTGGCCGGACGGCACCTCGGCGCGGCCCTTGCCCGATCATGTGGTGGCGCAGGGCGATCTGGCGCGTGCTCAGGCGACGACGAAGCCGCCCCCGGTCGATGCGGCCTTCCTTGAGCGCGGCCGGGAGCGTTTCGACATTTTCTGCGCGCCCTGCCATGGCCTGAACGGCAAAGGTGACGGCATGGTCGTGCGGCGCGGCTTTCCGCATCCGCCATCCTATTTCGAGGCGCGGCTGATGAGCGCGCCCGCTTCCACTTTCTTCGACGCGATTACCAACGGTTACGGCGTCATGTTCTCGTATGCCGCGCGCGTGCCGCCGCACGACCGCTGGGCCATTGTCGCCTATATCCGCGCGCTGCAACTGTCGCAGCACGCCACCGTCGCGCAGGCGCCGGAAGCCGCGGAGAAGCTCAAATGAACCGGCGCCACACTCTCATGCTGACGGTTGCCGGCGCGGCGCTGGCCGCGCTGCTTGCGGCTGTCCTGCTCGGCGTGAAGGTGGCGGCCGCCGGCTGGCTCATCGCGTTCTTCTATGTGGGCGCGATTTCGCTCGGCAGCCTTGCGCTCCTGCTCATCCATCGGCTCACCGGCGGCCATTGGGGCGACGCGCTGCGGCCGCTGCTCGAGCCGGCCGCTGCCTGCATCCCCTTGCTCGCCGTGCTGTTCGTGCCGGTGCTGATCGCGACGCCCCTGCTGTATCCCTGGTTCGAGGGGGCAGGGGACGTGAAGCCGGACGTGGCGGCGCTTTACCTCAACATGCCGTTGTTCGTCGTGCGCGCGGTGATCTCCTTCGTCGGCTGGAGCGTGCTGGCTTTGGCGCTGTCGCGCATCGGCGGCCGCGCCGGAACGCTGCTGGCTGCGGTCGGGCTGATCTTCTATGCCGTCACGATCAGTCTGGTCTCGGTCGACTGGGTCCTGTCGGGCGAGCCGGTCTTCATCTCGACCTCGTTCGGCGCCAGTGTCGCCATCATGCAACTGCTGGCGGCGCTTGCCTTCGCCGCGATGGTT
>DASZQT010000143.1:0-30066 GCA_035549515.1 Pseudolabrys sp. | reverse complement strand
TCGGTCTTGGGTCGGGGCGTGCCGTAATCGATCTCGTGCACGAGAGACATACCGTGCCTCCTATTCCGCGGCTTCGAGCTGCGGCTTGGGTGCGAAGTCTTGCCGGAAATGGGTGAGCGCGCTCATCACCGGATAGGGCGTGAAGCCGCCGAGCGCGCAGAGCGAGCCGAATTTCATGGTGTTGCAGAGGTCTTCAAGCACGTCGAGATTCCTGGCGACCTCGATCCCCTGCACGATGCGGTCGACGGTCTCGACGCCGCGCGTCGAGCCGATGCGGCAGGGCGTGCACTTGCCGCAGGATTCGATGGCGCAGAACTCCATGGCAAAGCGCGCCTGCTTCGCCATATCGACCGTGTCGTCGAACACCACGATGCCGCCATGGCCGATCAGCCCGTCGCGCGCGGCAAAGGCCTCGTAGTCGAACGGCGTATCGAACAGCGCGCGCGGAAAGTAAGCCCCGAGCGGGCCGCCGACCTGCACGGCCTTCACCGGCCGGCCGGTGAAACAGCCGCCGCCGATGTCGTCGACCAGTTCGCCGAGCGTGATGCCGAAAGCGGTCTCGAACAGCCCGCCGTATTTGAGATTACCGGCGAGCTGGATCGGCATGGTGCCGCGCGAGCGGCCCATGCCGAAGTTCTTATAGAAAGCCGCGCCGCGATCCATGATGATCGGCACCGAGGCGAGCGACAGCACATTGTTGATGACGGTCGGCTTGCCGAACAGGCCGTGATGCGCCGGTAGCGGCGGCTTGGGACGCACCTGCCCGCGCTTGCCCTCGATGCTTTGGAGCAGCGCGGTCTCCTCGCCGCAGACATAGGCGCCGGCGCCGACCCGCACGTCCATGTCGAAGGCATAAGACGAGCCGGCGACGCTTGCACCCAGCATGCCAGCGCGCCGCGCCACCGCAATGGCGTCATTCATCACCGCGATGGCATGCGGATATTCCGAGCGGATATAGACATAGCCCTTGGTGGCGCCCACCGCGATGCCGGCGATGGTCATGCCTTCGATCAGGACGAAGGGATCGCCTTCCATGATCATACGGTCGGCGAAGGTGCCGCTGTCGCCTTCGTCGGCGTTGCAGACGATGTATTTCTGCTCTGCCTTGGCGTCCGCGACCGTCTTCCACTTGACACCGGTCGGGAAGCCGGCGCCGCCGCGACCGCGCAGGCCGGACTGCGTGACTTCCTGGACAATCGCGGCCGGCGCCAGCGCGAGCGCGCGCGTCAAGCCTTTGTAACCGTCATGCGCACGATAATCGTCGAGCGAGCGCGGATCGATCACGCCGCAGCGCGCGAAGGTCAGCCGCGTCTGCTTCTTGAGGAACGGATGCTCCTCCGGCACGCCGATGCGCAAGGGATGCGCGCCGCCGCCGGCGACCATGGCGTCGAACACGCTGTCGACATCGGCCATCTCGACCGGGCCATAGGCGATGCGGCCGAGCGGCGTCGCGACCTCCAGCATCGGCTCCAGCCAATGCATGCCGCGCGAGCCGTTGCGCACGACGTCGACATCGAGTTTGCGCTTGGTGGCGAGGTTCGCGATCGCCACGGCGATCTCGTCGGCGCCGCAGGCCACCGCCGCGGCATCGCCGGGAACATAGATGCGCAGCGCGCTCATCGCCAAATGTTCCTGCTCATCGAAATGCCTCCGCGATCAGCGCGTCGAGCTTCTTCTCATCGAGGCGGCCGACGATGCGGCCGTCGATCATGGCCGAGGGCGATACCGAGCAAAGTCCCAGGCAATAGACCGGCTCGAGCGTGACGCCGCCGTCGCCCGAGGTTTCGCCGAGCCTGATGCCGAGCTTGTCTTGCGCGCGCGCGGCCAGCGCGTCACTGCCGCAGGCCTGGCAGGCTTCGGCCTGGCAGAGCTTCAGCACGTGGCGGCCGGCCGGCTCGGCGCGGAAGTCGTGGTAGAAGGTGACGACGCCGTGCACCTCGGCGCGCGAGATGTTCAGCGCATGCGCCACCATCGGCACGACGGCTTCCGGGATGTAGCCGAACGCTTCCTGCAGGTCGTGCAGGATCGGCAGCAAGGCGCCGGCTTCGCCCGCATGCGACGCAATGACCTGAGCCGCGGTATCGGAGCTCCACGCCTGAGGCTCTGTCATCGGGACTGGCCTTCTCATATTACGAAGGGGGCCAGTAGACCCCGGCCGGGACCGCGATCAAGGACGTGATCGTAATGCTTTGATTGGCGTCTTCTATCAATAATCGATCAACGCATAGCCATAAGCTATCGCCAATCGCGGTTTTGCATAGGTCGATAGATTTCTTAAATCACTTTCGGCCCGATAAGCGGAAGTTTCAGCCTAAATTGACGGCAATCGCGAGCCGCCGGTCATCCGCTGCGCTCTAACGGCTACGCCCGTCGCGGATGCCGAACAGCCAGCCGATGCCGACCATGCGGTCGGCGATCGCCAGCAGCACCACCGCGATCAGCACCAGGAGCGACGACACCGCCGCGCCCAGCGGATCGGCGTTCTGTTCGATATAGCTGAACAGCGTCACCGACAGCGGCGAGGTGCGCACGTCCGACAAGAACAGCGCGATGTTCACGTCGTCGAGCGAAACGATAAAAGCAAACAGCGCGCCGATGATGATGCCGTGACGGATCAGCGGAAAGGTCACGGTCCAGAACGTGCGCCAGGGGCCGCTGCCATGAATGGCGGCGGCGTTCTCCAGCCTCGGATCGACGCCGGCGAGGCTCGCCAGCACCAGCCGCATCACATAGGCCATGGCGAGGATCGTCTGCCCGGCCGCCACCGTCAGCGCCGAGGCGGCGATATTCATCATGCTGAACACGCGCAGCAGCGAAAAGCCGATGATGATCGTCGGCACCATCAGCGGCGACAAAAACAGCGTCTGCGCCGAGGCCGCGAGCACGCCGCCGCGACCGCGCAGCGCCAGCGCCGCCGGCACGCCGAGCGCCAGCGAAAACCCCGTCACCAGCGCCGCGATCTCGAGACTGAGCCACAACGAATCCGTCCATTGCGGATCGGACAGCACGGCGCGGTACCATTCCAGGCTCAAGCCCGGCGGCGGGAACACGATGTATTCGCTGGCGGTGAACGAGATCAGAAGCACGATGACGATCGGCAGCAGCACCAGCGCGGTCATCACCGTCGTGTAGACCGCCAGCCCAAAGCCGCGCTTGTCGTCATCGCGCATCGCAGCCCCCTCCCCAGTCCTACGCATTGGCGACCGCGAAGCGGCCGCTCCACAGCGTGTAGCTCACGACAATGCCGATGGTGGCGACCAGCAGCACGATGGCGGCGGCCGCCGCCGACGGCCAATCGAGCAGCAGGATGCTGTCGTTGTAGATCACATAAGACATCATCGGGATGGTGGTGCCGCCGATCAGCGCCGGCGTCACGAAGCTCGACGCCGTGATGCAGAACACGATGGCCGCGCCGGCGGTCACGCCCGGCATGCTCAAGGGCAGGACCACGCGCAAGAAGGTGCGCGCGCGGCTGGCGCCGTGAATGCGCGCCGCGCGTGGGATCGAGGGATGGATCTGCTGCAACGAGCCCGCGATGGCCAGTGTCATGAACGGCAGGAACACATGGACGAGCGCGATCACCAGACCCGGCTCGGTATAGAGCAGGTGATCGGGGCCGGGAATATGCAGAATATGCATCGCGCGGCTCAGCAACCCATTGGAGCCGAGGATGACGATCCAGCCATAGGAGCGCGCCACCGCGCTGACCAGCATCGGCGCAATCACCGCGAACGTCACCAGGGTGCGCCCGCGCCGCCACGGCTGCGTCAGATAGACGGCGAGCGGATAGCCGACCACCAGCGTACCCACGGTGGTCCAGAGGCTCAGCCGCACCGTGCGCCACAGCGTGGCGAGATTGGTCGCGCTATTGAAGAAATCGACATAGGCCGACAGCGTCAGATGCTTCGCCGGCGTCAGGCTGCTCCACAGCACGAAGACATGCGGCACGATGAAGAACACCGCATAGAAGATGAGCGCCGGCCCGAGCAGCGCGGCAAAGCGTCCGTAGCGCGCGGCCCGATTGCCGGGCCCGCCAGCCGCGATGACGACGCCGGCCGACTTCATGGCACGCGCTCCGCCGGCGGCGGCGCGGGCAAGGCCGCCTCGCCGCCGGTCAGCACCAGGGTCTCGCTCGCCGGCCACGTCAGATGCACGGTGTCGCCCTCGCGCATCTTGTCGGCGACCGGCACATGCGCAACCAGCATTTCCTCGCCGACCGCGACATGCAGCCGGTAGAGCGTGCCGAGATAGGTCGAGCTGCGCACCGTGCCGGTAACCCGGTTCTGCTCCGGCGTCGCGGACGTCGCACTGTCGGCCAGCCGGATACGTTCCGGCCGCACCGACACGGTGAGCGGCCCGTGCGGCTCCGCCTCGCCATGCGTCGCATGCAGCCGCCCGATCGGCGTATCGAGCACCAGCGCATTGCCGGCGCGCCCGGCCGCCTGTGCCGGGATGAAATTGGTGGTCTCCATGAAACGCGCCCCGAACACCGTCCGCGGGCGCTCGTAAATCTCTTCCGGCGCGCCCTCCTGCTCGATGCGCCCGCCGTTCATCAGCAAGATGCGGTCGGCCACCGCCAGCGCCTCCTCCTGGTCATGCGTGACCAGGATGGCCGTGACGCCGGTGCGCTTGATGATGTCGCGCACTTCCTCGCGCATGGTCTTGCGCAACAGCGTATCGAGATTGGACAGCGGCTCGTCCATCAACAACAGCGACGGCCGCAGCACCAGCGCGCGCGCCAGCGCCACGCGCTGCTGCTGCCCGCCGGACAGCGCGGCCGGGTAGCGCTCACCATAATCGGCGAGCCGCACCGCCGCCAGCGCCTCCGCGATCAGCGGCGTGCGTTCACTCTTTTTCATGCGGCGCGAGGCCAGACCGAAGCCGACATTGTCCGCCACCGTCATATGCGGAAACAGCGCGTAGCTCTGGAACACCATCGCCATTTCGCGCCGATGCGGCGGCACGCCGGCGAGATCGCGCCCCGCCACTTGAATGTCGCCGGCATCGGGCGCGAAAAAACCGGCGATCAGATTGAGCAGCGTGGTCTTGCCGCAGCCCGACGGACCGAGAAGCGCGACGATGTCGCCCTTCTCGGCCGCGAAGCTGACGCCGGCAAGCGCCGTCACCGCGCCGTAACGCTTGGCAATGTCGCGAACTTGCAGATACGCCATACGTTCCGCCTCGATGGCCACGGCCGGATCGGCCTGGGTTACTTCTTCGAGATGACTTTGGTCCAGCGCGCGGTCAATTCCGCGATGTCGCCGTTCACCGGGTCCTGGTCGATCAGCCACAGCTTCTTGGTCGCTTCGCCGTAAGGAACTTTGGCGGCAGCCGCGGCGTCAAGCGTGACCTTCTGGTTCACCGGGCCGAGCAGCATGGTCTTGGCGACCTGCTGCTGCGCCTCGACCCCGAGCGCGAGATTGATGAACTCGGCGGCGAGTTTCGGATTGGGTCCGTTCTTGACGATCATGAACTGGTTCGGGTTCACCACCGCGCCTTCTTTCGGCACCGCGAGCGCGACCGGCACGCCGTGTTCCGCCAATTGCCCGATGCGCGCGCTGCCGTTGAAGCCGATCCAGGCGCCGCCGGTGGCGAACAAAGCGTCGATCTGCGCCGGCGGATTCACGAAGGTGAGCGCATTGGGCACCAGCTTCTCGATCTTGGCCCAGGCCGGCTCGTAATTGCCCGGCTTGGAATGAGTGAGCTCCGCGACTACCGAGAAGAACACCGTCGCATAGCCGATCGGCAGGTTATAGACCGCGACATGCCCCTTGTATTTCGGGTCCCAAAGGTCTTCCCAAGAGGTGGGCGCCGCCCAGCCCTTCTCCTTGAACACCTTGGTGTTGTACTCGATGCCGAACGACTGGATGCCCATCATCACGCCGGTGCCGTCCTTGTAGACGGCGAAGGGATAGAGATCGGCGAGATTCGGAATCGTCGACTTGTCGAGCGTGGCCCACAGCCCGGCCTTGCGCCCGATGTAATAGGACGAGTCGGTGCCCCAGATGATATCGATGCCGGGATTTTTCGGGTTGGCGAGCACCTTGGCATTGAGCTGCGCCGAGGTGCCGGCGACATAGATCACCTTGGCGTTGAATTTCTTCTCGAACATCGGAATGACGGTGGCGCGCAGCGATTTCTCGAAGCTGCCGCCGAAGCCGCCAAAGACCAGTTCATTATCGGCCGCCCGCGCGGTCGAGCCCATGAAGCCGGCCGCGAGCGTGATCGCGAGCGCCGCCGCCAGGCCGCGCCGTGTATGGCGTGTTTTCATCGTGTTTTCCTCCCCTTCTCATGTTGCATTTTACGTCGCACGTTTGAAATGACCCGTCGCGTCAGCGCGCTCACCCAATCAGACTTCCGTCATTGCGAGCGAAGCGAAGCAATCCAGAAACTCAAGATCGATCCTGGATTGCTTCGTCGCCCTTTCAGGGCTCCTCGCAATGACGGCCTGCGGCGTCCCATCGACACATGCTCTAGCCTACCGGAAAGCCGAACAGTTCCGCCGGATTGTCGACCAGGATCGCTTTGCGCGCCTTCTCGTCCGCCCAGTCGGCCAGCAGGTTGAACAGCATGACCGAGCTGACATGAGCGAAGGACAGATGCGGATAGTCGCTGCCCCAGATGATGCGGTTGGGCGCTGCTTCGACCATGGCGCGCGCCATCGGCGCCACATCGGCGAAGCCGTCGGCTTGCGAGACGCGATAGGTGCCGGTGAACTTTATCCAGCAGCGCCCGTTGCCGTTCCTCACGAGATCGATGAGCGCCTGGAAGCCCGGCTGCGCAGCACCGTCGCGCGCGAGATACATGCCGAGATGGGCCAGCGAATAGTGCGACTTGAGGCTACGGAAGCACTCCATCAATTCGCTGGTCAGCCAGCCCGGGCCGAGGAAGTCGAGGCACCAGCCAAGCTCGGCGCAGCGCGCGTCGAGCTTGCGGATGCGCGGCAGCATGGTCTGCGAGAAGCCGGGCGTGAGCGGCTTGACCGGCGAGACATTGATGCGCACGCCGCGCACGCCGATGGCATGGAGCCGCGCCAATTCGCTGTCCGGCACGTCCTCGTCGATGTCGACGATCCCGCGGCATTTTTCCGGCCCGACCTCGCGCATGACGTCGAGCATGCAGGCATTGTCGCGGCCATAGGCGCTCGGCTGCACGAACACATAGCGCTCGATGCCGAGATGGGCCGCGAGCTTGAGATAATCCGAGAACAACGCCACCGGCGGCTTGTAACGCAGATCGGCGCCGTAAGGATATTGCTCGGCCGGGCCGAACACATGGAAGTGGCTGTCGCAGGACAGCGCCGGCGCCTTGAAAGCGACTTTTTCGGAAAGATCGGTGGACACTTCTTTCAAACTCCTTTGGCCGCGACGCCGCGCAGCGCCTTGGCGTCGGTGCGCGCTGCCGCGGTCAGATAGGTCACGTCGCTGCCCGCGACGATGAAATTGCCGCCGAGGCGAACAAGTTCGGTCTGCAGTTCGAGATCGCCGCGCACGCCGCCGATGCCAAGCGTCTTGCCGTGCTTCTTGCACGCCGCCGCTGCGGTCTCGAACGCTTCGCGCAGGCGCGGATGGCGCAATTGCCCGGGAATGCCCATCTCGGTGCACAGATCGTTGGAACCGATCAGCAGCACATCGACGCCTTCGACCGCCGCGATGGCATCGGCATTGGCGATGCCTTCCGGCGTCTCCAGCATCAGCACCATGAGCGTCGCGTCGTTGAGGCGGCTGTTCACCTCGCCAAGCGGAATGGCGCCGTAGCCGAATGCGGGTCCGGTGCCCATCACCGAGCGATGACCGATGGGCGGGAAACGGCAGGCTTCGACCATGCGCTCGGCCTGCGCGCCGCTCTCGACATGCGGGAAGATGATGCCGAGCGCGCCGCCATCGAGCGCGCGCGTGGCCATATGTACGTCATGGCCGGGCACGCGCACGATCGGCAGGATGCCGGCGCCGAGCGCCGCGCAGCAGACTGTCGAGGTGGATTCCAGCGAGATCGGGCTGTGCTCCATGTCGACATAGATGGCGTCGAAGTCGCAAGCGGCGGCGATCATGGCGATGTCGGCGGTGCGCGCCTGGCGCAAGCCCATGCACAGCACCAGTTCCCCGGCCGCCAGTTTGCGCTTGGCGGCGATGCGCGAAATGAAGTCGGACATTTGCTTTCCTCAGGCCGCCACCAGCCGGTCGACCGGCTGCGAGAGCTTGCTCAGCACCGCCCAGGCAGTCGCCTGGATCGACGACCACACCGGACGCTGCAATTCGCGGCGAAGCTGCGGGATGATGTCGTAGGTCGGGAGTTGCGAGCAGGCGATGAACATCGCCTCGCCCTGCGGCGTCGCGGTCTTGCGCGCCAAGTCGAGCACCTGATCGGAGCGGATCTGCCCGAGCTCGGCCGTGGTCTGGCAGAAGAAGCTGTCGAGCACATTCACCTCGATGCCGCCGGCATTGAGGCACACCTTGAGCCCGTCATTGACGCTTGCGAGATAGGGCGTCACCACGTCGACTTTCTTGGCGTGCTCATGTTGCAGCACCTGCACCATCGAGCCGGCGGTGGTGACGGTGTCGACGCCGAAGCGGTCGGAGAGCGCCGAGGAAATGTCGGTGTCGCCCTGCGGCCCGGCGAGGAAGCCCGCCGCGGTGCAGCCATAGACCACGATGTCGAACTTCTCGCCGGCGAACGGCTCGGTCGCGCGCAGCGTGCTGGCGCGATAGGCCGGGATGTCTTCCTTCACCAGCGTGCGCGGCGGACGCTCGACACGCGCGACCGCGAATGTATCGATGCCCGGGCAATAGAGCTTCAGCTCGGGCGCCATCGTCGTATTGTTGGCGGGCACCACCACCAGCGCCTTGACGGTCGTCATCGTGTTTCCTCCGTGCGAGCTTGTGTCGTTGTCGATCGTGACGTTGCCGACGCCGGCGCGCCGACACGTGTGCCTTCAACGCTTGCATCCTCAACACTTGCATCCTCAACACTTGCACCCATCGTGTCGGACGGCGCAAGCAACAGTTTGCCGATAATCTCGCCGTGTTCGATCATCGCGTGCGCTCTGCGTGCCTCGGCAAGCGGCAGCACGCCGTGGATGCGCGGACGAATGGCGCCCTCGCCCAACCGCTCGATCAGCCAATGCATGCCTTCGCGCCGCCGTTCCGGCCAGTCGTCGAACACGTGCATGCTGAACGTGCGCAATGCGCCGGCCTTGCCGATCTTGATCAGCGCGGCCGGAATGTCGCCGCTCGGGTAGCCGGAGAGCCGCCCGTAACTCACCAGCAATCCGAACGGCGCCAGCAGCGCGAAATTATCGGTGATGTGTGCGCCGCCGATCGGGTTGAGGATCAAGTCGACCATCTTTCCGGCGGTCGCATCGCGCACCGCTTGCGCGATATCTTGCGTGGCGCGGTCGATGACGACTTCGGCGCCCATCTCGCGCGCGACCCGCGCCTTCTCCGCCCCGCTGCATACCGCGATCATGCGCAGTCCCAGCGCGCGGCCGAGATCGAGAATGGCGGAGCCGACCCCGCCGGCGGCGGCATAGACCAGCACCCATTGGCCGGGCTTGGTCTGGGCGCAGTCGTACAAGAGATGAAACGCCACCTGATAATTGGCGAGCGCCGCCGCCTGCTGCATGCCGGCGCCATCCGGCACCGCGAACATCGCCGCCTCCGGCGCCGCGACATATTCGGCATAGCAGCCGCCGCGATGCTTTCGCTCGCGCGCCGACACCAGCACGCGCTGGCCGACCGTAAACTTCGCAACGCCGGCGCCGACCGCTTCCACGGTCCCGCTCATCTCGGTGCCCGGCACCGCCGGCAGCGGCGGCATGAAGCCGTAGCGCCCGGAGCGGATGAGCACGTCCGGCATGCCGACCCCGATATACTGCGCCCGCACCAGCACCTCGCCCACGCCGGCGACCGGCATCGGCGCCTCGACCATGTCGAGCACCTCGATACCGCCTGGCCTCTCGAACTGGACGATCTTCATTGCGTCTCTCTCAATCCAGCGGCGGCTTTTCGCCCGGCGGCACCGGCACCTCGGCGACGTTCAGGACCATCGCCACCATGGTGTAATAGCCGGTGAGCGCGATCAGATCGGCGGCCCCACGGTGCCCGTAGAGGTCCACAATGCGCTGGAAATTCGCATCGCTCACGGCATGGCGCCGATGCAGCTCCATGCAGAAGTCGTAGACCGCGCCCTGCGCCGGCGACAGTCCCGGCGGCGGCTCGCGCCGGGCGATCGCCTCGATGATCGCGGGGTCGACCCCGGCATTGCGCGCGTGCCTGGCATGAGCGAAGAATTCGAATTGCGCCGTGCATTGCCGGGCCGTGATAAGCACGGCAAACTCGGCGATGGCATTATCGAGCGAATTGTTGAAACGCAGATATTCCCCCAGATGGGCGACACGGCGGGCCAGCTCCGGCGCATGCAGCAAAGCGACGAAGGGTCCGCGCACCCCGCCGCGCGGGCCGGAGGCGATTTCCGCGACCACCTTGCGCTGGTCCTCGCTCCGGTCATTCTCTGCAATCTCGGGAAAACGAATCATGTCGGCACTTTCATAGTTCGGGGGCGGATGAAGTGAGCAGTCTTAACCGGATGCTTGAGCTTCTCGACGCGTTCACGCTCAAGAAGCCGGTACGTTCGACCGACGAACTGATCAAATTCACCGGCTCGTCGCGCTCGACCGCCTACCGCTATATCCGCGCCCTGCAGAAGTTCGGGCTGCTGTCGCCGGTGGCGAACGGGAGCTGGACGCTCGGCTCGCGCATCCTCGAGCTCGACCTGCAGCTGCGCAACTGCGACCCGCTTTATATCGCGGCCGGGCCGATGATGCGCAAGCTGGTGGAGCGCACCGGCCACACCGCGCTTCTGTGCACGCTCTACAGCGATGCCGTGATCTGCATCCGCGACCAGCGCGGCGAAGGCGCGCCCTCCGGCCTGTTCAGCCGCGGCCAGCGCCGACCGCTGTTCACGGCCGCCGCCTCCAAGATCATGCTGCCCTATCTGCCGGCGCATCAGTTGCGCCGCGTCTACACGCATAACAAAGCCGCCATCGCCGCCGCTCATCTCGGCCGCGACTGGAAGGAGTTCCTCGCCACGCTGCGCGAGATGCGCGCCGACGGCTACTGCATGACGACCGGCGAATTCCGTCCCGGCGTGGTCGGCATCGCCGCGCCGGTGATCGGCCGTTCCGGCACCGCGCAGGCGAGCCTCGGCATCGCCTTTCCCAAACGCAAATTGAAAGCCGGGCAACGCGACGCCTTCATCGCCATCGTCAAGGACATGGCGAACCTCTTGAGCAAGCGCATTCGCCGCAGCGAAGGCAAGATCGACATGTCGGCGCGCGCGGTCGGGCGCGCGCAAGCCGCACGCGTCGGCGCGAAATAGCCGATCTCCGCTCAAACGACGCAAGGTCTCCTCCCCGTTTCCGCGCCGCATGGCCATTGGCTTCATGCGCGCGGGAGCCATCATATAAAAATCTCACAATATTGCACTTTTTTATTTTCGGGCTATAGTGCAAAAAATCGCGCGACGCCACGGCGTCGGCCGCACATCCATCGTCTCCGCCGCAAATGCCTGCAACGGGGCCTGCAAACAGGGCCGGCCAAAGACGGCCCAACCCAAGAATGCGTTCGGGAGGAATGACATGCCTGTGACCTTGTGCGTGGGTACATCCGCGCACGGTGCCTGGTTCAGCCACGACCTTGGCGAGAGTTTCGAGCGGCCGACATCCAAGGCGGGCCTTTATCTCGAGGCCGCGATCTTCTCGATCGCCAAGCACAAAGAGCGGCCGAACATGATGCTGGCGGGCACCGACCGCGGCGTCTATCGCTGGGATTTCGCCGAAAAGCACTGGTTCCACGAGCCCTCGCCGATGGACGCGAGCGGCTATTCGATCTGGACGCTGCTGCGCGCCGACGACGATCCCAAAATCATGCTCGCCGGCACGCGGCCGGCGGAGTTCTATCGCTCCGATGACGAAGGCAAGTCCTGGCGCATGATGCTGGCGCCGATCGAAGCGGACATCGCGAACGACACACGCGCCTCGCGCGGATATTCGGACGGCAGACTCATGCGTGTCACCAGCATGATGTTCGACCCCGCCGATCGCAACACGATCTGGGCCGGCATCGAGATCGACGCGGTGCATCGCAGCCAGGACGGCGGCAGGAGCTGGACGCGGCTCGGCGAAGGTCTCATCTCCGACGACATTCACGATCTCGCGATCATCGACCACAACGGCGGGCGCAAGATCTTCGCCACCACCAACAAGGGCCTGCACCGCAGCGACGACAACGGCGCCACCTGGCGCTTCACGCCGCTCGATTCATCGTGGCAATACACCCGCCGCATCACGCCGCGCGCCGACAATTCCGGCGTCATCTTCCTCACCAACGGCAACGGCCCGCCCGGCGACAGCGGCCGCCTGTGGCGCAGCCGCGACTGGGGCGACACCTGGGAAGATGTGCCGCTGCCTGGCAAGCTCAACAGCACGGTGTGGTCGGTCGCCACCGATCCATCCGATCCGATGCTGCTGTTCGCCTGTTCCAACCTCGGACAATTGTTCCGCAGCAAGGACGGCGGCGAAAGCTGGGATCGGCTCACGCGCGAACTGGGCGACGTGCGATCCTTGTGCTGGATGCCTTGGTAGAAATTTGCTCACCTGCCGCAAGCCGCGAGGCTTGCGGCGAAACCAGGCCGGAGCAACCGGCCACATTGACGAGGGGGAGGAGCGCCATGACGGCCACGATCTCGAATGCGACGTCCAAGGCAAGTTCGAAGTCAACTTCGAACGCAATGAACGTGCGGCTGATTGCCGCCGCCCTGCTCTCCGCCCTGGCGGTCGCGCCGGCGGCGGCCGAAGACCTGCCGACCCATCACTTCAAGGGAATCGCCAGCTTCTCGTCGAGCCCGGTCTATTCGACTCGCGCGAAGCCGTTCTGGGAACAGGTGGCGAAGGACAGCAACGGCAAGATCACCGCCGATGTGCTGACCATCGATCAGCTCGGCCTCAAGGGCGGCGAAGTGTTCCGCACCATCAAAAGCGGGCTTTTCAACTACGTCACCAATGTCATGAGCTTCGCGGCCGGCGACGATCCGCGCAACGAGGCGCTCGACATCGCCGGCATCGCGCAGACGGTGCCGGAAGTCGAGAGCATGGACCGCGCCTATCGCCCGGTGCTCGAGAAGCTCTACGAGACCAAATACAATCTCAAGCTCATGGGCGTGTGGCCGATCGGCCCGGTGGTGATCTGGTGCAACGCGCCGGTCACCTCGCTCGCCGATCTCAAGGGCAAGAAGGTGCGCGCCTTCAACCGCACCATGTCCGACTTCGTGCAGGGCGCCGGCGCCGTGCCGGTGTCGATGTCGTTCGGCGAAATGGTCACCGGCCTGCAACGCGGCACGGTCGACTGCGCCATCACCTCGCCGCGCTCCGGCCTGAAGGCCGGCCTCGCCGAAGTCACCACCCACGTGCTGCCGGTCTCGCTCGGCTGGGCCGCCGTGATCGATGCCTTCAATGTCGGCGCCTGGAAGGCGCTCGACAAGCCGACCCAGGATTTCCTGAAGGCGCATTACGACGCGCTGCGCCAAAAGGTCTACAAGGAAGTCGACGACGAGACCGAGGACGCCTATCGCTGCCTGCAGGGCAAGAAGCCGTGCGACTCGCCCGGACCGATGAAGCAGCCGCTGGTCGTCACGCCCCTGAGCGCCAAGGACAAGGCCGAGGTGGCGGAGATCGTGAAGACCAAGATCCTGCCCGGCTGGGCCAAGCGTTGTGGGGCCGAATGCACCGACGAGTGGAACAAGACGGTCGGCAAGAGCCTCGGCATCACGCTGGCCGTGAAGTGACGGCGGGCCCTTTCGGCGCATGAGCCACAGCGGATCCGAACAGGCGCGGCCGGGCTTCGAAACCTGGCTGCGCGGCATCTCCACCGCCGGCGTCATCGCCGGCGGCGTGATGCTGCTTGCGGTCTCGGCTTTGGTCATTGTCGAAATCACGCTGCGCAAATTCTTCGAGACCTCGATCCAGGGCGTCGACGAGATCAGCAGCTATGCCATGGCGGTGGCTTTCGCCTGGGCCATGCCCTTCGCCATTCTCGACCGCGCGCATATCCGCATCGACGTCATTCACGCCATCCTGCCGGAGCGTATGCGCGCCTGGTTCGATCTCGGCTCGGCCATCGTGTTCTGCCTCTATATGACGATCCTGTCCTATTTCGCGCTGACCCTCGCCTGGGCGTCCTATAGCGACGGCACGCGGTCGGAAGGGTTGCTGGCGACGCCGCTGGTCATTCCGCAATCGGTCTGGGCGGTCGGGCTCGCGCTCAGCGTGCCGGTATTGCTCTATCTCATCGTCGCGGCCAGCCGCGCGGTGTTCGCCGGCGATTACGACACCGCACGCCGGCTGATCGGCACCGAGAGCTTCACCCAGGATGAAGTCGACCAGGCGGTGAGCGTGACCGACGACGGACCGGGAGCGCGCGCGTGATCGGAATTGTCTTCCTGTGTCTGGTCGTGCTCATCGTGCTGGCGGTGCCGATCGGCGTCGCGCTCGGCGTGCTCGGACTGATCACCGACCGGCTGTTCTCCTCGGTGCCGATGACCGAGGCGATGGGTCAGATCGCGTGGAACGGCAGCCAGAAATTCGAGCTGGTCGCGGTGCCGCTGTTCGTGCTGATGGGCGAATTGTTTTTGCGCTCGGGGCTGGCGCGCAAAATGTATGGCGCGCTCGACGAGTGGCTGTCCTGGCTGCCGGGCGGGTTGATGCATTCCAATATCGGCGCCTGCGCCATGTTCGCGGCGACCTCCGGTTCGAGCGTGGCGACCGCCGCCTCGATCGGCACGGTGGCGCTGCCGGAGATGCATTCGCACAAATATAACGAGCGGCTGTTCCTGGGATCGCTCGCGGCCGGCGGCACGCTCGGCATTCTCATTCCACCGTCGATCAACATGATCGTCTATGGCGTCTTGACCGACACCTCGATCCCGCAGCTCTATCTCGCCGGCTTCCTGCCCGGCCTGGTGCTCACGCTGCTGTTCATGGCGACCATCGTGGTCGCCTGCCGGCTGGTGCCGCGCTGGGGCGGCGTGCCGCGCCGCGCGAGCTGGCGCGCGCGCTTTACCGGCCTGCGCCATCTGCTGCCGCCGCTCGCTTTGTTCGTGGTGGTGGTCGGGTCGATCTATATGGGCTTTGCGACGCCGACGGAGGCCGCCGCCATCGGCGTCGGCGCCACCGCGATCATCGCGGCGGTGAGCGGGCGGCTGTCGCTCGCGATGCTGCGCGAGGCTTTCATCGGCGCCATGCGCACGACCTCGATGGTCATGTTCATCGTGATCGGCGCGCTGTTTCTCAATTTCATCCTGGTCGCCACCGGCGGCATGGCCTCGATCACCGGCTTTGTCGAGCAGAGCGGGCTGAGCGCCGGCTGGACCATGGTGTTGATCGTCGGGCTCTACATCGTGCTCGGCTGCTTCATGGACGCGCTCGCCATGGTGATCACCACGGTGCCGATCATCACGCCGATCGTGGTCAAGCTCGGCTACGATCCGGTGTGGTTCGGCATCATCATCGTGCTGGTGACCGAGACCTCGCTCATCACCCCGCCGATCGGCGTGAACCTGTTCGTGATCCAGAGCATCCGCGGGCGCGGGCCGATCTCCGACGTGATCGTCGGCAGCCTGCCCTTCGTGATCACGATGATGTTAATGATCGTCATCATCTTCACCTGGCCGCAATTGGCGCTGTTTTTGCCGACGACGTTCTATCGCTAGGCGCTAGGGCGCGAGGTCGAAGCGGATCGGCACCGTGGCATGAAAGCTGCCGCCCGGCGGCGGCGGCAACACCACCGCCGCCATCATCCGATGCACCGCCCCATCAAGCACCGGCTGCCCGGACGAGCGGCTGATGGCATGGCGCGCGACGTGGCCGTCGGCGCCGACGGTGAAGGTGATGACGACGACGCCGTTGACGCCGGAAGCGCGCGCTTCCGGCGGATAAAATTTCCGCCGGTTGAGTTCCGCCGCGACGATGGAGCGATAATCCGCGCTCGCGATCGAACCGGTTACCGACTGCGCCTGCGATTGCTGCGCCACGGCGCTGGCGCGCGAGCGCGCCGACGCGGCGGACGATCGCCTGGCACGCTCATGTTGTTTTGGTTTTGGCTTAGGCTTCGGCTTGGGCCGCGGTTCGGTCTCGCGCGCTTTCAGGAGCACCTCGGCGTTTTTGCTTTCCGGCAATTCCAAGGCAGTGACCGCTTGCGCCTCCACCGGCTCGACCGTTTGCGCTTGCGCGGCCTGCGCATCGGAGGCGCGCGCTTCGACCGCGGTGACTTCGGCCATCGTTGCCTGCTGAGGCGCTTCATAGGCGGCAGCGGGCTGACCCATGGGCACGACCTGCACCGCGAGTGGCGCCATCACCGCCGGGCGTTCGCCGTCCGGCCAGGGCGCGCCGATCAGCACGCCGGCATGCAGCAGCAACACCGAGCCCGCGACCGCCGGGCGCAGCCACAACGGTGTCACGCGTTCGTCCGAGCCTTGCGCCATGCCGCTTTCCGCTATCCCGTCAGTTCAGTGCGCCGGGTTGCGCGCGCCTTGCGCATTGGCGAGCAGCGCCACCTTGGCAAAGCCGGCCGCCGCCAGCCGATCCATCAGCGCCACCATTTCCCCGTAAGCCACCTCGCGGTCCCCGCGCAGGTGGATCACCGGCGGGCTGTCGGTGCCATGGCTTGCGCGCAGCTTCGCCACCAGATCGGCCGACGCGATCTCGTTGTGGCCAAGAAACAGCCTGCCGTCCTTCTGCACGGTGATGACCACCGGCTCCTTGGGATCGAGCGGCGCGATCGATTGCGCCTGCGGCAGATCGACTTTCATGCCCGACGCGAGCATCGGCGCCGTCACCATGAAAACGATCAAAAGCACCAGCATGACATCGACCAGCGGCGTCACGTTGATCTCGGCCAGCGGCTCGTAGAGCGCGCGCCGGGGCGACAGGGTTTTCATGAGCGGCCGGCCCCCGTCTGCGGAGAGGCCGGCGCCGGCGCGGACGCCGCAATGCGCACCGCGTCTTCCTCGATCAAATTCTGCAGTTCTTCGCCCGCGCGCGCGAGCGCGGCGCCGATACGGTTATAGCCAATGCTGGCCGGAATCGCGGCCGCGAGCCCGATGGCGGTCGCGGCGAGCGCCTCCGCGATGCCGGGCGCGACCACCGCCAGGCTGGTATCCTTGGCGTCGGCGATGGCCGAGAAGCTGACCATGATGCCCCACACCGTGCCGAAGAGGCCGACGAAGGGCGCGACCGACGAGATCACAGCCAGGTTTGGCAAGCCGCCCTCGATACGCGTGAGCAGACTGCGTGCGGCGCGGCTCATTGCTTCGGTGACGCGCGCGCGCGCCTCCCCCACGCTCTCGCCCGGAATGACGAGCGCGGCCGCCTGCCGGCCCGCCTGCGCGATCGACGCCAGCAGCGCGGTGCGCTCGGCCGCCCCGCGTCCGCGCGCGGCGGCGATGGCGCCGCGCAGGCGTAGTACCGACCAGACGCCTTCGACGATCAGCACCCAGCACCAGACCGAGGCCGCCGCCAACAGCAGGATCACCACTTTGGCGACCGGCCCGGCAGTCAGAAACAGAGTGAGCGGATTGAGCGCGTCATGCTGCATCGGATTGCCTCACTTGAACAGGCGAAGGTCGGATACGCGCGATTTCAGCTCGAGCCGCGTAAGACAAGCCTCGGCCTCGCCGGGCGCGCAGGCGGTCACGTCGTTGACCAGCACCGAGCCGAGCGCGGCGCAATCGCCGTCGACGGCGAAGGTCTTCACGCTGGTCTTGGCCGCGCGCAGCGGACCCATCTCGGCGATCAGCCGGCGGCTGATGACGCCGTCGCGGCCGAACAGCACCAGATCGAGCTTGAGGCTTTGCAGCGCCGCATCGTCCTTGTTCTCGATCACGAAGGACAGGCTGCATTGCTTTTGTGCCGGCACGGCCGAATTAAGCTCGATGCGGATCGGCGCGGTAGTTGCGGCCGCCAGCGCCGACGTCGGCGCCGCAAGCGCGAGTGCCGGCAATAGCGCGGCGGCGGGCCTCACGCCCCGCCCCCGCACAGCCGGTCGGCCAGCGCGCGGAACGCGGCCAGTTGATCGGCCAGCAATTCGCGCTTGTCGTCACGACCGACAAAGACCTTGAACATGATGCCGCCATCGCGGTTGAAGAACAGCAGCGAAGCCGAGAGCCGCCCGAACAGCGGCCGCTCGACAAAGGCGATGCCGTCGCACCGCTCGTGCCGCAGATGACCGTGAAAACCCGTGCGCCCACTAAGGTTATAATAGCCCTGCGCCACCGTTCCTGGAGGTATCGGCCCGGTGAATTCCATCACACCGTCGTCGGTGTGCAGGATCACCGTGACCTCGCCCCATTTCGCGATGTCGCTCATCGCATCGATGAAGGCACCGCCCGGCGCAAAACGACGCAGCGCGGAAGGCAGCGCCTCCGCCGCCTGGCGCAAGGTCACGCCATAGTCCTTGGCCACGCTTTCCAGCATGGCGCCGGGCTCGGCCGACAGCCGTTCGGCCAGCCCCGGCTCAGTCGCAACGACGCTCATGCCTAGGCGGCCTTGTTCGCGGTCAGGGTTTGCCGTGCCTCGAAACCCTCGAACTTGGGATGCTCGAGGTAAAGCGGCCCGGTGGTCTGGTTGCCGGCGCGCGCATGGGCGGCGCGGAATTCGTCCGACTTGGTCCAGGCTTCGAACGCCCCCTTGCTCTGCCACATGGTGTGCGAGGCATAGAGCGTATGGTCCTCTTCCTCCGGTCCCTTGAGCAGATGGAATTCGACAAAGCCCGGCATGCGATCGAGATAGGAATTGCGCGTGAGCCAGACCTGCTCGAACGCCTCTTCCGAACCCTTTTTCACTTTGAAGCGATTCATTGCGATGAACATCGTTTTCTCCTTGTTGCATTCCTTGCGTTGAACTCTCCGGCAATAGCGACGAGACACGGGCCGTGCGACTTGCGCACGCGGCCCGTGCCTCGATTGTCCGCTACCGGTTGCTTTCAGCCTTTCTCGTGCGCGTCAGCCTTTCTTGTAGAAATTCTCGCCAAAGCGGATCTTCACCTCGCCCTTGAAGGTGATGCCCGGGCTCGCCAGTTGATTCATATAGGGCGTGTATTGCTCGTTGAGCAGGTTGTCGACCGTGAAGGCGGCGAGCACGTCCGGGGTCGGCTCATAACCAAGATAGAGTTTGACCAGATTGTAGGCATCGCTCGGCGCGAATACCAAGGCACCGGTGCTGTCGGTCGGAATGTCCTTGGCCTTCTTGGCGGCCACCGCCGCCCAGCGCACGGCGACCGTGAACTTGCGGTCGAAGAAGCGCGCACCGACCGTGGTCGAAACCTGATCGGGTTGCACGGTGGCGAGCGGCGCGCCGGTGTCGACATTGTAACCACGCAAATGCTGACCGGAGACGCCGAGGAACCAGGCGCCGGTGTCGTACATGGTCTCCAGTTCGACGCCTTCGATTCGCGCATTGGCGACGTTGACATATTGATAGCAGAGCGAGCCGAAGCCGCCGAAGATGGTCGAGGGCGGACACTTGAGCGGCGGCACGAAATCAACGGTGCCGACAAGATCGATATAGTCCGTCACATTGTTGCGGAACACGTTGAACTTGCCGCGAAACTTATCGCCGGCCATGAAGATGCCGTCGTATTTCAGGTTGATGCCGGCTTCCAACGTCTTGCCGATCTCCGGCTTCAGATTCGGATTGGGAATGAAATAGAACAGATCGCCGGGGTGATAGCCGTCGATCAGCGTTTCCGTCACCGCCGGCGCGCGATAGCCCTCGGCATAGGTGCCGTAGACGGTGAAGCCATTGATCGGCGTCAGGCCGAGCGTGAACTTGGGCGAGATGTGATCGCCGCTATTGCTGGTCTTGCCGCCGTCGAGCGAATAGTTGTCGTAGCGCAGCGCGCCGATGGCTTCGAACCAGGTGGAATAATTGGTCTTCCATTCGGCGAAGGCGCCGGAGACGTCGCGGTTGCCGCCCGGCGTCAGCGCCGAGCCCGGATCGCCCGTGCTCCCCACCGTAACATCGTCGCGGAAACCGTCGCCGCCAATGGTGACGGTGTGACGCAGCCCGCCGGTCTCGAAGCGGCCGGTGTTATGAACGTCAAAGCCGTAGGTGTTGATGGTGAAGTTACGCTTGGTGCCGACCGGGCCGGTGAAGTCGATGCCGCCGGAAATGAACTGCTCCTTCACGGTCTGGTTGGCGTCGGTCTTGTTCCAATAGGTGCCGAGCGAGAAATCGACCAGCGGTGTTTCCGGCCGCGCATAGGTGTATTTCGCGGTCACCTGATCGTTCAGCACGTGATTGTCATAGACGCCCGACTGTCCGGATTGTCCGCTGATGTAAGACGCGTCGTAATGGATGCCGCCGAGCTTGATCTGCTGCCCATCGCCGGGGCGGAACGTCACCTTGCCGATGGCGGTGCCGATGTCCTGCCCGGTATTGGGGATCGTGTTGCCGTCGCCGTCCTTGTAGTTGCTCTTCGAGCGATAGGTGGCGCCGGCGAACACGTCGACATTGTCGTTCGGCCGGCCGGCCGCGAACAGCGAGCCCAGACCGGATGAAATGTTGCTGCCGGCGAGGCCATGCGTCAGCACGCCCCAGCGCTGGCCCGGCTTGATCACGTCGTCGACATCCTTGGTGGAGAACGACGCGACGCCGCCGATGGCGCCAGAGCCATAGATGTTGGCGACCGGGCCGCGCACCACGTCGAGGCCCGACAGCAATTCGGGCTCGAGATAGAACATGCCATTGGCATTGTGACCGGAACGCTGAAAGTTCTGCCGCGCCCCGTCGACAATCACCGCGACGCGGCCGAAGTCCTGCAAGCCGCGGATGCCGATGGCGGTGGCCGGATCGTCGCCGCGCTCGACCGAGGTGACGCTCGGGATTCCGAACAACAGGTCCGACACGCGGCTCGGCATGATCTGCTGGATCTGCTCCTGGCGCACCGCGCTCACCGCCGCGAGCGAGTCGGTCGTCTTTTCCGGCGTTTTCGTCGCCAGCACGGTGACCGGATCGAGCCAGATCGACGATTGCTCTTGTGCCGCGGCAGCGCTCACCAGAACCGCGAGCGATGACACCCCCAACAGAAGCGCACGCGCGCTCCTCCTCCAACAAACCATGACAGCCCCCAAACCCGTTGAGTGTTTTTGGATTTCTTGCGGCGGGCTGGCGGGCGCCGTGCGGACACGGTCGCGGGCTGGCTGGCTCGTTCCGCATTGCCACTACGTTAACACCGGCGGAACGTTTGCCTTTGTAACCATCATGTATTACTGAGGTCAAGCGACGAAAACATAAGTTTTAACGGCTCTAAACTAAAATATACCAACGTATTAGTAGTTTGTAGCCGTTCAAAACTGATTGGTTTCGAGACGAATACATCGGCATTACTAGCGGGCGACGATAGATGAATGACAAGGACCCGAAAGAACAGGATAAAAATACCGTCGCCGGCCGCAGTGTTGCTGTGCCAGCGCGCAGCATTGCGTTGCTCGATAACCGTATCGACAGCGGCGAACTCTTCGCCGGCACGCGCGAGATCATCATCGCGCATCGCGACGATCTCTATCGCCTGCGCCTGACCGCGCAGAACAAGCTCATCCTGACCAAGTGAGAGTGCGTAAGATGCAAAGCCCGCCGCTCGAGCGACTGCGTCGCGTTGCCGCATCCGCGTTGATCGCTGCCGTGTTGGTGCAGGCAGCGCCGCGTGACGCCGGCGCAGAAGAAAGCCGCATCGTTTCGATCGGCGGTGCCGTCACCGAGATTCTTTATGCGCTCGGCGAAGAGAACAGAATTGTCGGCGTCGACAGCACGAGTCTTTATCCGCCGCAGGCCGCCAACGAGAAGACGAGCGTCGGTTATATGCGGCAATTGTCGGCCGAAGGCGTACTCGGCCTGCGCCCGAGTCTGATCCTCGCCATCGAAGGCAGCGGACCGAAGGATACGCTCGGCGTGCTTGAAGCGGCCAAGGTGCCGATGATCGTCGTGCCGGACAGGTTCAGCGAGGCGGGCATTCTCGAGAAAATCCACGTCGTCGCCGGCGCGGTGGGCGCGCCCGCGCGCGGCGAATGCCTGGCGCGGCAGGTCGCGGCGGATCTCGACGCGCTCACGCAGTTCAAAGCGGCCATCGGCACCAAGAAGCGCGTGCTGTTCGTGCTCTCCTTCGTCAATGGACGCGCGCTGGCGGCCGGACGCGGCACCGCCGCCGACGGCATCATCCGCATGGCCGGCGCGGTCAATGCCATCGACGGCTTCGACGGCTATAAAGCCATCAACGATGAAGCCGTCATCGCTGCGCGGCCGGACGTGGTGCTGGCGATGCGGCGCGGCGGACCCGAGGACATGACGGCGGACAAAGTGTTCGCGCAGCCCGCTTTCGCCGCGACGCCGGCCGGCGCCAAACGTTCCTTCGTGTCGATGGACGGGCTCTATCTGCTCGGCTTCGGCCCACGCACGGCGCGTGCCGCGCGCGATCTCGCGGCCGCGATTTATCCTGACCTCAAATCGACGCCGCTGCCGTCCGAACGCGGCCCATCCACGACGCGAGCGTGCGCGCAATGACCGGCACGGCCGTCTCAACGTCCGCGCAGGCGCGGCGGCGCGCGGCGGCGGCGGATGTCTGGTTGTTCCCCGGTTTGCTTCTGCTGCTGATCCTTGCCGCGATCGTCGCGGCCGGGATCGGCGCCGCCGGCATTCCGCTGTCGCGCCTGCCGGCCGCGCTCGGACTCGCCACCAGCGCCAGCGATCCGGTCCTCCTCGCGCGCGATCAGCTCGTGCTATGGTCGATCCGCCTTCCGCGCATCGCGATGGCGGGAACGATCGGCGCGCTGCTCGCCGCCGGTGGAACCATCATGCAAGGGCTGTTTCGCAATCCGCTCGCCGACCCCGCGCTGGTCGGCGTGTCGAGCGGCGGCGCGCTGGCGGCAGCGGCCACCATCGTGATCGGCGACCGCCTGCTGTCCGGCATCGCCCTGCCCTTCGAGATGCTGCCGGCTGCCGCTTTCATCGGCGCGCTCGCGACGACGCTGTTGCTGCACGCGATTGCAACCACGAGCGGCCGCACCTCGGTCGCGGTATTCCTGCTCGCGGGGCTGGCGATCTCCGCGCTCGCGGGCGCGGCGCTCGGGCTGCTGGTGTTCATCGCCGACGACCGGCAATTGCGCGACATCACGTTCTGGATGCTCGGCTCGCTCGGCGGCGCCACCTGGAACAAGGCCGCCGTGCTGACGCCGTTCCTGCTGGCGCTGCTCGTGCTCATTCCGGCAATCGCGCGCGGGCTCGACCTCATGGTGCTGGGCGAAGCGGAGGCCTTCCACATGGGCGTCGAGGTCGAGCGGCTCAAGCGGCTGTCGATCGTTCTGGTCTCGGCCATGACCGGCGCGGCCGTCTCTTTTGCGGGCGTGATCGGCTTCGTCGGCATCGTGGTGCCGCATCTGTTGCGGCTGGCGATCGGACCCGGCCATCGCCGGCTGCTGCCGGCGTCGGCCTGCGCCGGCGCCATCCTGTTGCTCTTGGCCGACACCGCCGCGCGCACGCTGGCCGCGCCGGCGGAAGTGCCGATCGGCGTGCTCACGGCCCTTGTCGGCGCGCCGTTCTTTCTCGTGCTGCTGCTGCGCCAACGCGGACTCGTGGGCCTATGAGCGCGCTGCTGGAGGCGCAGGCGCTGTCGGTGCGCATCAATGGCAAAGCATTGCTCGACAGCGTGTCGCTCGCCGTCGAGGCCGGCGAAAGCGTCGCGCTGGTCGGACCCAATGGCGCCGGCAAGGCGACGCTGCTGCGCGCGCTCTCCGGCGAGATCGCCGCGAGCGGCGGCGCGATCCGGCTCAAGGGCCGCGCGCTTCATACATACCGCCCGCGCGCGCTCGCCTTGCATCGCGCGATGCTCTCGCAGAGCGTTAGCGTGAGCTTTCCCTTCACGGTGGCCGAAGTCGTGCGCATGGGCGCGGCCGACATGCGCAGCACGGCCGTGGACGCGCAGGTCGACGCCGCATTGTCCGAGGTCGATCTCAGCGGATTTCAAAATCGCATCATCAACACGCTGTCGGGCGGCGAGCAATTGCGCGCGCATTTCGCCCGCGTGCTGGTGCAGCTTGCCTGCGGCGAGGTGCTGCACGGACCCGGCCTCTTGCTGCTCGACGAGCCGACCGCGAGCCTCGATCTGCGTCATCAGCTCGACCTGCTCGCCGCTATCCGCAGGCGCGCCGAGCAGGGCAGCACCATCGTCACCGTGGTGCACGATCTCAATCTCGCCGTGCTTCTGGCCCGCCGCGTGATCGTGCTCGGCCGCGGCCGCATCGAAGCCGACGGCCCGCCGCAACACAGCATCACCGACGATGTGCTCGAGCGCGTGTTCGGCGTGGCGCGCGCAGTCGACCGTTTCCCGCAGCCCGGGCTGCCCTTCGTGCTGCCGCACGGCGCGCGCCGAACGGCGCAAGCCGGCTAGGACCGGACGTCCGCCGGAACCCGATCTATCCGACCCGAGCGAGGGCGCGATTGCACGCGGGGGCGGCGGCCAATTTGGCAGTGAATTAGGCACGCGCTGCCGAAAATTCTTGCGTCCACGCGCGGCGGAATGTGGCAGACTGAAGTTTTGTGACACCACCACCGCGGCGTTCGACATGTCGGGACCATTGCGGGATATGGCCAAGCCAAGCACGCCGCTTTTGCAGGCCATCGGCATCCGCAAACTCTATGGCGATTTCCTCGCCAATGACGGCATCGATCTCGACCTTTATGCCGGCGAAATCCACGCGCTGCTGGGCGAGAACGGGGCTGGCAAGTCGACACTGGTCAAGATCATGTACGGGCTGATCCAGCCGAGCGGCGGCGAGCTGCGCTGGATGGGCGACAAGATCGTGCTGGCCGGACCGTCGGAAGCACGCGCGCGCGGCATCGCCATGGTGTTCCAGCATTTCTCGCTCTTCGACAATCTGACCGTGGCGGAGAATGTGGCGCTCGGGCTCGACGGCAGCGAGAGTTTCGCCGCCATGTCGGCGCGGCTCGCCAAGGTGTCGCACGATTATGGCCTGCCGCTCGATCCCAAGCGCGAGGTGTGGCGGCTGTCGGTCGGCGAACGCCAGCGCATCGAAATCGTGCGCGCGCTGATGCAGAATCCTAAACTGTTGATCCTGGACGAGCCGACCGCAGTGCTCACGCCGCAGGAGGTGGATCAGCTTTTCGTCGTGCTGGAGCGGCTGAAGAGCGAGGGCCGCGCCCTGCTCTATATCAGCCACAAGCTCGAAGAGGTGAAGCGGCTGTGCGACACCGCCACCATCCTGCGCGGCGGCAAGAAGGTGGCGACCTGCGATCCGAGGCAGGAGACCGCCGCCTCGCTTGCGCGCATGATGGTGGGCGGCGAGATCGGCGAGGTGAAGGCCGCCTCCGGCCGCGCCGCCACCATTCCGCGGCTGGTCATCAACGACCTCTCGCTCGCGCCCGACGACCCGCACGGCGTCTACCTGCGCAATGTTTCGCTCGAAGTGAAAGGCGGCGAGATCCTCGGCCTCGCCGGTGTCGCCGGCAACGGGCAGGACGAATTGTTCGCGGCGCTCTCGGGCGAACGGATGTGCGAGCACTCCGACGACGTCATCATCGACGGCCATGCCGCCGGCGCGCTCTCGATCACCGGCCGCCGGCGGCTCGGCGCCGCCTTCGTGCCGGAAGAGCGTATCGGACACGCCACCGCGCCGCGCATGAAGCTGTCGGAAAATGCACTGCTCACCGGACACGCCGCCAGCGGCATGGTCAAGCACGGCTTTGTCGACAAGCCGGCCACGCTCGCCACCGTCGACAAGACCACGCAGGCCTTCGACGTGCGCAAGGCCAAGCGCGATCCCGAGGCGGTCAGCCTGTCCGGCGGCAACTTGCAGAAATTCGTGGTGGGGCGCGAAATCCTGCGCGAGCCCGGAATCCTGGTGGTGAGCCAGCCGACCTGGGGTGTCGATGCCGGCGCCGCCGCCGTGATCCGCCAGGCACTCATCGACCTGTCGAGCCGCGGCACCGCCGTGCTCGTGATCAGTCAGGACCTCGACGAATTGATCGAAATCGCCGACCGCATCGCGGTGATGTTCCACGGCCATCTGTCGGAGCCGATCGAGACCGCGCAGGCGACGCGCGAGCAGCTCGGCCTGTTGATGGGCGGCAGCGCGGCGGGAACTGCCGGCGCCGCGCCCGAGCCAGCGGAGGCAGGCCATGCCGTTAGTGCTTGAGCGGCGCGCCGAGCGCTCGAAACTCATCGCCATCGCTTCGCCGCTGATCGCGATCGCGCTCACCCTGATCACCATCTCGATCCTGTTCGCGCTCATCGGCAAGAATCCGGCGCAGGCGCTCTATGTCTATTTCATCGAGCCGCTGATCGATCCCTATTCGCTGTCCGAGATCGTGGTGAAGGCGACGCCGCTCGTGATGATCGGCGTCGGGCTCTCGCTCTGCTATCTGGCCAATGTGTGGAACATCGGCGCCGAGGGCCAATTCCTGGTCGGCGCGGTGGCGGGAAGCTGGATTGCCGTCGTCACCAATGGCACCCATGCCGGCCCCTGGGTGTTGCCGGCGATGCTGTTGCTCGGCGCGGCGGCCGGCGCGCTCTACGCGCTGATCCCGGCGATCTGCAAGGTCAAATTCGGCGCCAGCGAAATCCTCACCAGCCTGATGCTGGTCTATGTCGCCGACCTGCTGCTCGACTATCTGGTGCGCGGACCCTGGCGCGATCCCAAGGGCTTCAACTTCCCCACCACCGCCGACTTCGACCCCAATGCCACGGTGCCGGTGCTGTTCGACGGCAGCCGCGTGCATCTCGGCTCGGTGATCGCGCTGCTGGTGGTGATGGCGGCCACCGTGATGCTCGGGCGCACGATCAAGGGCTTCGAGATCCGCGTGGTCGGCGCAGCACCCAAAGCGGCACGTTTCGCGGGCTTTAATTCCGACCAGCTCGTGCTGTTCACCTTCGCGGTCTCCGGCGCGCTCGCAGGGCTCGCCGGCATCATCGAAGTTGCAGGCCCCGTGGGTCATCTGCAGCCCGGCATCTCGCCCGGCTACGGCTTCACCGCCATCATCGTCGCCTTCCTCGGCCGGCTTAATCCGGTCGGCATCCTGATCGCCGGCCTGTTCCTGGCGCTCACCTTCATCGGCGGCGAAGGCGCACAGATCTCGATGAAGATTCCGCTCGACCTCACCAAGGTGTTCCAGGGCATCCTTTTGTTCTACGTGCTCGCCTGCGACTCCCTGATCGTCTACCGCATCCGCTTCATCGCCTCGACGCGAAAGGCCGCCCATGGGCATGTTTGAGGCCATCGTCCTGTCGGTGATCGCCGCCTCGACGCCCCTCCTGCTGGCGGCGGCGGGCGAACTGGTGGTCGAGCGCTCGGGCGTACTCAATCTCGGCGTCGAGGGCATGATGATCATGGGCGCGGCCTGCGGCTTCGCCGGCGCCTGGCTTACCGGGTCGACCGTGATCGGCGCGCTGTTCGGCATCGTCGCCGGCATGGCGATGGCGGCGATTTTCGCCTTGCTCACGCTCGGGCTCGCGGTCAATCAGGTGGCGACCGGCTTGGCGCTCACCATTCTCGGCGTCGGGCTTTCCGGCCTGATCGGGGCGGGCTTTGTCGGCGAGAAGATCGTGCCGGCGCCGCATCTCTACATTCCGCTGCTCACCGATCTGCCGCTCGTCGGCCATATCCTGTTCGGACAGGATGCCTTCGTTTATCTCTCCATCGCGCTCACCATCGGCATCTGGTACTTCCTCTATCGCACGCGCCGGGGGCTCGTTCTGCGCGCGATCGGCGACAACCACAGCTCGGCGCATGCGCTCGGCTATCCGGTATTGCAAGTGCGGCTCCTGGCGGTGCTGTTTGGCGGCGGCTGCGCCGGACTGGCGGGCGCCTATCTGCCGCTCGCCTATACGCCGTTCTTCATTCCCGGCATGACCGCCGGGCGCGGCTGGATCGCGCTCGCGCTCGTGGTGTTCGCGTCCTGGCGCCCAGGCCGGCTGGTCGGCGGCGCTTACCTGTTCGGCGCGGTGACCATCCTGCAACTGCACGCGCAGGCGCTCGGCCTCGGCATCCCGTCGCAACTGATGTCATCCCTGCCCTATCTCGCCTGCGTGATCGTTCTCGTTCTCATCTCGCGCACGCGCGCCACCGCCGGATCGGCGGCGCCGGCGTCGCTGGGAACGGTTTTCGTGCCTGACCGCTAACCAAAACCGGAGCTCGTATCATGAAAAAATTGGCAATCACCGCCGCGGCCGCGCTCGTCGCGCTCGCCGCCGCCACTGCCGGCGCATCGGCCGCCGACAAGCTGAAAGTCGGCTTCATCTATCTCGGACCCGTCGGCGATTTCGGCTGGACCTACCAGCACGAGGTCGGCCGCCAGAACCTGGTCAAGGCGCTCGGCGACAAGATCGACACCACCTATCTCGAAAATGTCAGCGAGGGTCCGGATGCCGAGCGCTCGATCGAGCAGCTCGCGCGCACCGGCCACAAGCTGATCTTCACCACCTCGTTCGGCTACATGGACCCGACGCTGAAGGTCGCCAAGCGCTATCCCAAGGTGTTCTTCGAGCACGCCACCGGCTACAAGCGCGCGCCCAACATGGCGACCTATTCCGGCCGCTTCTACGAAGGCCGCTACATCCAGGGCCAGATCGCGGCCAAGATGTCGAAGAAGGGCGTGCTCGGCTACATCGGCTCGTTCCCGATCCCCGAGGTGGTCTCCGGCATCAACGCAACCATCCTTGGCGCGCAGAGCGTCAATCCCAACATCAAGGTGAAGATCATCTGGGTGAACACCTGGTTCGACCCGGGCAAGGAGGCCGACGCCGCCAAGGCGCTGGTGGACCAGGGCGCCGACGTGCTGATGCAGCACACCGATAGCCCGGCCGCAATGCAGATCGCCGCGCAGCGCGGCATCTACGCGTTCGGCCAGGATTCCGACATGATCAAGTTCGGCCCGAAGGCGCAGCTCACCTCGATCGTCGACAACTGGGCGCCCTACTACATCGACCGCACCAAGGAAGTGCTCGCCGGCACCTGGAAATCGACCGACACCTGGGGCGGCCTGAAGTCGAAGCTGGTCGTGATGGCGCCCTACACCAACATGCCGGACGACGTGAAGAAGATGGCCGAGAAGACCGAGGCTGACATCGTCGCGGGCACGCTGCATCCGTTCAAATGCCCGGTGCTCGGGCAGGACGGCAAGCCGATCGAATGCAAGGGCGGCACCCATTTGGCCGACGAGCAGATCCTCGGCATGAATTTCTACGTCAAAGGCATCGACGAGAAATTCCCGGGCAAGTGAGAGGGCCTTATCCCTCCCCCGCTTGCGGGGGAGGGTGGCGAGCGATAGCGAGCCGGGTGGGGGAACGAGCTGAGAGTAGACCCCACCCCGGCGCGCAAGAGCGCGCCGACCCTCCCCTTTCAGGGGAGGGATGAAGCGGTGCCCACATGATCAGTTCACCCCTGCACCCTGCGCGCTTCGGCCTGATGTCGGCGCATGAGGCCGGCGAGGTCGAGGCCGGGGATGGCGCCATCGATCACCGTCCACCGCCCGTCGACCATGACGCGGTCGGCGCGGTGCGCGCCGCACAAAACCAGCGCGGCAATGGGATCGCCGTGACCCGAGAAGCGCAATTCGTCGAGCTTGAACAGCGCGAGGTCGGCGCGCCTGCCGACCGCGATCTCGCCCAATTCGGGCCGGCCGACGCATGCGGCCGAGCCTTTCGTCACCCAGCGCAGCGCGTCCTTATGGCTGACCTTGCCGACGCCATAGCGCGCGCGCTGCACGAGGAATGCCGCGCGCACTTCCTGCATCAGATTCGATTCATCGTTCGAGGCGGAGCCGTCGACGCCAAGGCCGATCGCAACGCCCGCGCTTTCGAGATCGCACACGGGGCAGCAGCCGGATGCGAGCGTCTGGTTCGAGCAGGCGCAATGGCTGATCGAGACGCCGCCTTTGGCGAGGCGCGGCATTTCCTCGGCCTTGAAATGAATGCCGTGCGCGAGCCAGGTGCGGCGATTGAGCCAGCCGCA
>DASZQT010000142.1:0-3341 GCA_035549515.1 Pseudolabrys sp. | reverse complement strand
GCGAGCCCGGCGCCGAGCGCGAACACCGCCGTGAATAGAATCGCCTGATTGACGCCGAGCGCGCCGACCATCTCGCGGTCCTGCGTCGCGGCCCGCACCAGGCGGCCGAAGCGCGTGCGCGCGAGCGCGAAATAGACCGCGATCAGCACCGCCGGGCCGACAAAGATTAGGAACAGATCGTAGCTCGGCAGATGGCGGCCGAAGATTTCGACCGCGCCGCGCAGGCCCGGCGCGCGCGGGCCGAGCAGGTCTTCCGGCCCCCAGATGTAGAGCGCGGCATCGTTGATGATGAGCACCAGCGCGAAGGTGGCGAGCAGTTGGAACAATTCGGGCGCGCGATAGATGCGGCGCAGCAGCAGGACTTCGATCAACGCGCCGAGGACGGCGACGACGAGCGCGGTGGCGATGATGCCGCCCCAGAAGCCGAAGGCGCCGCCGATACGGGTGGCAAAGGAATAGGCGATGTAGGTCCCCAGCATATAGAGGGACCCGTGCGCGATATTGACGATGCGGGTGACGCCGAAGATCAACGACAGGCCGGCGGCGATGAGGAACAGGCCGGAGGCGGAGGAGAGGCCGTTGAGTAACTGAAAAAGGAAGGCGTCGAGAGTCATGCCAGCGCCGCCGCAAGCACTCTTCCCCTCTCCCCTCGCGCTCGTTCCCTCTCCCCGCGCTTGCGGGGAGAGGGTGCCGAGTGAGCGAAGCGAACGAGGCGGGTGAGGGGCATGCGCGTCATGAGAATCACAGGCCCCTCACCCGGCTCGCCCGCCTTAGCGCTTCGCGCTTCGGCGCGCTCGCCTCCCTCTCCCCGCAAAAGCGGGGAGAGGGAAAGCAAGTGCGGGGCGAGGCTCACATCAGTCGGCCGAGGCCGGCCGGAGCTTCTTCACCTCGGCATCGCTCGGCAGCACGGAGGCGCCGTCGACATATTTGAAGTCGACCATGGTGCCCTTGCCGTTCTCGAGGGCGATCTTGCCGACGAAGGCGCCCATCGTCGCCTGGTGATCGCTCGCGCGATACGTGATTGGACCGAACGGGCTGTCGACCTTCAGGCCCTTGAAGGCGGCGACCAGCTTGTCGGGGTCGGTCGAGCCGGCCTTGGCGATGCCGGCGGCCAGCGACTTGATCGTCTCGTAGCCGACGATGGAGCCGAGCCGCGGATAGTCATTGTACTTCTTCTGATAGGCCGCGAGGAACGCCTTGTGTTCCGGCATATCGATCTTGTTCCAGGGATAGCCGGTGACAATCCAGCCGACCGGCGCTTCGTCCTTGAGCGGATCGAGATATTCCGGCTCACCCGACAACAGGCTCACCACCGTGCGGCCCTTGAAGATGCCGCGCGTGTTGCCCTCGCGCACGAATTTGGCGAGATCGGGCCCGAACTCGACGTTGAAGATGGCATCCGGCTTGGCGTCGTCGATGGCCTGCGCCACCGCGCCGGCGTCGATCTTGCCGAGCGGCGGGGACTGCTCGGTGACGAATTCGACGTCCGGCTGCGCCTTCTTCATCAGCTCCTTGAAGGCGGCGGCGGCGGCCTGCCCATATTCGAAGTTCGGATAGACCAGCGCCCAACGCTTTTTCTTCGCGGCGACGGCGGCCGGCATCAGCATGGCCGTCTGCATGTAAGTCGAGGCACGCAGGCGGAAAGTGTATTTGTTGCCGTCGGCCCAGGTGATCTTATCGGTGAGCGGCTCGGCCGCCAGGAAGAACACCTTCTTCTGGCCGGCGAAATTGGTCACCGCCAGACCGATATTGGACAGGAAGGTCCCCGCGATCGCGGTGACGCCTTCGCGCGTGACCAGTTCCTCGGCGACGCGCACGGCTTCGCCCGGATTGGCGCCGTCGTCGCGCGAGATCACTTCGAGCTTCTTGCCGTTGATGCCGCCCTTGGCGTTGATTTCTTCGATCGCCATCTCCATCCCCTTTTTGTAGGGGTCGAGGAAGGCGGGAACCGCCTTGTAGCTGTTGAGTTCGCCAATTTTGATTGTGCTTTGCGCCATGGCCGGCGCGGCGAAACCCGCCACGACTGCGGCGAGCGTGAACGAAAGCAAGTGACGCGTAGTCTTCATGACCGAAACTCCCTGCATAGCGCGTGGCCGCGCTTATAGCGCGGTGGCGGCTTCATGAGTCTAGAATGTTCGGTCGCCTCCGGCCGGCGAACTTGTTTGTACGCAAATAATCCGGCCGGTTCACCGCCTTTGTCAAGCGCACCATTGCGGCTTCACTGCCTCAAATCCGCGCAGCCTCAGCCCCGCGGCCGATCCCTGAACCGGTCCATCAGCGGCTTGTCCTGGCCGCCGTCGATCTCGATCATGGTGCCGTTGACCATTTCCATCAGCGGCGACGCCAGCATCACCACCAACGCCGCCACCTCCTCGACCTCCGCAATTCGGCCCATCGGGATCGAGGCCGGTGCGAGCTTGTCGGCGTCTTCGCGCGGGATTTTCATGTCGCGCGCCATGGCGTCGACCAGACCGGCCCAGCGCTCGGTGCGCACGGGGCCCGGATTGACGGCGACAAAGCTGATCTTGTCCTTGCCGTATTGGCCGGCAAGCGACAGCGTGAGGTTCTGCCCTGCCGCGTTCGCCGCCCCCGGGCAGATTTCCCAATAGGACGGCTTCACGCCGTCATTGCCGATGAGGTTGACGACGCGGCCGCCGCCCTGCGCGCGCATGATCGGCAACACGTAACGCAGACAGCGAACATAGCCCATGAATTTGAGCTGCAGTCCCTTCTCCCAGTCATCCTCGGTCAGATGCTCGATGACGCCGCCGGCGGCGGAGCCGGCATTGTTGACCATGATGTCGACGCGGCCGAGCGCCTTATGGCCCTGCTCGACGAAGTTCTTGGCGTCCTTGTCCTGGCGCAGGTCTGCCGGAATGGCGACGATCTTGCGCCCGGTCGCCTTGGCGATTTCGGCGGCGGCGGCTTCGAGCGGCTCCATGCGCCGCGCACAAATGGCGACATCGACGCCTTCCTTGGCGAGCGCGAGCGCGATGCCCTTGCCGATGCCTTCGCTGCCGCCGGTAACCAGCGCGGTTTTGCCGTTGAGCTTGAGATCCATCGCTGTATTCCTTCTTTCGTCACGCGTTCATGGTGCCGCTTTGTGCGCGAGCCAGCGTCCGGCTTCCGCCGCGGCAAATAGTTCGGCGAGCGCCGCATTGAATGCCGCCGGCTCCTCGCTCGTGATGGTGTGGCCGGAACGTGGGATCACCATGAGGCCGGCGGTCGGCACGGTGCGCTTCAAGTACACGCTGGGATCGAGACACCAGTCGTCCTCATCGCCGACCACGACCAGGAGCGGCACCGAGAATTTCTTTAGGTCGGCTTCCATCTCCCACAGC
>DASZQT010000141.1:0-14418 GCA_035549515.1 Pseudolabrys sp. | reverse complement strand
GGAGGCCCTGGCGCCGGAGCAGCGTCCGGTGCCCGTGCCCGGCGAAGGCGAGGTGCTGATCAAGGTCGCGGCCGCCGGCGTCAACCGGCCCGACGTCATGCAGCGCAAGGGCCTCTACCCGCCCCCGCCCGGCGCGCCCGACATTCCCGGCCTGGAGATCGCCGGCGAAGTGGTGGGGCTCGGGCCGAATGCGCGGCGCTGGAAGCTGGGCGACCGCGTGATGGCGCTGGTCGTCGGTGGCGGCTACGCCGAATATTGCCTCGCGCACGAGAGCCACGCGCTGCCGGTCGGCACACTGTCGATGGTCGAGGCCGCCGCGGTACCGGAAACCACCTTCACCGTCTGGCACAATGTGTTCGAGCGCGGCGGGCTTAAAGCCGGCGAAACCCTGCTGGTGCATGGCGGCTCGTCCGGCATCGGCACCACCGCCATCCAATTGGCCAAGGCCTTCGGCGCGCGCGTGATCGTCACCGCCGGCTCCGAGGACAAATGCGAGGCCTGCCGCAGGCTCGGGGCCGATCTCGCCGTTAACTATAAGAGCGAGGACTTCGTCGCCGCCACCAAGGCCGCGACCGGCGGCAAGGGCGCCGATGTTATCCTCGATATGGTCGGCGGCGATTACGTCGAGCGCAATTACGAGGCCGCGGCGGTCGAGGGGCGCATCGTGCAGATCGCGTTCCAGGGCTCGCCGAAGGCGACGGTGAATTTCATGCGCCTGATGCTCAAGCGCCTGCATCACACCGGCTCGACCCTGCGCTCGCGCTCGGTCGCCGACAAAGGGGCGATCGCGCACGCCATCGCGGATAAGGTGCTGCCGCTCATGAGCGCCGGCAAGATCAAGCCGATCATCTTCATGATCTTCCCACTCAATGAGGCCGCCGCCGCGCACGCGCTGATGGAAACGAGCGCGCATATCGGCAAGATCGTGCTGACCCTTTGACGATGGGTCGCCCGCAACCGCCTGGGGAAGGCCGGCAGCGTGCGAGCGGCCGCGCGCCGCGAAATGGTCGCAATGGTGAAAGAAGACTTAACAAGTTGGAGTCGTTTGTAGATATTCGACTTGAGCAGGGGCCAAACAACACCAACAAGGGCTCGGCCGCGGTCGGGGGACATGTTTTGGTTGCAATGCGTTGGGTAGGGGCGCTCGCCGTCGCACTCGTGCTCGCCGCCGCATCGCTGGCGGCCGCGCCCGCGCGCGCGGTCGAGGCGGTCAATGTGCGGCTCGACGCGCCCGCCATCGACCTCACCGCCGCCACCGACCGGCAGACCACAGAAACCGACCGCATCCAGGTTTCCACCGCCCCGGGCCCGGACGGCATCGTGCGCCGCATCGAGGTGCGCGCGCGCGAGCACAACAACAACTGGGCGGTGTTCGCGCTCACCAATAACAGCGACGAGCAGATCGACCGGCTGATCGTGGTGCCGCACTATCGCATGGTCGGCTCCGGCGTGATCTGGCCCGATCTCGGCCTCTCGCGCGTGGCGGCGATCACGCCCTCGACCGGCGACCGCCCGGTGCGCCAGGAGAGCACGACCGCGGACATTTTCCGCGTCACGCTCGATCCCGGCACCGTGATCACCTTCGTCGCCGAACTGCGCACCAACAACCTGCCGCAGATCTATCTGTGGGAGCCGGACGCCTACAAGGACAAGGTCAACTCCTTCACGCTCTATTACGGCATCGTCATCGGCATTGCCGGCCTGCTCGCGCTCTTCCTCACCATTTTGTTCGTGGTGAAGGGCTCGATGATGTTTCCCGCCGCCGCCGCGCTCGGCTGGGCGGTGCTGATCTATATCGGCATCGACTTCGGCTTCTGGGGCAAGGTGTTCGACATGACCGCGGGCGCCGAGCGCATATGGCGCGCCTGCGGCGAGGCGATCCTGTCGGCGACACTGCTCGTGTTCCTGTTTGCCTATCTCAATCTGTCGCGCTGGCATGTGCGCTATGCCCACGTCACCATCGCCTGGCTCGCCGCGCTCGCCGCGCTGATCGCGGTCGCGGTGTTCGATCCTGCGGTCGCCGCCGGCATCGCGCGGCTGTCGCTTGCGGGCATCGCCGTGCTCGGCCTCGCACTGGTGATCTATCTTTCCACCCACGGCTTCGACCGCGCGGTGCTCTTGATTCCAACTTGGCTGCTCTTGGTGGTGTGGACGGGCGCGGCCGCGCTCGCGGTCACCGGCCTGGTCACCAACGACATCATCGGCCCCGCGCTGCTCGGCGGTCTGGTGCTGATCGTGATGTTGATCGGCTTCACGGTGATGCAGCACGCCTTCGCGGGCGGCATCACGCACGGCATCGTGTCCGACGTCGAGCGCCGCGCGCTCGCGCTGACCGGCGCCGGCGATATGATCTGGGACTGGGACGTCTCCGCCGACAAGGTCTACACCAGCCCGGAGACCGAGCATCTGCTCGGCCTCAAGCGCGGCGCGCTCGAAGGCCCGGCGGCGCAATGGCTCGACGTGCTGCATCCGCTCGACCGCGACCGCTTCCGCGCTTCGCTCGACAGTGTGACCGAGCAACGGCGCGGCCGTCTTACCCAGGATTTCCGCCTGCGCGCCGCCGACGGCCATTTCGTCTGGCTGTCGCTGAAGGCGCGTCCGGTGGTCGGCTCCGACGGCGAGGTGGTGCGGCTCGTCGGCACGCTCACCGATGTCACCGACTTCAAGAATGCCGAGGAACGGCTGCTGTTCGATGCCGTGCACGACAACCTGACCGGCCTGCCCAACCGCGAACTGTTCCTCGATCGCATGGAGGCGGCGTTCGCCTTCGCGCGCAGCGATGCGCAATTGCGGCCGTCGGTGCTGATGATCGACCTCGACCGCTTCAAGCAGGTCAATGACTCGGTCGGCATCGTGGTGGGCGATTCCATTTTGCTCACCATCGCACGCCGGCTCGCGCGGCTGTTGAAGCCGCAGGACACGCTGGCGCGCCTCTCGGGCGATCAGTTTGCGCTCATCCTGATGTCGGAGCGCGAGCCCGCCCGCATCGTCGCCTTCGCCGAGACCATGCGCCGCACCCTGCGCGCGCCGATCGCCTTCAACGACCGCGAAATCTTCCTGACCGCCTCGATCGGCTTGGCGCTCGCCGAGAACCAGGCGTTCCGCCCGGAAGAAGTGCTGAAGGACGCCGAACTCGCGATGTATCACGCCAAGCGCATCGGCGGCGACCGCATCGAGGTGTTCAAGCCCGCCATGCGCTCGCGCAAGACCGACCGGCTCACCATTGAATCGGAGCTACGCCGCGCCATCGAGCGCGAGGAAATCAAAGTCCTGTACCAGCCGATCGTGCGGCTGGAAGATCGCGCCATCGCCGGCTTCGAGGCGCTGGCCCGCTGGGATCATCCCAAGCTCGGAAGGTTGTCGCCGTCGGAATTCATTTCCATCGCCGAGGAAATCGGCCTCATCGTCGACCTCGGCCTGTTCGTGCTCGAGCGCACCGCGCGCCAGCTCGCGCAATGGCAGGCGGCCAACCGTTCGGGCGAGCCGGTGTTCGCCAGCGTCAACGTGTCCTCGCGCCAGTTGCTGCGCCACGACCTCATTCAGGATCTGCGCGGCGTGCTCGGGCGCACCGCACTCGCACGCGGCACGCTCAAGCTCGAAATCACCGAGTCGCTGGTGATGGAGAACCCCGAGCATGCGGCACAGATGCTCACCCGCATCAAGGAACTGGGCGCCGGCCTGTCGCTCGACGACTTCGGCACCGGTCATTCCTCGCTCGCTTACTTGCAGCGCTTCCCGTTCGACACTATCAAGATCGATCAGTCCTTCGTGCGCACCACCGCGCGCGGCACGCGCCCGGTGATCCTGCGCTCGATCATCGCGCTCGCGCACGATCTCGGCATGGAAGTGGTGGCGGAAGGCGCCGAGACCGATTCCGACGCGGTCGAGCTTTACCAGCTCGGCTGCGAATACGCGCAGGGCTTCGCCTTCGGCGAGCCGATGACCGGCGAGGAAGCGCGCAATTTGCTGGGCGAGCACCCACCGCGCTCGCGCGCGCTGAAGGTAGTTGCGTCTCAATAATATACAAACCTTGCGTTGTATCCCCAATTCGTCCATCCTGCCCCTCTCGCAACCGCTGGGAGGGGAAGGCGATGACAAGCCGCAGGGCATTCGCACTCATCGCGGCGTTCCTACTATGGCCGCTAGCGACGTTCGGACAGTCCGCGCCGCCGATCGACAAGATCCTCGAGCAGATCAAGAGCCAGGCCGTTTTCTGCGACGGCACTTACGCGCTCTGCATCAAGGCGCCTTGCGTGCCGACCGTAACGCTCGACCGGCTCGGCAACTATTATGTCGACCACGCCTCCTGCTCCTGCGAGGTGGAAACGGGCTGGTCGATGGGACCGGGGCAATGCGCGGACCGCGGACCGGTGCGCCAGGGCCGGCGCACCTTCATGATCTCGACCTATTCCAACCTGTTCAACACGATGAACGGCTCGCTCAACAACACGCTGAGCTGCTCGAACGAGCACACCGTCTGGGCTTGGTGCTACGGCGCGCCCTGCGTGGTCGACGACCGCGATCCGTCGAAGGCCACCTGCAACTGTCCGCTCGAAACCGGTCCGATGCAAACGCTCGGCGGCGGCTGCAACAGCGGAAGCTGCCAATATATCTATTCGGCGGCAACGCCCGCCGGCGACAACTACGCCAACCAGCATTTTGCGGACTTCATGCAGGCACACAACTATCCGCACAATCCGCCGGCGCAGATGTGCGTCGCCGTCGTCGAACAGCGGTGAGTTAGAGGGGAAAGTTAAAGCGCGCTCGGGCCTCTCAGGCGTGGCCGGCTTCGCTCGACAGATGGCTGAGATCGATGCCGATCTTGCGTAAGGCGCGCTCGTACTTGTGCTCGATGTCGCCGCCGAAAATCAGTTCGGTGTCGGCGGCGCAATGGAGCCAGCCGTTCTGCTGGATTTCCTGTTCGAGCTGGCCCGGCGCCCAGCCGGCATAGCCGAGCGCGAGCACCGCGCTCGCCGGCCCGTTGCCGCGCGCGATCGCCTTCAAGATGTCGAGCGTGGCGGTAAGGCAGATGCCGTCGTCGATCGGCAGCGTCGAATTTTCGATGAAGAAATCGGCCGAGTGCAGCACGAAGCCGCGCCCGGTCTCCACCGGACCGCCCTTGAGCACCGGCACATCCTCCGCCCGTACCGGCAACTGAATGCGCTCGCTCTCCGGAATCACTTCAAGCTGCACCAGAAGGTCGGGGAACTTGATATTCTGCGCCGGCTGATTGACCACGATACCCATGGCGCCTTCCGACGAATGCGCGCAGACATAGATCACCGCGCGCGAAAAACGCTCGTCGCTCATCGCGGGCATGGCGATCAGCATCTGTCCGTCGAGATAGCCGCGCGCGGGCGGCGGCAAATCGGACTTTTCGGCGCTTTTTCGAGTGGTCGGCATGGGCAAAGGTTACCTTATCGTCTCGCTATTGCAAACGAGGCTTGCGGCCGAAAGTTCAATCGGCCACCGTTGTATTCGTAGGCGGCAATTGTGGCGGAATCGCCGCTTTGCCTATTTGCGGATCACCGGCTGCTCACGATGAATTCAATGGAGCCGCAGGCGGTTACCGACTAGGTCGAAGGTGTCATGAAAAGCATTTACACATGGTTGGCCTTCGCGATGGCCGTTTGCGCGACAGGCGGCAGCGCCCAAGCGTCCGACAGTTCGGCTTGGAGCGATGAGGGCCACGCCGCCGCGCGGCTGATCGCGGGCAGCAATGACAGCGGCATATCATCGCTGCGCGCCGGCGTCGAAGTCACGCTCAAGCCGGGATGGCACACCTATTGGCGCTATCCGGGCGACTCCGGCGTGCCGCCGCGTTTCGATTTTTCCGGCTCCGATAATCTCCAGCGTGCGCAGGTGAGCTACCCGGCGCCGCATCTGTTGCACGATGACAGCGGACAGACGCTGGTCTATGAAGACTCGGTGATCTTCCCGCTCACGGTGACGCCGAAGCAGGCGGACAAGCCGGTGCATCTCAAGCTGAAGCTCGACTATGCGATCTGCGACAAGCTGTGCGTGCCGGCGCAGGCGAGCGCCGAGCTGACGCTCGCCCCCGGTGCGAGCGCGCTCGATCCGGCACTCAAGGCCGCCGAGGCACGCGTGCCGAAGCCGGCTTCAGCCGCCGATATCGGGCTCACCGTTCACCGCGTCAACAATGCGGCCAAGCCCTTGATCGCCGTCGACTTGAAAGCGGCGGCCGACCAGCCGATGCAGGTCTTCGTCGAAGGCCCGACGCCGGAATGGGCGCTGCCCATCCCGGTGCCGGCGCAGGGTGCGCCGGCCGGACACCGGCAGTTCGGCTTCGAGCTCGACGGACTGCCGCCCGGCGTCGATCCCAAGGGCCATTTCGAACTGACCTTCACCATCGTCGAAGGCGACCGCGCGCTCGAGGTGAAAAGCCATCTCGACTAACCGCCAGTATGGGCGTAATTACCGCGCGGCAAAGCCAAGCATTTCACAACGGGGAGTCCCCATGCCCATCAATGTCGGCGACAAGCTGCCCAACGCCACGTTCCGAGTCATGACCGCGGAAGGT
The DNA here is from genome assembly GCA_035549515.1 of Pseudolabrys sp. Classification (GTDB taxonomy): domain Bacteria; phylum Pseudomonadota; class Alphaproteobacteria; order Rhizobiales; family Xanthobacteraceae; genus Pseudolabrys. Next base: position 7,877 of record DASZQT010000141.1, on the reverse strand, counting down.
CCCAAGCCGAAGACCACCGACGAGGTGTTCAAGGGCAAGAAGGTCGCGCTGTTCGCGGTCCCCGGCGCCTTCACGCCGACCTGCTCGAACCTGCACATGCCGAGCTTCCTCAACAACCTTGCGGCGTTCAAGGCCAAGGGCGTCGACACCGTCGCGGTGACCGCCGTCAACGACGCCTTCGTCATGAAGGAATGGGCCAAGTCGACCGGCGGAGACGGCAAGATCGATTTCCTCGCCGACGGCAGCGCCGAATTCGCCAAGGGCGTCGACATGGTGCTCGATGCCACGGCCGGCGGTCTCGGCATCCGCTCCAAGCGCTACTCGATGCTGGTCGAGGACGGCGTGGTGAAGCAGGTCAATATCGAGGAAGCGCCCGGCAAGTGCGAAATCTCCGGCGGCCAGACGCTGCTCGGGCAGATTTAATCTTTCGGCCCGCTACGCATCGCTTCAGTCGCTAGCCGGGGCGATTCGAATTGTCGTCACCGGGCTCGTCCCGGTGACCCCGCTTAGGAGAGCGAGGCCGTGCCTTCCTCAGCGAGATGGCCGGGACATAAGGGCGTTCGCGCCCGTCTTCGACGGGCTATGCCCGGCCATGACAGGCTCTGCTACTTGTCTCTCATCGCCCCCACCGCGCCGGCGCGCGCCGCCACCAGGCCCTCGCGCGCCAGCTCATCGGCACGCTCGTTCATGGCGTGGCCGGCATGGCCCTTCACCCAGTGCCAATGCACCGTGTGTGAAGCGAGCGCGGCATCGAGCCGTTTCCACAGATCGACGTTCTTGACCGGACTCTTGTCGGCGGTGCGCCAGCCGTTGCGCTTCCAGTTGTTGATCCAGCTCATGATGCCGTTGCGCAGGTACTGGCTATCGGTGTGGATGTCGACCGTGCAAGGCCGCTTGAGCGCTTCGAGCGCTGAGATCGCCGCCATCAATTCCATGCGGTTGTTGGTAGTGTGCGGTTCGCCGCCCATCAGTTCCTTGCGGTGATCGCCCATGGTCAGGATCGCGCCCCAGCCGCCCGGTCCCGGATTTCCCGAGCAGGCGCCGTCGGTATAGATGGTGACGTGCTGGTCGCTCACGGCATTTTTCTTTCACGCATGATCTTATCCGAAAACCGGTTCCCACTTTTCGGGATCATGCGTCGAAACCATAGTCCGCCGCGCTCGTCACCGACTGGTGAAAGCGCAGCTTGCGGTAATATTCGAGCGGGTCTTTCGGTTTCACCAGCGCGCCGTTCGGCACCACCAGCCAGTCGACCAGCCGCGTCAGCAGAAAGCGCATGGCGGCGCCGCGCGCCAGCACCGGCAGCGCATCGCGCTCGGCGTCGGAGAGCGCACGCACCTTGGCATAGGACTTCAAGAGCGCGCGGCCCTTGGTGACGTTGTAGGCGTGGTCGGGCTCGAAGCACCAGGCGTTGAGACAGATGGCAACGTCATAGGCGAGCGTATCGGTGCAGGCGAAATAGAAGTCGATCAGCCCCGACAGCGTATTGCCGAGAAAGAACACGTTGTCGGGAAAGAGATCGGCATGGATCACGCCCACCGGCAGATCGCGCGGCCAGATACGCTCGAGCACGTCGAGCTCTTTGGCGATCTCGTGGCACAGGCCCGGCTGCACGCTATCGCCGCGCGCGCGCGCCTGCTCGTAAAGCGGACGCCAGCCGGCGATCGCCAGCGCGTTCACCCGCCGCATCGGAAAATCGGCGCCGGCGAGATGCAGCCGCGCCAAGGCTTCGCCGAGCGCGGCGCAGTGGCCGGGATTGGGCCTGCGGATCCACAAGCCATCGAGAAAGGTGACAATGGCCGCCGGCTTGCCGGCGATGCGGCCGAGCATGCCGCCTTCCTTGTTCTTGACCGGCTGCGGACAGGTAATGCCGCGCGCCGCCAGGTGCTCCATCAGCGCCAGGAAGAACGGCAGATCGCCTTCGGCGACGCGCTTCTCGTAGAGCGTGAGAATGTAATTGCCGGTACTGGTGTGCACCAGGAAGTTCGAATTCTCGACGCCTTCGGCGATGCCCTTGTAGGACAGCAGTTCGCCGATGTCGTAGCGGGCAAGGAAAGCGGCGAGGTCTTCGGTCGTGACGTCGGTATAGACGGCCATGAACGCGTCACTCCGCCGCCTGCGTCTCGCGTAGCGCGCGCGGCAGCGGGAAGAACACGCCTTCCTCGGCGGCGGATACGGTCTCCACGCTGACCGCGAAGCGCGCGGCAAAGGCGTCGACGATCTCCTCGACCAGCACTTCCGGCGCCGACGCCCCGGCGGTGATGCCGAGCCGGCTGATGCCGGCGAGCGCATCCCAGTCGATCTCGGCGGCGCGCTGCACCAGCAGCGCCAGCGGACAGCCGGCACGCTCGGCCACTTCGCGCAGGCGTTGCGAATTCGACGAATTCGGCGAACCCACCACGATCATGGCATCGACCAGCGGCGCCACGCGCTTGACCGCTTCCTGCCGGTTGGTGGTGGCGTAGCAGATGTCTTCCTTGTGGGGCCCGACGATGGCCGGAAACCGCTGCTTGAGCCGCTCGACGATGGCGCCGGTGTCTTCGACCGACAGCGTGGTCTGCGTCACATAAGCCAGATGCGCCGCATCGCGCGGCTCGAAGGCATCGACATCGGCGCGCGTCTCGATCAGCGTGACGCTGCCCGGCGGCAATTGCCCCATGGTGCCGATCACTTCGGGGTGGCCGGCATGGCCGATCAGCACGATTTGGCGCCCGCGCCGATGATGGATTTCGGCCTCGCGGTGCACCTTGGTGACCAGCGGACAGGTGGCGTCGAGCGCGAACAGGTTGCGCTGCGTGGCCTCCTCAGGCACCGCGCGCGGCACGCCATGGGCGGAAAAGATCACCGGCGCGCCGCCGTCGGGAACTTCGCCCAGTTCCTCGACGAAAATCGCGCCCTTGGCGCGCAGGCTGTCGACCACGTAGCGGTTATGAACGATTTCGTGCCGGACATAGACCGGCGGCCCGTAGAGCGCGAGCGCGCGCTCGACCGATTCGATCGCCCGCACCACCCCGGCGCAAAAGCCGCGCGGCGAGCACAGCAGCACCGTGAGCGCGGGTTTGGGCGGGCTGGAAAGCATGAATGTCCTCGAAAGCGGCGCAATTTAAGCGCACCCCAAGCCTCGACATGGGACGGCTCGCCCTTACCTGTCAAGCCGGGATGGTTGCATGGTTTCGGCTCAACCCCTATATTCCGCCCACTTTCCGATCATCGCCGATGATCTGACCAGCTTCGTCCCCGAGGGGCGGGCGAAGCCTAGAGGAGATTTTGCCATGGCGACCGCAGCACCGCTCATGCCCAAGGCCACCGCCGTCTGGCTTTTGGACAACACCGCGCTGTCGTTCGACCAGATCGCGGATTTCTGCAAGCTGCACCCGCTTGAGGTGAAGGCTATCGCCGACGGCGACGCCGCCCAGGGCATCAAGGGGCTCGACCCGATCGGAACCGGCCAGCTTTCCCGCGAGCAGATCGCGGCGGCCGAGGCCAATCCGGAGATCCGGCTGGCGCTCACGCCGCCCAAGGTCGCGGTCCACACCCCCGAGCGCGGCCGCAAGGGCCCGCGCTATACCCCGGTGTCGCGCCGCCAGGATCGCCCCAACGCGATCCTCTGGCTGGTGCGCAACCATCCCGAGCTCAAGGACAGCCAGATCATGCGGCTGGTCGGCACCACCAAGTCGACCATCGCCTCGATCCGCGACCGCACGCATTGGAATTCCGCCAACCTGACGCCGATGGACCCGGTGACGCTCGGCCTCTGCTCGCAGATCGATCTCGATCTCGAAGTCTCACGCGCCAACAAGGAAAAGCCGGCGGTTGTCGATACCGGCGCCACCTTGCTGCCGGCCTCGGAGACCACGCGCAAGGAAGCCGAACAGGCCGCGCCCGCCGCCGCGCCGGAAAAGTCGGGCGATCTCGACGTCAGCGCGGTGTTCGCCAAGCTCAAGCAGATCGGCGGCAAGAGCGGCCGCACCAACGACGAGGAAGAGTAAGCGCGGTCCACGGCCACCTGCCGCGCCGTCGTGGCCGCGCTTGTGCCGGTCAGCCACCTTTGTCTCGGTGAAGCATGATGACGTGCATGCCCCGCATAAGCCGGGGCATGACGCGTGAATTGTTCTACGCATTCCTCCCGACCCGCGCGCCGTCCGTAGCAATGCGCAGACAGGCGCGAATTTAATTTCCTCTTCAACAAGCGCCGCCACGATCCGCGCATTCGTTTGGGGATCGGGCGCTCACGCCATCGACACGTCATCGCTCAGATCCTGGGTTCGAGGAAGCGCGGCTCGACAGGGGCGCGCGCCTCAAGCGGCCGCGCGGCAAGCTGCTCCCACCCAGCTTGCGCGCGGCCGCTTCGCACATAGGGGGCGGCAGGACGGCGATGGGCAAGTTCCGCTTCGGTAATCTCTCCATTCAGACCAAGCTCATTATCTGCTTCGCGGCGATCGTCGTGGCGGCGCTGGTCTCGAGCGCCTGGATTTTCCTTCAGCGCGATCGGCTGGCCGAGGCCGACCGTTGGACCGAGCACACCTACCGGGTGCTCGACGAGATCAACGGCGCGATCGAGGGCCTGTTCAACCAGCGCGGCGGCCTGCGCGGCTATGCCTTGTCGAACAACGCGTCCGAGCTCGAGGTCTTCCGCACCGGCCAGCGCGAATTCGCCGAGCACATCGCCAATGTCAAACGGCTGACCGCCGACAATCCGCTCCAGCAGCAGCGGCTGAGTCAGATCCAAGACGCCATCGACCGCTGGAATACCGAGGTCGCGCAGCCGATGCTCACCATGCTGCACAGCGACGCAACGCGCGATCAAGCGCTCGCGCTCGAACGACAGGCCATTTCCTATGAGACCATCGGGGGCCTGCGCCGCGAGTTCGCCGCCGTCGAGAACACCGAGCGCCAATTGCTGGCCGCGCGCGAGACCACCAAAACGGAAGCGCGCGCGCAAATCACCTGGGCAATCGCTGCCTCGGGCGTCGTCATGATCCTGGTGGCGATCATTGCCGTGCTGTCGCTGGTCACGTCGATCGCGCGGCCGCTCGCGCGGATGACCACCGCCATGGAGAATCTCGCATCCGGCCAGCTCGACACCGCCGTGCCGATCGTCGACCGCGCCGACGAGATCGGCAAACTCTCCACCGCCTTTGGCTCATTCAAGGAGAGCCTGGTCGAAGGCGCGCGCTTGCGCGCCGAGCGCGAACAGCGCGAGCAGCGTCTCGCCGAGCAGCGCACGGCCGAAATGCATCGCGTGGCGGACACCTTCGAAATGTCGGTTGGCAATATCGTGCAGACCGTTTCATCGGCCTCGACCGAACTGGAAACCGCCGCCGCCGTGCTCACGCGGAACGCCGATTCCACCCAGCAGCTCGCCGGCAGCGTCGCCGGCTCGTCCGAGCAGGCATCTTCCAATGTGCAGTCGGTCGCTTCCGCCACCGAAGAGATGGCGACGGCGATCCGCGAGATCAGCCGGCGGGTGCAGGACGCGCGCAAGCTGGCCGAGGCGGCGGTGACGCAAGCCGAACGCACCGACACGCGCATGAGCGCGCTGGCCGACGCCGCCGTGCGCATCGGTGATGTCGTCACGCTGATCGCGGACATCGCCGGGCAGACCAACCTGCTCGCGCTCAACGCCACCATCGAGGCCGCGCGCGCCGGGGAAGCCGGACGCGGTTTCGCGGTGGTCGCCGCCGAGGTGAAGACGCTGGCCGGGCAGACCGCGAGGGCGACCGCGGAAATCGGCTCTCAGATCGGCGATGTGCAGGCCGCGACCCGCGACTCGGTCGGCTCCATCAAGGAGATCGGCTCCACCATCGCCGCGCTGTCGGAGATCGCCACGGCCATCGCGGTCGCGGTCGACGAACAAGACGCGGTCACCGGCGAGATCGGGCGTAATGTGCAGCAGGCCTCCGTCGGCACCTCGCAGGTCGCCTCCGACATTGCCGAGGTGAGCCGCGGCGCATCGGAGACCGGTTCGGCCTCCAACCAGGTGCTGGCGGCGGCGCGCGCGCTCGCCGAGGAAGGCAGCCGGCTCAAGCTCGAAGTCGACAATTTTCTCAATTCGGTGCGGACGGCGTGATCGCGGTGGCCTCGTAGCCCCGCGTGCCGTTGATCGCGGCGACATAGCGCGCAATCGATTTCTCCAGCACCTGCTTGCCGTCCCGCGCGATGACGCGGTCGAAATAGTGCCCGTAGATGACATCGAAGGCGTAGGGCGCAAGCGCCTGGCCGATGTGCTCGACTTCCCGCTGCGACAGCGGAATGAAGTTCGGATAGCTGCGCATGAACGACAGCCATTGGCGGTCGGTGGTGACCGAGAGGATGTCGCCCGCGCAGACGATGCCGCGCCCCTTGGCGCCGCCGGCCCAATGCATCACCGTGCCGCCCGGGAAATGACCGCCGCAGCGGACCAGCGTCACGCCGCCCCAGAGCCCGAGCGTATCGCCCTGCCAGAATTGAATGGCCGGGTCCGGCCGCATCACCCAGTCGCGGTCGGCGGCGTTGAGATGGATCGGGCAGTTGAAGGCGCGCGCCCACTCCACCATGGTGGTGTAGAAATGCGGATGCGAGATCGCGATCGCCTTGATGCCGCCCAGGCCTTTGATCAGCGTGACGGTGGCGGCATCGAGCGTCGCCACGCAGTCCCATAAGATATTGCCGCCGCCCGTGCGGACCAGCAACGCGCGCTGCCCGATGGCAAAGCCGGCGCCGATGCCGATGAGGCTATCGTCATATTCGCGGAAGCCGTTCATGTGGCTCTGCGCCAGCGCCTCCAAGGTCGTCCAGCTTTGGCCGCGCGCGGGGACATATTGCCGCTCCTCCTCGCAGATCGTGCAATGCGCGGGCGGGGCGGCGCTTTCCGGATATTGCGTGCCGCAGGCGGTGCAGATGGAAAGGGGCATGGTAGACCCGCAGTTTGTTCTTAGAGGGTGAAAACCGCTGGCGCGGCAATTCGGACCGTGCATTGTGTTCCATCACCTACGCTTTGCAAGATGCAGGTCGGGGGTGGCCGGATTGACGTCGGGGCTTTCCCGGTCAGAATGCGGGTGACAAAAACCGCGCAGGGGGAAACGTGAAGCCGGCACCGTTCGCATACCGCAAGGTGGGCACGCTCGACGAAGCGGTGGCGCTGATGGGCCAGCACCCCGACGCACGGCTGCTTGCGGGCGGCCAAAGCCTGATCGCCACGCTCAATATGCGGCTATCGAGCCCGAGCCTCCTCGTCGACCTCAACGGCATCGGCGGGCTCGACCGCATCGAGGTCAAGGACGGCATGGTCGAGATTGGAGCGCTCACCCGTCATGTGCAAGCCGAGCGTTCGGACACGATCGCGCGGCACGTGCCGCTCGTCGCGCAAGCCATGCCGCACATAGCCCACCCCGCCATCCGCAACCGCGGCACCATCGGCGGCTCCATCGCCTTCGCCGATCCGGCGGCGGAATTGCCGGCCTGTTTGCTCGCGCTCGGTGGCGAGGTGGTGGCGACCGGCCCGGCCGGCCGGCGCACGATCAAGGCAGACGATTTTTTCCGCGGCCTGTTCGAGACCGCGCTCGAGCCCAATGAAGTGCTCACCGCCGTCCGCGTGCCGGCGGCGGACGCGCGGACGCGCACCGGCTTTGCCGAACTCGCGCGCCGGCACGGCGACTACGCCATTGTCGGCCTCGCCGCCAGCGCCCGCGCCGACGGCGGCAAACTCAACGATGTGCGGCTGGCCTATTTCGGCGTGGGCGACACGCCGTTGCGGGTGCGCAAGTCCGAGGCGGCGCTCGCGGCCGGCGACGTCGAGGCCGCCGTTGCCGCGCTCGATCTCGCGCCGCACGACGACGTACAGGCGACGGCAGACGTGAAGAAACATCTCGCGGGCGTTCTCCTCAAGCGCGTGGCGC
>DASZQT010000140.1:0-3779 GCA_035549515.1 Pseudolabrys sp. | reverse complement strand
GCGCTCTACGCGCAAGGCTTTCCGGTGGCCGAGCCGCTTTGCTTTTGCGCCGACGAGAGCGTGGCGGGCACCGCCTTCTACGTCATGAGCTACGCCGACGGCCGCGTCTATTGGGAGCCGCAGATGCCGGCTTCCGATCCGGCCGAGCGCGCCGCCATCTACGACGCGATGAACGGCACCATCGCGCGCCTGCATTCGTTCGATCCGGCCGGCATCGGCCTCGGCGATTTCGGCCGCGGCGAGAACTATGTCGCGCGCCAGGTCGAGCGCTGGTCGAAGCAGTATCGCGCCTCGGAGACCGACAAGATCGACGCCATGGAGCGGCTGATCGAATGGCTGCCCAGGCACATTCCGCCGAGCGGGCCGGCGCGGCTGGTGCATGGCGATTTCCGGCTCGACAATCTCATTCTCGCACGCCACGAGCCCAAGGTGATCGCGGTGCTCGATTGGGAATTGTCGACGCTCGGCGATCCGCTCGCCGACTTCACCTATCACCTGATGGCCTGGCACATGCCGAAATCGGAAAGCGCCGCCGGCACCGCGTCGCTGGTCGGCCACGATCTCGGCGCGCTCGGTATTCCGTCGATGGCCGACTACGTCGACGACTATGTCGCGCGCACCGGGCTCGATCCGCGCCCCCATCTCGCGACTTATCTCGCCTATAATTTCTTCCGCATCGCGGCCATCCTGCAGGGCATCGTCGGCCGCGTGCGCGACGGCACCGCGACCTCGGAATTCGCGCCGGCCAAGGCGGAAATGATCCGGCCACTGGCGACGAAGGCGTGGGAATTCGCGCAGGAAGCGGGCGCGTAGTTCGTCGCGGCAACGCCTGCTGGCGGCGTCGTTAGAGTCAACAAATGCTTTCCGCGCTGACCCGCGTTTCACGGTGTCGGGATGCGCAAAATTCAGACCTGCCCGCTACTGATTGGTGCTCATGAGAAGGGCATCGCGCATGAGCGGCATCAGCAGCATCGGCATCCAGATCATCACGCCGAAGACCGGAACCACGCCCGAGCAATATCAGACGCCGCAGAGCAATACCCGCGACAACGACAACGATGAGACGCCCCGACAGGCCGCGCTGCCGCCTGGCACCGGCAAACTCCTCGACAAGACGGTGTGAGGTTGTCCCCTGGCAAAGGCTGGGATCAACGCCGCGCCTGGAAAAATCCTTTCAGTAACTCGGCCGCCTCGCGCTCGCCGATGCCGCTATAGACCTCCGGCCGGTGGTGGCAGGTGGGCGCCGAGAAAAAGCGCACGCCGTGCTCGACCGCGCCGCCCTTCGGGTCGGGCGCGCCGAAATAGAGCCGCCTTATGCGGGCAAACGACATTGCCGCCGCGCACATGGCGCAGGGCTCGAGCGTGACGTAGAGGTCGCAATCGGTCAGCCGTTCCGAGCCTAACTTCGCCGCCGCCTGCCGGATCGCCAGCAGTTCGGCATGCGCGGTCGGATCCTTGTCCGCCACGGTACGATTGCCCGCGCGCGCCACCACCTCGCCGTTGCAGACGATGGCGCAGCCGACCGGCACCTCGCCGCGCCCCTCGGCCGCGCGGGCTTCTTCCAGTGCGATGGTCATGAAGGAGGGATTTTTCATGCACCGTCATGGCCGGGCTTGTCCCGGCCATCCACGTCTTTTATGTCGCTCCGTGTATAAAGGCGTGGATGCCCGGCACAAGGTTTACGCTCGGGCCGGCCGTAGGCCGGACCGGGTGCCGGGCATGACGCAGAAAGCGCGGCATGGCCGACAAACCGATTCTTGAGGGCGAGCGCATCGCCAAAGTCATCGCCCGCGCCGGGCTGGCCTCGCGGCGCGAGGCAGAGGCCTGGATCGCGGCCGGGCGCGTTGCCGTAAACGGCAAGGCGATCACGTCTCCCGCGCTCAATGTCGGCGCGCGCGACCGTATTACCATCGACGGCGCGCCGCTGCCGCGACGGGCGCGCACGCGGCTGTTCCTCTATCACAAGCCGCGCGGGCTGGTGACCAGCCATTCCGACCCGGAAGGGCGGCCGACCATCTTCGCCGCACTGCCCAAGCACCTGCCGCGCCTCATCAGCGTCGGGCGGCTCGACATGAACACCGAGGGTCTGCTGCTGCTCACCAATGACGGCGGGCTGGCGCGCGTGCTCGAACTGCCGGCCACCCAATGGCTGCGCAGCTATCGCGTGCGTGCGCTCGGGCGCGTCACGCAGGACGCGCTCGACCCATTGCGCAAAGGCATCACCATCGACGGCATCCGCTATGGCGCGATCGAAGCGACGCTCGACCGCGAACAGGGCGCCAATGTCTGGCTCACTTTTGCGATCCGCGAGGGCAAGAACCGCGAGGTGCGCCGCGTGCTGGAACATCTCGGGCTGAAAGTGAACCGGCTGATCCGCGTGTCCTATGGGCCGTTCGAACTGGGCAAGCTCGACGACGGCGACGTGAAGGAAATCGAGACCGCCGAACTGCGCAGGATCCTGGGGCCCGAGATCGCGCGGCAGGCGGAAGCGGATTTCGAGGCGCCGCTGGAGGGAGAGCAGCCACGATCTCCGCTCATTCCCGCGAAAGCGGGAATCCAGAAGGGTCGGCCGGAACAGCAGGGCCGCGCTGGGTCCCCGCTTTCGCGGGGACGAGCGGGTGAGACGACGCGCGCACAAAATAAGTCGCGTGACGAAGAAAGTAAGCGCAAGCCGCTTCACAATCGCCGCCGCCGGCCCGATCGCAGCGGCGGACCGCGGCCATCGCGGCCGAGGCCCAAATAGCGCATGATCCCGAAAAGCAGATACCCGTTTTCGGATAAGATCATGCGCAAAGGAAAATCATAATGCGTGTCGTCGGCGGTCGCCTCCGCTCGCGCCCGATTGCGGGACCGAAGTCGCACGCCACACGGCCGACATCGGACCGCGTGCGCGAGACGGTGTTCAACATCCTCGCCCACGCCTATGGCGATCCGGTCGCTGGCGCGCGCGTGCTCGACCTGTTCGCCGGCACGGGCGCGCTCGGCATCGAGGCGATCTCGCGCGGCGCGGCTTTTGCGCTATTCGTCGACGACGGCGTGGAAGCGCGCGCGCTGTTGCGCGCCAACACCGAGACGCTTGGCCTCGGCGGCGTCACCCGCATCTTCCGCCGCGACGCGACGAAGCTCGGGCCCTGCCATCCGCTCGAACCGTTTTCGCTGGTGTTCGCCGATCCGCCCTATGGCAAAGGCCTGGCCGAAAAGGCACTGGCCTCGGCGCGCGACGGCGGATGGCTGATGCCGGACGCGCTGGTCGTGGTCGAGGAAGCGGCCGATGCCGGCTTCACCGCGCCGGAGGGATTTGAGGAATTGGAACGGCGCGATTACGACGACACGGCGTTGGTTTTTTTGCGAAACCTCTCACCGTCATCCTGAGGTGCGAGCGAAGCGAGCCTCGAAGGATGATCGGCCACCGATCTCGCATACATGCAAGATCGCCAGCGATTTTTGCCGACGCAAATCGGCAAGCCGACTTGCGGTGGCCGTCGCCCTTCGAGGGCCGCGCATCGCAGCCAAGTCTACGCAGGCTGCGCCTGCGATTGCGCGGCCACCTCAGGGTGACGGATCGAGGCCACCGCAAATGTCACCGCCGTCCAAACAACCGCTCGATGTCCGTCAGCTTCAGCTCGACATATGTCGGCCGGCCGTGATTGCACTGGCCGGAATTGGGCACCGCTTCCATCTCGCGCAACAGCGCGTTCATTTCTTCCGGCTTCAGCCGGCGCCCCGCGCGCACCGAGCCGTGGCAAGCCATGGTCGCAGCGACATGCATCAAGCGGCGT
>DASZQT010000139.1:0-13085 GCA_035549515.1 Pseudolabrys sp. | reverse complement strand
CTGCTCGGCCAGGTGCTCGGCCGCACCGGCGGCGCCAACTATTTCGCCGATCTGGCGATGTCGGCCATGGGCCGCTTCCGCGGCGGCGCCGCCAAGATCGCGGTGTTCGGCTCGGCGCTGTTCGGCATGATCTCGGGCGCCGCGGTCAGCAATGTCGTCGCCGTCGGCATCGTCACCATTCCCCTGATGTCGCGTTCCGGCTTTTCGCGCACACGCGCCGCCGCCATCGAGGCGGTCGGCTCGACCGGCGGGCAATTGATGCCGCCGGTGATGGGCGCCGCCGCCTTCATCATGGCGGAGTTTCTGCAACTGCCCTATGGCGCGGTCGCCATGGCGGCGGTCATTCCGTCGGTGCTTTATTATGCGGCGCTGTTCATCCATGTGGACCTGGAGGCGGCGCGCCAGCGCATCGGCGCGGCGCAGGTCGAGGACCCGCCCAAACTGTCGGAAGTGCTGAAGTCGGGCTGGCATTTTCCGATTCCGCTGATTTTCCTGGTCGTCACCATCGCCTATCCGGCGGTGTTCCAGATTCCCATCGAGCGCGGGGCGATCTACGCCACCGGTCTTTTGATCGTCTTGAGCATGACCTTCGGCTATCGCGGCAAGCGCGTGAGCCCGCGCGAGATGCTGCGCGCCATTATCGACACCGGGCGGGCATCGCTCGATATTCTATTGATCGGCGCCGCCGCCGGGCTGGTGGTCGGCTCGCTCAACGTCTCCGGTATTTCCTTCGGGCTGACGCTGCAGCTCATCGCGCTGTCGGGCGGCAACCTGTTCGCGTTGCTGCTTCTGACCGCCGTCATTAGCATCATCTTGGGAATGGGAATGCCGACCGTGAGCGTCTATGTGCTCACCGCCACGCTGATCGCGCCCTCGCTGATCAAGCTCGGCGTCACGCCGATGGCCGCGCATATGTATGTGATGTATTTCGGCATGCTGAGCATGATCACGCCGCCGGTGGCGATCGCCGCCTATGCCGCCGCCAATATCGCGCGCGTGTCGGGCTGGACCACCGGCTGGACTGCGGTGGTCGTGGGATGGAGCACGTTCTTCATTCCATTCCTGTTCATCACAGAGCCCGCCCTCCTAATGCAGGGCTCATGGGCCCTCATCGCGTGGCAGCTCGCCCGCAATCTGCTCGGCATCTTCGTCGGCACCGCGGCGGTGGTCGGCTTCGCGTTCGCGCCGGTGGCGACGCCGATGCGAATCGCGTGCGGTGTCGCGGCCTTGGCGATCCTCATTCCGCCGCATGCGTTCCCCGGCGCCGAGGTGCTGGACTGGATCGGGCTCGCCGCCGCCATCGCCGTGCTGACGCTCAACCGGATGCAGGCGCGCGCTCACAAGCAAACGGCCCCGCAACCGGCGGGGCCGTGATGATGCGGTCATTCCGGGGCGCTCGCGGAACGCGAGCGAACCCGGAATCCAGAGCCCAGGATGCCGTGCTCGCGGCCCTGGATTCCGGGCCCGGCGCTGACACGCCGTCCCGGAAGGACTCTTGACTAATTCCCCTCGCGCCAAATCCCCAGCGCCTGCTGCGCCGGCTTGTCGGAGATCGAGAACAGCACGGCGTCTTCGCTGCCGATATTGTGCTGATAGCGCTTCCACGGCGGCACCACGAACACGTCGTTGACGCCCCATTCGAACGGCTTGCCGTCGATGACGGTCGTTCCCTTGCCTTCCGCAACGGCGAACACGGTGCCGTCGGTCGAGCGATAGGGCTCGCCCTTGAAGCCGGCCGGTAAGAGCGAGAGGTTCGCGCCCATGGTCGGCAGCACCGGCCCGCCATTGATCGGGTTGGCGTAGTGCACGCGCGCGCCGTGACGCTTGTCGACGTCGCCGGTCTTCTTCAGCCGTTCCAGGATCGGCTTCATTTTGGCGTAGGGGTAGTTGATCACGGGCGAGCGGTTCAGCACCGGCGCGCCATCCGGCAGCACGCCCATGGCGTAGCGCTCGAACGAATCGCCGTCCTCGTGATTGACGTTCTGCATCTTCTCGTCGAAGTGGTTGGCGAACGACGTCTGGAAATGATTGATCGTCGGCATGTCGAGCACGTCCAGCCACATCACCGGCTCACTACCGGGATTGCCGTGATCGTGCGGCGCCCAATTGGCGGTGATGATGAAGTCGCCATGCTCCATCATCGACTTTTCGCCTTCGACCGCCGTGTAGGCGCCCTTGCCTTTGAGCACGAAGCGGATGGCGGAGGCGACATGCTGGTGCGCCTCGGCGATCTCGCCCGGCATGATGAGCTGGATACCGGCGAACAGCGTGTTGGTGATGCGCGACTTCCCGCGATCGCCCGGGTTTTCCAGCACAAGCACGCGGCGCTCGGCTTCCTCGGCGGTGATCACGTCGCCGGCCTCGAGCATCAGCTTCTCGACCTCGGGAAACTTCCACATGGCCGGGATCATCTGCGTCTTGGGCTCGGGCGTGACCAAGCCCTTGAGCACCTCCCATAGGGGCGCCAGGTGGAACTCGGAGATCTTGTCGTAATAGGCCTGCCGGGCGTTCTGGATGTTGTGCTTGGAACCCGGGGTGGCTTCTGCGGTTGCGACCGCCATGGGCATTTCTCCGATCATAGATTTTAAAACATTATAACGCCGGCGCCGCGCGCCGGCATAGCCGCGGGCGGCTCCGTCTCTTGCAGCTAATTATCCACCCAGGCCGCGTCTATGTCACGGCCGCGCGACAATTTCTCACATCTTGAGAAATTTCGTGGCCGGCGGCCTGGCCGGGCTCAATTGTTGACCGAGCCGCCGTCCACCACGATCGACTGGCCGGTGACGAAATCGCTGTCGGCCGAGCAGAGATAGACCAGCGTGCCGGTAAGATCCTCCGGGAAAGCATCGCGCTTGAAGGCGCGGCTATTGCGCACCGGGATGCGTTCCTCCTCAACATGGGTGGCGTTTTCCAGCCCCGTGTCGGACAGGATATAGCCGGGCGACAGCGTGTTGACGTTGATGCCGTGCTGGCCCAGCTCGCGCGACAGCGAGCGGGTGAAGGCGATCATGGCGCCCTTGGAGGTGACATAGGGCAACATGCGCGGGATGCCCTTGTAGGGCGCGCCCGAGGCGATGTTGACGATCTTGCCGCTCTTCTGCGCGATCATGTGCGGCGCCGCGTATTTCACACACAGCCACGGCCCGCGAACGTTGATCGCCATCACGCGGTCAAAGGTCTCAACGTCCCACTCGTCGTAATTGCGCGGCTTGAGATTGGCGTAGAGCGCGGCATTGTTCACCAGCACATCGATACGGCCGAAGCGCTCCACGGTCTTGGCTACCAGCGCCTTCACCTGGGCCTCGTCGCTGACGTCGAAGGTGAAGCTCTCCGCCGCGTCGGCGCCGTGCGCCGCGACGATCTCGGCGACGACGTCCTTGCCGTCCACGATGTCGGCGATCATCACGCGCGCGCCCGCCGCGGCCAGCGCGGTGGAATAATGGCGGCCGATGCCCTTGGCACCGCCGGTGACGATCGCGGTTTTGCCCGCAAGCCTGCTCATGGCAATTTCTCTCCCCGTCATGGCCGGGCTTGTCCCGGCCATCCATGTCTTCGTATATGCCAAGACGTGGATGCCCGCGACAAGCGCGGGCATGACGGAGGCGGGCTTATGCCGCACAACCATGCCGACCGAGCCGACATCCGCGACATCGTGGAGAACTGGGCGCTTTGGCGCGACGCCCGGCAATGGGACCGATTCCGCACAATCTGGCACCCGGACGGGCAGATGTGGGCGACCTGGTTTCAGGGCACGTATGAGGAATTCATCAAGGTCAGCCAAGAGGGCTGGGACAAAGGCGCCCGCATTTTGCACACGCTCGGCGGCACAACCATCGACATCGCGGGCTCGCGCGCGCTGGCGCGCACCAAGGTCACCATTACCCAGCGCGCACCGGTCGAAGGCGTCGAATGCGACGTCACCTGTACCGGCCGCGCCTATGACTTTTTGGAAAAGCGCGCCGGTCGTTGGGGGATCGTGCTGCGCCGCTACACCTACGAGCACGACCGCATCGATCCGGTCGACCCGTCCGCCGTGCTCAAGCTCGACCGCAACCTGCTGGCGCGGTTTCCCGCGGGCTACCGCCACCTCGCCTATCTGCAGGCGAAAATCGGCTATGCCGTGAAGGCGGACCTGCCTGGCCTCGATGGGCCGGAACTGGCCGCGCTCGATGGGCAGGCGGAGGGCTGGCTGAACGGCGAGCGGCTCTGACCCGTGCCGGACCCAACCGCAACCTGTCCGTCATGCTGAGGTGCGAGCCGCGCAGCGGCGAGCCTCGAAGGATGAACGGCCACCGCAAGTCGGCTTTAGCCGACTTGCGCCGGTTAAGCAGCCAATGTCGGGTAAACCCGACATCGGTGCCGCGACCCTTCGAGGGCCGCGCCGCGCGCGGCCACCTCAGGGTGACGGGACGGAGCTGGATTCCCGCTTGCGCGGGAATGAGCGGAGCTTGCGGCGGGTCTTGGCTCCCGCAAGCGGACATGCGAGTTTGCGTGCCGCAAAAACAATGGTCACCGGGGGGACCGATGTCGTGGGCCGACAAATTCAACCTGCTGAATGAATTCAATTTGCTACGCATCGTCTGCGCGCTGTTCTTCATCCCTCACATCATCGGCAAGTTCACCGTTCCCCCGGTCTTGAAATTCTACGTCGATGTCGGTTTCAGGCCGCCGAAATTCTGGATGTATCTGTCGGCGGTGATCGAAACGGTGCTGACGATCACCCTGCTGTTCGACCTCTATACGTGGTTCTTCGGAGTCATCGCCTTCATCCATCTTTCCGTCGCCACCGCCGCGCAGTTCAAGCTCACGCGCTGTTGGACCTGGGTGATCGGCGGCATCGAATATTGCGCGTTCTGGGCGCTCTGCTGCCTCGTCGTCGCCATACACGCCTGGCATACGGCCGCGCCGGGGACGATCGGGCTGTTCGGCGTCGTTCTGAACTGAAAAGGAAACAAGGAAATGGCTAGCGTCCTGTTCTCTCCCATCACGATGCGCGGGCTCACCCTGCCTAATCGCGTCGTGCTCTCGCCGATGTGCCAGTACAATTCCGACAATGGCAGCGCCAACGATTGGCACCTCATGCATCTCGGCAGCATGGCGCTCGGCGCCGCCGGTCTCATCATGACCGAGATGACCGACGTCAGCCCGCAGGGGCGCATTTCGCCGCGCTGCGCCGGCATCTGGTCGGACGAGAACGAGAAAGCGCTCAAGCGCGTGCACGACTTCTGCCGGCAATACGGCGTCGCCAAGCTCGGCGTGCAGCTCGCGCATGCCGGCCGCAAGGGACCGACCACGCCGCCGGGGGCCGGCGGCAAGCCGATCCTGGAAGGCCCGGACGCCTGGACGCCGGAAGCGCCCTCGGCGATCCCCTACGACACCGGCTGGCCGGTGCCGCATGCGCTCACCAAGGACGAGATCAAACGCGTGCTCGGCGAGTTCGCCGCGTCGACCAAGCGCATCGACCGTATCGGCTATGACGTGATCGAACTGCACGCGGCGCACGGCTATCTCGCGCATCAGTTCCTTTCGCCGCTGTCCAACCAGCGCACCGACGAATACGGCGGCTCGACCGAAAATCGCATGCGCTTTGTGATCGAGATGTATGAGGCGGTGCGCGCGGCCTGGCCGGCGGAGAAGCCGCTCGGCATGCGCGTCTCGGCCACGGACTGGGTCGACGGCGGCTGGACGCCGGAAGAAACGGTCATGCTCGCCAAGGAATTGAAGGCGCGCGGGCTCGATTACATGGACGTCTCCACCGGCGGGCTGTCACCGGCGCAGAAGATCCCGCTGTCGGCCGGCTACCAGGTGCCCTTCGCCGAGAAGGTGAAGAAGGAGACCGGCATCGTCACCATGTCGGTCGGCCTGATCATGGACCCCCACATGGCCGAGGACATCCTCGCCTCCGGCAAGGCCGACCTCATCTGCATCGGCCGCGCCGCGCTCTACGATCCGCGCTGGGCCTGGCATGCGGCGGAGGAGCTGGGCGCCGAGACCGCCTATGCGCCGAAGATGATGGCCGCCCATCCCAAGATGCGGCCGATGCTGTTTCCGAAGCGGGCAGCGGCGGCCGGCTGACGCGCGCGCCGAGCAAGCGAAGAACGGTCGCGTGCCTTAAGCCGGCACGCGGCCTTTGACCGCGTTGGCGAAGGCGGATTGGGTAAGGCGCCCCGACGCATCCACCGGCATGCGTGCGCGCACGCCGGCCTTGAGCGTTTCACGTTCAGGCTCGGACATTCCCGCGAGCGAAGCCGTGACGACGCCGGACCCGTTGACGGTGGTCGTCCACATGTCGTCAAAATCGGCAAAGGTGCGCTCGACCGAAATCACCCGGGTTTCGACGGCCTCGAGGCCGGCGTTCGTCCACAGGTCGCGCAGGACGTCGAGACGGGACGCCTCGACGCTCGGCGGCATAACCTGCTTCACACCCATCGCCCGCAATTCGGCAAAGATCGGATCGGTCGGCACGCCGCCGCCGAACACGTCCCAGGCGTAGGCGGAGACCGTGCCGCCGGGCTTCACCACCCGCGCCATCTCGGCGACGCCCTTGGCGGGATCGGGTACGAAGAAAATCACGAGCGCCATGACAGCGGCGTCGAACGATTTCGCGGCGCAGGGCAGCGCCATCGCATTGCCCTGCTGGAATTTCGCCAGCTGCGCCGCCGGCCGCATCCGCGCATAATCGAGCTGCTCCTGGGACGGGTCGACGCCCAGTATCTCGGCGGGCGCACAGCGCGCGACGATATTTTCGGTGAAGGCGCCGTTGCCGCAGCCGATGTCGATCCAGCGCTGGCCCGGCTCGGGTTTGAGCCAATCGAGAAAGACGTCGCCGACCAAGCGGCTCCACGTCCCCATCATCCGCTCATAGGCGGCGCCATCGTTGAATTTGATCGGCTGCTCCGCCATTGCCCGCCCCCATGTCCCTCGGGACACCCTAACTCATGCCCTCAGGGACCGCGCGGAAATCTTTGCGTCGAGTCGGGCGGGCCTTGCGCGGCCGGCGGTCAGTCCCGCACCCGCTTGATGAACTTCGCAAAAGTCGCGAGTTGCAGCTTGACGATGTCCTTGGTCGGCGGATCGGTGAGTTCGCCGGTTTTCTCGTCGAATTTCTTGGCGGCGAAATTCACGAAGATTTCCGGTCGCCCGAGGATAAGCGCGTCGATCGAGGTCAGCACCATGCGCATGTGATACTGCATGCGCGCGCCGCCGACCTGGCCGGACGAGGCCGATTGCAGAGCGACCGGCTTGTCCTTGAATGGGTTCTCCTTCATGCGCGAGACCCAGTCGAGCGCATTCTTGAGCGGTCCCGGGATCGACCAGTTGTATTCCGGCGAGCAGATGACCACGCCATCGGCGGCGCGGATCGCTTCCGCCCAGGTCTCCGCGGCCGGCGGAAAGCCGGCCGCTTCCTGGATGTCGTGATTGTAGAGCGGCATGGTCTCGAATGGCGGCGCCTCCACGAACGTCATGTCCGGCGGTGCCAGCCCCGGCAACGAACGCGCAAGCCCCGCATTGTAGGACGCCTTGCGCAGCGATCCGCAGATCGTCAGCACCTTGAGCTGTTCGGCCATAGCACCTCTCTGCGATGTTCCGCTGATAACGTCCCAATGCGGCTAACGGTTCGCGCCGTCCGCTCAGACCTTCTCGTCGATGATCGTGTTGCGCAGAATGCCGACGCCTTCGACCTCGACCTCCGCCACATCCCCGGCCTTCATCCACACCGGCTCCGGCTTGCGCGCGTGGCCGACGCCGGACGGCGTGCCGGTCACGATGACGTCGCCGGGCTCCAGCGTCATGCCCTTGGTCAGATAGACCAGGGTCTCGGCCAGCGGGAACATCATGTTCTCGGTATTGTCGTTCTGCATGATATTGCCGTTGAGCCGGGTCTGAAGTTTCAGACCCTTGCCGCCGCGCGGCAGTTCGTCGGCGGATACCATCCAGGGGCCGAAGCCGCCGGTGCGGTCGAAATTCTTGCCCATGCCCCACTGCGTGGTGTGGCGCTGGAATTCGCGGATCGAACCTTCGTTGCAGACCGAATAGCCGGCAATGCAGTCGACCGCGTTTTCCAGGGTCAGGTGCTTGGCGCGCTTGCCGACGATCGCCACCATCTCGCCCTCGTAGTCGAACTGAATCGAGGCCTGCGGCCGCACCAGCGGATGCATGTGCGGCACCATCGAGGTGAGCACGCGGAAGAAGATCGACGGGAATTTCGGAACATTGTCGCGCTGCGGGCCTTCTTTGACGTGCTCGAGGTAATTGAGACCGAGGCAGACGATTTTGCCGGGGCGGGCCACCGGCAGCGCGAAATTCAGGCCCGCGAGCGGGTGGCGCGCAGAGGCCGGCGCGGTTTTGGCCATAATGGCCAGCGGCTCGAGATTGCCGTCGTGGGCGCGCAGCCATGCGCCGAGATCGGCCGGCACATTGGCGTCGACGGCCTGCAGATCGATGACTTCCTCGCCCTCGACCACACCCAGCCGCAAGTGCTTATCGACTCTAAAACCAACTATCTTCATAGGCCCCTGCCACGCTGCTTCGAACCCGGCCTGTCGCCGGCGGCGCAAGCCTTAGCGCAGGCAGAGCCGTTCGGGAAGTGACTTGGAATTGTAAGAGGCCGGCCCGCCTCGCGACCGCTCCGCCCCCCGACGAGCCGGCTGACGGCAATTACGGCGCGAGCCGGAAGGCCTGGATCGAGAAATAACCGGCCGGGTCGGTCCATACGCCGGCGGGGCGCCAGCCCACCTTGCGGGCAAGCGCCGCGAACGATTCGACGCTGTACTTATAGCTATTCTCGGTGTGGATGGTTTCGCCGTCGCGGAAAGCGAAGGCTTGCGACCCCACTTTCACGGTCTGCGGGCGGCGGCTGACCAGGTGCATCTCGATGCGGCTGCGCGCTTCATTGAAAAAAGCGCGGTGCGCGAAGCCCTCGCGATCAAAGGTGCCGCCGAGCTCGCGATTAATGCGCGTAAGCAGGTTGAGATTGAAGTCGGCGGTCACGCCGGCCGCATCGTCATAGGCCGCATTGAGGATTTCGGCCGGCTTCACCAGATCGGCGCCGACGATAAGCACGCCGTCACGGCCCAGGATGCGGCCTGCATTGCGCAGAAATTCCACCGCATCGGGCGGCTCGAAATTGCCGATGGTGGAGCCCGGGAAGAACCCGATCCGGCGCGGCGCATCTTGCGCTTCGTCGGGCAGGTCGAAGCCGGTTGTGAAATCGGCGGCGACCGGCAGCACCTTGAGCTCGGGGAAATCGGCGCGCAGATCGGCCGCTTCGCGCTCGAGCATCTCGCCGGAAATATCCACCGGCACATAGGCCGCCAACGCGGGCGCGGCCTGAAGCAGCAGCCGCGCCTTCTTGTTCGAGCCGCTGCCGAATTCCACGATCGCCGAACCCGGCGTAATCAGTCGCGCGATTTCACCCGCGCGATCGCGCAGGATGCTCATCTCGCAACGGGTCGGGTAGTATTCCGGCTGCTCGGTGATGCGCTCGAACAATTGCGAGCCCAGTTCGTCGTAGAAATATTTCGCGGGGATGTGCTTCTGCGGCGCGCGCAAGCCCGCCAGCACGTCGGTCTTGAAAGAGTCGGCATCCGAACGCGGCGGCTGCGGACGAGGAGAACGCGCAAGAACGACC
Organism: Pseudolabrys sp.; assembly: GCA_035549515.1. GTDB lineage: Bacteria > Pseudomonadota > Alphaproteobacteria > Rhizobiales > Xanthobacteraceae > Pseudolabrys. The sequence goes on along the minus strand of DASZQT010000139.1, from coordinate 3,454 downwards.
ATCATAAACTCCCGGCTTCAAACAAATTCAACCAGCCGCAATCCGCTGAACTGCCAGCGCGCGGCGGGATAGAAGAAATTGCGGTAGCTCAGGCGTGCATGGCCGTCCGGCGTCGCCAGCGACGAGCCGCGCAGCACCATTTGATTGACCATGAACTTGCCATTGTATTCCCCGAGCGCGCCTTCGGCCGCGCGATAACCGGGATAAGGCAGATAGGCGCTGCGCGTCCATTGCCAGACGGTGCCGAAAGCCGCCGTGAGCAGACCGGCGCGCGCGGCGATTTCCCATTCGAATTCGCTCGGCAGATCGCGGCCGGCGAAGCGCGCGAAGGCATCGGCTTCGTAGTAGCTGACATGCATGACCGGCGCGGCGGGATCGACCGGCTGCAAACCGGCGAGCGTCATCGCGTGCCAGGCGTCATCCTGCTCGCGCCAATAGCCGGGCGCCCGCCAGCCTTCCGCCTGCACCGTGGCCCATCCATCGGAAAGCCAGAGCGAGGGCGTCGTGTAGCCGCCGGCCGCGACGAATTCGAGCCAATCGGCATTGCTGACGAGTTGGCGCGCGATGCGCAAGTTTCCGATCAGCGTGTCGTGCCGCGGCGTCTCGTTGTCGAAGCAATAACCCTCGCCGTCATGGCCGACGGCATGAATGCCGGAAGGCACCTCGACATAACCGCGCGGGCCTGCCGCTGCCGGCGGCGCGCGCCAATCGGGATCATAGGCGGGATCGGTCGGGTTCTGCGCGAAGGCGTGCAGGATGTCGGTAACGAGCAATTCCTGATGCTGCTGTTCGTGATGAAGCCCGATTTCCAGGATCTCGAACACACGCGCCGCATCTACGGCCGGCACTTCGTCGATCAGCCGCGCGACGGCGCGGTCGACATGCGCGCGATAGGCCGCCACATCGGTGCCGTTCGGCCGTGTAATCAGGCCGCGCTGCGGTCGCGCATGGCGCGGTCCGGCCGCGACGTAATAGGAGTTGAACAGGAACGGAAAGCGCTCGTCGAATATTCGATAGCCGCGCGCGTGCGGCACCAGCAGGAACTGCTCGAAAAACCAGGTGACATGCGCGCGATGCCATTTGGTCGGGCTCGCATCGGCCATCGACTGCACGATCTGGTCCTCAGCCGACAGAAGCGACGCGCGCGCCTCCGTCTCGGCCCGCACGCGCAGAAAGGACTCGCGCCAGAACGCGCGCTGCTCGTCCAGCGACCGAACGCCGGCCCGGGTCTCGGTGCTCCGGCGGACGGCGGACGAAGCGGGAATATCGAGCATGCAATCGTCTCCATAATCGGGCGCAATAACAAACGGCACTCAATGGGCGGCAAATACGCAGTGGGCGGCGAATGCGCAATGGGGTTAGAATTGTTTCATCGTCGCCGCGCAAGGGCAACCCGGAAATTTTGCCATGATTCGAACCTGACAATTTTGTGAAAGCGCGCGGACTTACCTGCGAAGCAGCGCCTTCATCGACGCAAATAACCCGCATGGCGAAACCACTCGACGGCGTCGTGCACGGCCTGCGCATAGGGCCGCGCGCGAAACCCAAGCTCGCGTTCGGCCTTGCTTGTGCTGAAGAACATGCGGTTCTTCGACATGCGCAAGCCGTCGCGCGTCACCAGCGGCTCGCGCCCGGTGCGGTGCGCGAGCGCTTCCGCGACCACCGCGATCGGCATCGCGGCCGCGCGCGGAATCTTGATGCGCGGCGGACGATGCCCGCATTCGGCCGCGACGGTGGCGAGGATTTCGGCCAGCGTCGCATTCTGCCCACCGAGAATATAGCGCTCGCCAATGCGCCCACGTTCGAATGCCGCGAGGTGTCCTTCCGCGACATCGTCGACATGCACCATGTTGAGTCCGGTATCGACGAAGGCCGGCATGCGCCGCGCGGCCGCCTGCAGGATCATGCGCCCGGTCGGCGTCGGCTTAACGTCGCTCGGTCCGATCGGTGTCGAGGGATTGACGATCACCGCCGGCAGGCCTTCCGCCACCATGGCTTCGACCAGCCGTTCGGCTGAAACCTTGCTGCGCTTATAGGCGCCGATGGCTTGCGCTGCCTCGATCGGCGCGGTCTCGTCGCCCGGCACGCCGTCCGGCCCGCACTTCAGGGTCGCCACGCTGCTGGTATAGACGATGCGCTCGACGCCGGCGCGGCGCGCTTCCTGCATGACCTGGCGCGTGCCGAGCACATTGTTCTGCACGATCTCCTCGGGATCGCGCGCCCACAGACGGTAGTCCGCTGCCACATGAAACAAGGAACGCACGCCCGTCATGGCGTGGCGCACGGCGGCGCGGTCGCGCAGGTCGCCATGGACGAATTCCAGGTCGAGCCCGTCGAGATGGCGGATCGCGCTCGACGGCCGCACGATTGCGCGCACCGCATAGCCGCGTTGCGTGAGCGCGCGCGCCACCGCCGAGCCGACGAAGCCACTGGCGCCGGTCACCAGGACCTTGCCGCTATCAGCCATTCCGGAACCCTCGAACGGAGTGCATCAGAATCCCCCCAGAGGCATCCAAGCATTTCGCGCGCCCGTGGTTCCATGCGCGAGGGAACTTTCCGCGTCCGAGTGGTTTTGACCGCCAGCGCATCGGGCTGTAACTCAACACGCGACTTATGAGCGCCGAACCTCCATTTATCGTCGTGGCCGTGGGTCTTGCATTCGAGGCCCGCATCGCGCGCGCCGCGCCGGGCGCTCGCATCTGCTGCGGCCGCGGCCCGGTCATGGAGGCCGCGCTCACTCGGGCGCTTGGGCCGAGCTGCGCCGGTATCCTGAGCTTCGGCATTGCAGGCGGGCTCGACCCCGCGCTGCGCCCCGGCACCACTCTGATTGCTTCGACGGTGATCGCCGAGGGTGGCCATCACACCACGGATACGCGTTGGTCGCGCGCGCTGCTCGACTCCCATCCGGCGGCGATCCACGCGCCGCTCCTCGGGGTCGACGAGGCGATCGTCGATCCCGCCGGCAAGGGCCATCATTTCCGGCGCACGGGAGCGGCCGCGGTCGACATGGAATCGCATATCGCGGCCAAGGTCGCGCGTCGGCACGGATTGCCCTTCGCGGTACTGCGGGTGATCGCCGATCCGGCGGACCGGCATGTGCCGCCTTCGGCCATGCGCGGCGTGCGCGCGGATGGCCGCACCGATGCGCTCGCGGTGCTGCGCGCGCTGGCGCGCCGGCCGCGCGAGATCGCCGGCGTGGTGGGGATCGCGCGCGATGCCTGGACCGCTCGCACAACGCTCGCGCGCTGCCGGTGGGTGGCGGATTAAGCGAGACGAAATCGCGCGGCGTTATAAATCGTCCGGTTGAATGCCGGTATGTTTTGCAATTCGCGCCAACATGCGGGGCCCGATCGCATCACTGTCGTGGAAAGCAAAAACGTAGTCCGGCCAGCCAGGCCTGGACAAGGTGCGGTGTGACCCGGTTTGTCGCTTGATGGTCCAGCCCGCGCGGAGA
>DASZQT010000138.1:0-4669 GCA_035549515.1 Pseudolabrys sp. | reverse complement strand
GTCGCCCAGCGCATGCGCGGCTTGCAGCGAATCCGGCACCGCGGTTGCCGGCCCGCGCACCGTGACATTGGCGAGCGAGCGGGCGCGGTCGATTTCGACCTCGACATGCGAATAGGAGACGCGGTTGTCCTCGATCGTGCGAGCGAGCGGCGTCAGCGTAATGCCCTTGGCGTCGACGGGACGGTCGGAGCGCGCGGCGATCTCATGCGCGCGCGCCGCCACCGCGTCGTTCCATTTCGAATTCGGCACCACCTCGTCGACCAGCCGCCAGTCGACCGCCTTGGCGCCGCGAATGCCTTCCTCGATCGAGCAGAACACGTCGGCGCGGTCGCGCCGAACTTTCCGCTTGTCGGTGACGCGGGTGAGCCCGCCGGTGCCCGGCAGCACCGCCAAGAGCGGCGTCTCCGGCAGCGCCACCGCCGAGCGGCGATCGTCCACCAGCATGATGTGCTCGGCCGCGAGCGCGAGCTCATAGCCGCCGCCCGCCGCATTGCCGTTGATGGCGCAGATGTAAGTCTGCTTGGAATTCTCCGAGGCGTCCTCGATCGACAGCCTAGTCTCGTTGGTGAACTTGCAGAAGTTCACCTTGTGGCCGTGCGTCGATTTGCCGAGCATGCGGATATTGGCGCCGGCGCAGAACACATTGTCCTTGCCCGACTTGATGACGACCGCGCGCACCTCCGGGTGCTCGAAGCGCAGGCGCTGCACCGCGTCGTTCAACTCGATGTCGACGCCGAGGTCGTAGGAATTGAGCTTCAACTCGTAGCCGTCCGACAGCCCGCCGGCCGGGTCGACATCCATGATCAGATAGGCCACGTCGCCGTCGCGCTCGATGCGCCAATGACGGTAACGCGAAGGATCGGTCTGGAAATCGATCATGGTCATGCGCCTGTCAGCGGCGAGCCGTGAGCGGGCCGCCCTGCTCCCCTTTTATGCATTATTGTGCATCTCCATAGCACCGGCCTCCCCTCGGGACAACAAAGAATCGGAAACTTTGTGCCGCTATCCTGCTTGATTGGCAATATAATGCATGTTACCCGGTAACCCATGGATTCCGCCGCGCCCCGCACCTCCGCCGTCCGCGCCCCCGACGCCTATTTGCACCGGCTCGGCGAGCGCGTGCGCATGCTGCGCAACCAGCGCGGCATGACCCGCAAGGCGCTGGCGCAGCACGCAAAAGTCTCGGAGCGCTATCTGGCCCAGCTCGAAGCCGGCCTCGGCAACGGTTCGATCGTATTGCTGCGGCGGATCACGCGCGCGCTCGGCCTGCCGGTCACGCAGCTCGTGCACGAGGGCGCCGATCCGGCGCTCGACATGGTACTGCTCAGCCAGTTCCTCGAGCGGCTCTCGCCCGAAGCGCTCAGCGAAGCACGCAACCTGCTGCTCAATCATTTCGGCGAGCGCTCGGACGATCAGCGCCGCCGGCGCATCGCGCTGATCGGCCTGCGCGGGGGCGGCAAATCCACGCTCGGCCGCCTCCTGGCCGATCACCTCGACGTGCCCTTCATCGAGCTCGACCGTGAGATCGAGCGGCTGAAGGGCGCCACCTTAAGCGAAATCTTCGACATGTTCGGGCAGGAGACCTTCCGCCGCGCCGAGCGGGAGGCGCTCGACGAGGTGCTGCGCCAGCACCCGCACTTCGTGATCGCCACCTCCGGCAGCATCGTCACCGAGCCCGGCACGCTGGAATTGCTGCTGGCGTCCTGCCTCACGGTCTGGGTGCGCGCCGAACCGCAGGAGCACATGAAGCGCGTGATGGCGCAGGGCGACATGCGGCCGATGGCGGGCAGCGCGCGCGCCATGGAAGACCTGGTCTCGATCCTCAAGAGCCGCGAACCGCTCTACGCCAAAGCCGAGGTGACGCTCTCCACCACCGGCAAGACGCCGGAACAGAATCTGGCCGAGCTGTTGCGCCTGATTGCCGTTACCGATAATCGCATGACCCGTAGGTCGGCCTGACGCGCCGCCGCCATCGAACCAGGAGCCGGCGCGCGCCGGGACCACGAGAATGAGCGAAACGATCAAGACCGATATTGTCATCATCGGCGCCGGGCCGGTCGGCCTGTTCGCGGTGTTCGAGCTCGGGCTGCTCGACATCAAGGCGCACCTGATCGACATCCTCGATAAAGTCGGCGGCCAATGCGCCGAGCTCTATCCGGAAAAGCCGATCTACGACATTCCCGGCATTCCACTGATCACCGGCCACGGGCTGACCGAAGCGCTGATGGAGCAGATCAAGCCGTTCAATCCCACCTTCCATCTCGGCGAGATGGTGACCACGGTCGAGAAGCTCGGCGACGCGCAATTCCGCGTCGTGACCGACGCCGGCAAGACTTTCGAATGCAAGGCGGTGGCGATCGCGGCCGGCGGCGGCTCGTTCCAGCCCAAGCGCCCGCCGATCGCCGGCATCGAGCCCTACGAAAACAAGTCGGTGCATTACGCCGTGCGCAAGATGGACGCGTTCCGCGACAAGCACCTCGTCATCGTCGGTGGCGGCGATAGCGCGCTCGACTGGACGCTCAATCTACAGCCGCTCGCCAAGCGCCTGACGCTGGTGCACCGGCGCGACGAATTCCGCGGCGCCCCCGACAGCGTCAACAAGATGCGCGCGCTGGTGGCCGCCGGCAATATGGACCTGAAGATCGGCCAGGTGAGCGCGCTCGAAGGCGCCGACGGCGCACTTTCCGCGCTCTCGATCAAGGGCAATGACGGCACCGTCACCCGCGTCGAATGCGACGCCATGCTGCCCTTCTTCGGGCTCACCATGAAGCTCGGCCCGGTCGCCGACTGGGGCATTGCGATGGAAGGCAACCTGATCCCGGTCGACACCGCCGCGTTCGAGACCAACATCCCCGGCCTGTTCGCCGTCGGCGACATCAACACCTATCCGGGCAAGCTCAAACTCATCTTGTCGGGCTTCCACGAAGCCGCGCTGATGGCGCAGAAGGTCTACCACTACGTCTATCCGGAGAAGCGGCTGGTGTTCCAGTACACCACCTCCTCGACCAGCCTGCAGAAGAAGCTCGGCGTGGCGTGAGTTTTCGCCGTCATCCTGAGGTGCGAGCCGCGCTTGCGGCGAGCCTCGAAGGATGGCGGCGCAAAAGAAAGGTCCAGGTCCTTCGAGGCTCGGCGCGTGCTCGCGCCGAGCACCTCAGGACGACGGGAAAGAATAGAAGCTAAACAATATGCCGAAGATCACCTTCATCGAACATGACGGCACAGTGCACACGGTCGACGCCGAACTCGGCGCAACCGTGATGGAGGCCGCGCTGCGCAACGACGTGTCCAGCATCGTGGCCGAATGCGGCGGCTCATGCACCTGCGCGACCTGCCTGGTGCATGTCGACGAAAAATGGTTCGAACGGGTCGGCCCGCCCTCGTCGGAAGAAAACGAGATGCTGGACGCCGCCTTCGAATTGAAGCCGACGTCGCGGCTCTCCTGCCAGATCAAGGTGACGGAAGAACTCGACGGCCTCATCGTGCATACGCCGTCCTATCAGGGACGGTAATCGCTTCGTCACCTGTTCGATGCATACGAAGCGACGCCACACTATTCCGGTATGCATTTCTCGCTGTCATCGTCTGCTTGATCGCGGCCGGCGCATCTCCTTTACCAAGCAATAAGCAAGAACGCGCGCGCCGGCTCACCGCCGGTAAGCGGCAGCCACCGCTTTTCTCTCTCCGCGCATCGATTTCGGCGTGGCGCCGTTATGCCCGGTGGCTAACGCCGCAAATCGCAACAGAAGCGAAGGAGCAGAATATGAAGCGACTTCTCATCGCCGTGTCATTGCTCGCGACAGCTGCCGCGCCCGCAATGGCACAGTCTTTCGACCCCAATCTCGGCACCGGAAATATCGCGCCGGGGCCCGGCTCAACCTTTGTGTGGGCAGTGCCGGTGGTCGCGGAAAGTGGCCCTCTGGCGGCCTACAACGGGCCGGTGGTGCCGGAGATCACCGATGTCCGCCACATGCCGATCTATCTCGGCAATGAGCTGGTATGGCCGCTCCCGGGCGCCGCGGTTGCCGCGCCGTATCCCTATCGTCCGTACTGAAACCGCCACGAAGGCATAGGCCGGCACGGGGGCACTCGGATCGATCAAGCCGGACAGGGGGCGGGGTCTTTCACGTCACACCGCCAGCGGCTCCGCGCGCGGCGGTGGCGCGCTCTCGATCTCCAGCCGCCCGTCGCGCAGGCGGAAAATGTGATCGAACCGATCCAGGATCATCTCGTCATGGGTGACGACGATGATGGCCGCGTCCTGCTCGATAGCGATCCGCCGCAGCAGATCCATCACGATGCGGGCGCGCCCCGAATCGAGCGGCGCGGTCGGCTCATCGGCCAGGATGATGCGCGGCCGATTGGCAAGCGCGCGCGCGATCGCCACGCGCTGCGCCTCGCCGCCGGATAGCTGCCGCGGCATCGCATGCTTGCGGTGGCCGACCTCGAGATATTCCAGCAGTTCGACCGCCCGCTTCTGCGCCGCTTTGGCGCTCTGGCCCGCGAGATCGAGCACCAGCGCGACATTGTCGGCGCCGTTCAGGAATGGCAGCAGGTTCGGGTATTGGAAGATGAAGCCGATCTTGTCGAGCCGCAGTCGTCGCAGGTCGGATTTGAGCCAGCGATCGTGATAGACCGTCTCGCCGTCGAGCGCGATGCGCCCGCTGCTCGG
>DASZQT010000137.1:0-33824 GCA_035549515.1 Pseudolabrys sp. | reverse complement strand
GAAAGCGGGGCACGTCTGCCATGAACACGAACGATCCGGCGGTCACCGTCGTGGTGCCGGTGCGCAACGAGGCCGGGAATGTCGCGCCCCTGGTGGCCGAGATCGCGGCCGCGCTCGCGGGCCAGTGGGTATTCGAGTTGGTCTATGTCAATGACGGCTCGACCGACGGCACCGATGCCGAGCTCAAGCGCCTGATGGCGCTGCACCCCTGGCTGCGCCGCGTCCACCACAAGCAGTCCTGCGGACAATCGGCGGCGGTGCGCACCGGCGTTGCGGTTGCCCGCGCGCCCGTCGTGGCGACGCTCGACGGCGACGGGCAGAACGATCCGGCTTTCCTGCCGGCCATGATCCGCGCGCTTGAAGCAGGCTACCCGCGCGTCGGCCTGATTGCCGGCCAGCGCGTCGGCCGCAAGGACACCGGTTTCAAAAAAATGCAGTCGCGCATCGCCAATCGCGTGCGCAACGCGGTGTTGCGCGACGGCACGCGCGACACCGGCTGCGGGCTGAAGGCGTTCCGTCGCGAGGTGTTCATGCGGCTGCCGTATTTCGACGGCTTGCATCGCTTCCTGCCGGCGCTGGTGCGGCGCGAGGGTTGCGATGTCGGCTATGTCGACGTGGTCGATCGCCCGCGCCGCGCCGGCGTGTCGAATTACGGATTATGGGACCGGCTGTGGGTCGGCATTCTCGATCTCGCCGGCGTCTGGTGGCTCATCCGCCGCCGCAAGCGCGTGCCTGAAGTCGTGGAGGACTAGCGCGTGATCCCGAAAAGTGGGTACCGGTTTTCGGATAAGATCACGCGCCACTAAGGGAAAAACGAATGCTGGTCGATATCGCGAACGCCGTCGGAGGCTATCTGCACGACGTTTTTGTCGGCAAGGTCGATTGGGCGATCCTGATCGGCTATTTCGCACAAGCCATGTTCGCCATGCGCTTCGTGGTGCAGTGGATCGCGTCCGAGCGCGCCGGGCGCAGCGTGGTGCCGACCGCGTTCTGGGTGTTCTCGATCGGCGGCGGGCTGATGCTGCTCGGCTATGCGCTCTATCGCAAGGACCCGGTCTTCATCATCGGGCAGGCCTTCGGCGTCTTCGTCTATTTGCGCAATCTGCAGTTCGTGCTGCGCAGCGGCGGGCAGGGCGCGGCGGTGTAACTCAGCCCGCCGCCTTCATCGCCGCGAAACCCTGCTCCAAATCGGCAATGAGATCGTCCGGGTCTTCCAGGCCGACATGCATGCGCAGCGTCGGTCCGCCCGGCGCCCAGGGCGTCGCGGTGCGATATTCGGCGCAGTCGAAGAGGATCACCAGGCTCTCGAAGCCGCCCCAGGAATAGCCCATGCCGAACAACGCAAGTTCGTTCATGAAGGCGTAGACCGCCTTTTCCGGCATCGGCTTGAGCACGAAGCTGAACAGTCCGCTGGCGCCGGTGAAATCGCGCTTCCAAAGCGCGTGACCGGGATCGCTCTCCAATCCCGGATGCAGAACGCGCGCGACTTCCGGCCGCTCGGCGAGCCAGCGCGCGACCTTCAGGCCCGACGCGTAATGCTGCGCCAGCCGCACCCCCATGGTGCGCAGGCCGCGCAGCGCGAGGAAAGCGTCGTCCGGCCCGACGCACTGACCGAGCGCATGGAAGGTGTTCTTGAGCGCCGGCAGCGCCTTGGCATTGGCCGACACGCAGCCGAACATGATGTCGGAATGGCCGCCGATATATTTGGTGCCGGCCTGGATCGACAGGTCGACCCCCTTGTCGAGCGCGCTGAAATAGAGCGGCGTGGCCCAGGTATTGTCCATCAGCACCAGCGCGCCGCGCGCATGCGCCACCTCGGCGATGGCCGGAATGTCCTGCATCTCGAAGCTCTGCGAGCCGGGCGCCTCGGTGAATACCGCTTTGGTATTAGGCTTGAACAGGCGCGCTATGTCGCCGCCGAGCAGGGGGTCGTAATAGGTCGTCTCCACGCCCATGCGCTTGAACAGGCCGTCGCAGAAATTGCGGGTCGGGCGATAGACGCTGTCGGTGACGAGGATGTGATCGCCCGCGCCGGCGACCGCGATCAGCGCCGTTGTAATCGCGCAGAGTCCCGACGGCAGCAGCGAGACCCCGGCGCAGGCCGGTCCCTCGAGTTCCGCCAGTGCGTTCTCCAAGGCTTCGGTGGTCGGGGTTCCACGCCGCCCGTATTGATAACGGGCACGGTGGGCGACCTGATCCTCGGCCGTCGGATAAAGCACGGTGGAGGCGTGATAGACTGGCGGATTGACGAAGCCGTGCTGGCTTGCGGGATCGCGGCCGGCATTGACCAGTCGGGTCGCGGGCTTGACCGGGGACTTTGGCTTTTTCGTCATGTGGGGGAGCGATCCGGTGGCTAATGCACGGCGGGGCGCCGTAAGTTGAAGGGCATATCGGCCGCGCCGATGCGCAGCGTCAACCCCTTGACCTTATCCTCTGTTCGTTTTGAGATAGGTAAAGCCGAGGGGAGCTCGGAGAACAAGGCCGAAGATATTGTGTCGTTCTCGCTGCGAGCCGTGGGCGGCGGCGGCGCGAGAGTTCGGCCAGCCATGTGTCCGATCAATAAGTCCGCGCCAAAGGGGCCGACCGATGAAAAAACTAGCCGCGTTAGCTGCGCTCGCCGCCATGGTCATCGCGCCGGGCGTTTCGGCGCAAACGCTGAAAGCCGTCAAGGACCGTGGCATGCTCAATTGCGGCGCCAACGGCACGCTCGGCGGCTTCGGTCTGCCCGACGCGCAGGGCAACTGGACCGGGCTCGACGTCGATGTCTGCCGCGCGATCGCGGCTGCCGTGCTCAACGATGCCACCAAGGTGAAATTCGTCCCGCTGAGCGCCAAGGACCGCTTCACCGCGCTGCAATCGGGCGAAGTCGACGTCCTGGTGCGCAATACCACCTGGACCTCCTCGCGCGACACCTCGCTCGGGCTGAACTTCACCGGCGTGAACTACTACGACGGCCAGGGCTTTCTGGTGCGCAAGGCGCTCAAGGTCAACTCGGCGCTCGAGCTCAACGGCGCTTCGGTCTGCGTGCAGCAGGGCACCACCACCGAACTCAATCTCGCCGACTATTTCCGCGCCCACAACATGCAGCTCAAGTCGGTGACCTTCGCCACCGCCAACGAGGCGCTCAAGGCCTATGACGCCGGGCGCTGCGATGCCTACACCACCGACGCGTCCGGCCTCTATGCCGAACGGCTGCGGCTCGCCAATCCGAACGATAACATCATCCTGCCGGAGATCATTTCCAAGGAGCCGCTCGGGCCGGCGGTGCGCCACGGCGACGACCAGTGGTTCGACATCGTGAAGTGGACTCTGTTCGCCATGTTGGACGGCGAGGAGCTGGGCATCACCCAGAAGAATATCGACGAAATGGTGAAGTCGACCAATCCCGAGATCAAACGCTTCGTCGGCACCGAGGGCAATTACGGCGAGCAGCTCGGCCTGACCAAGGATTGGGCGGTGCGCATCATCAAGCAGGTCGGCAATTACGGCGAGTCGTTCGAGCGCAATGTCGGCGAAGGCTCGCCCTTGAAGATCGCCCGCGGCCTCAATCGGCTGTGGACCAAGGGCGGCATCCAATACGCGCCGCCGATCCGCTGAGGGGCGGGGCCAAAGCGACGCGACTGGGGAGGGACTAAGGAGGCCGGCTTAAAGCGAAGGCATGCGGGCGCCGCTATGGGCGCCCCGCGAGGGGGACATGTGGACTGACAAACCGGCGCCGGCGCGCTCGGCGCGCGTCGCGTTCTACAACGATCCCAAGATCAGGAGCCTCGCCTATCAGGTCGCGCTCTGCGTGGCGGTCGCGCTCGTGGTCTATGGCGCGACCAGCAATGCCATCGACCATCTGCGGCGCGCGCATATCGCGTCCGGCTTCGGCTTCTGGGACCAGACCGCCGGCTTCGACATCAGCCAGACGCTGATCCCGTATTCCGCGCAAGCCTCGAGCTATGGGCGCGCCTTCTGGGTTGGCCTTCTCAACACGCTGCTGGTGGCCGCGCTCGGCGTCGTGCTGGCGACCATCATCGGCTTCACGGTCGGCATTGCGCGGCTGTCGAAGAACTGGCTGTTGTCCAAAGTCGCCGCCGGCTATGTCGAGACCATCCGCAATATCCCGCTGCTGTTGCAGCTCTTGTTCTGGTACAACGCCGTGCTCAAGGCGCTGCCGGACCTGCGCGACAGTCTCAAGATCGACGACGCCATCTATCTCAACAATCGCGGCCTCTATCTGCCCAAGCCGGTCGGCGAGCGTGGGTTCGGCGCGGTGGAGATCGCCTTCGTTGTCGGCATCGTGGCAGCCTTCCTGTTCCGCGCCTGGGCGCGCCGGCGGCAGGAACGCACCGGAGCGCAGGCTCCCGTGCTTTGGGTCTCGCTCGGCCTCGTGATCGGCCTGCCGCTCGTCGTGCTGCTGGTCTTGGGCGTGCCGCTGCATTTCGAGAGCCCGCAGGCCGGCCGCTTCAATATTTCGGGCGGCATCGAAATCCTGCCGGAATTCGTCGCGCTCTTATTCGGCCTCTCGCTCTATACTGGGGCATTCATCGCCGAGGTGGTGCGCGCCGGCATCCTGGCGGTCTCGCGTGGGCAGGTGGAGGCGGCCTATTCGCTCGGCCTGCGTCCGCGCCCGACAATGCGGCTGATCGTGGTGCCGCAGGCCATGCGCGTGATCGTGCCACCGCTCACCAACCAGTATCTCAATCTGACCAAGAACTCCTCGCTCGCGGTCGCCATCGGCTATCCCGACCTGGTGCAGATATTCACCGGCACCGTGCTCAATCAGACCGGCCAGGCGGTCGAGGTCGTCGCCGTCACCATGCTGGTCTATCTCACCATCAGCCTCGCCACCTCCTTCGTCATGAATATCTACAACAGGCGCGTCGCGCTGGTGGAACGGTGAGGGCGGCGCCATGACCCAGTCGGAAGGCGATCTGGCCGTCACCGAGCTCAACTTTGTCCGGCAGTATCACATTCCGCCGCAGCCGCCGCCGATGGCGACCACCGGCGCGCTCGGCTGGCTGCGCGCGAACCTCTTGTCCACGCCGTTCAACATTGCGTTGACCGTGCTGGTGGCGCTGCTGCTGATCTGGGCGATTCCGGAACTGGTGAGATTCCTCTTCATCGATGCGGTGTGGACCGGCACCGACCGCGACGCTTGCCTGGCGTCGGTGCAGCACCGCGAGATCGGCGCGTGCTGGCCCTTCGTCTGGGAGCGGTTGCCCTATTTCATCTACGGCTCCTATCCGATCCCGCAGCGCTGGCGCGTCGACATCTTCTTCGCGATGCTGGCGATCGGCGTGGTGTGGCTGCTGTGGCTCAATGCGCCGCGCCGAGATCTTGGCGCGCTCTATTTCTTCGTGGTGCTGCCGATTGCGTCTTTCATCTTGCTGCACGGATTTGAGGCGATCGGACTGCCGGTGGTCGACACCGTGCTGTGGGGCGGCGTGCTGGTGACCATCGTGCTGTCGGCGGTCGGCATCGTGGTCTCGCTGCCGATCGGCATCGTGCTGGCGCTCGGGCGGCGCTCGCACATGCCGGCGGTGCGTCTGTTCTCGACCATCTTCATCGAATTCGTGCGCGGCGTGCCGCTGATCACCGTGCTGTTCATGGCGAGCGTCATGCTGCCGCTGTTCGTGCCGGAGCAGTTCGAGCCGGACAAATTGCTGCGCGCATTGATCGGCATCGCACTGTTTGCCTCTGCCTATATGGCGGAGGTGGTGCGCGCCGGCCTGCAGGCGATCCCCAAGGGTCAGTTTGAAGGCGCTATGGCGGTTGGCCTGCCTTACCGGCTCATGATGCGCCTGATCGTGTTGCCGCAGGCGCTCAAGGTCACCATCCCGAACATCGTCAACACCTATATCGGCCTGTTCAAGGACACGACGCTGGTGTTGATCGTCGGTATTTTCGATTTCCTCCATACGGTGGAGGTCGGCCGCATCGATCCGAAATGGGCGACCCCGGTGACTTCCGCCACCGGCTACACCGTGGCCGCGATGTTCTATCTCACCTTCTGCTACGGCATGTCGCGCTATGCCCGCGCGACGGAAGCGCGCCTCGCCAAGGGCGACAAACGGTAGAGTGACCGGTCATGAACAGCGCCGTTAATGCAGCGATAGCCAAGCCGTCCCGCCTCAATACGCCGGTGGCGGTCGACATCGTTGGCATGAACAAGTGGTACGGCAATTTCCACGTCTTGCGCGACATCAACATGCGCGTGATGGGCGGGGAGCGCATTGTGATCTGCGGGCCGTCCGGCTCCGGCAAGTCGACCATGATCCGCTGTATCAACCGGCTGGAGGAGCACCAGAGCGGGCAGATCATCGTGGACGGCGTCGAAATGACCAACGACCTCAGGAAGATCGACGAGGTGCGGCGCGAGGTCGGCATGGTGTTCCAGCATTTCAACCTGTTTCCGCATCTCACCGTCATGGAGAACTGCACGCTGGCGCCGATCTGGGTGCGCAAGATGCCGCGGCAGCAGGCCGAGGAGATCGCGCTGCATTATCTCAAGCGCGTGAAAATCCCGGAACAGGCGGGCAAATATCCCGGTCAGCTCTCGGGCGGCCAGCAGCAGCGCGTGGCGATCGCGCGCGCGCTCTGCATGAGCCCGAAGATCATGCTGTTCGATGAGCCGACTTCGGCGCTCGATCCGGAAATGGTCAAGGAGGTGCTCGACACCATGGTGGGGCTGGCCGAGGACGGCATGACCATGCTGGTGGTCACGCACGAGATGGGTTTTGCGCGGCAGGTGGCCAACCGCGTCGTGTTCATGGACGAGGGTCAGGTGATCGAGAGCAATGTGCCGGAGGAGTTCTTCGCCCATCCGCAGCACGAGCGGACCAAGCTGTTCCTGAGCCAAATCTTGCGCTGAGCGCGTGGCCGGCTTTCTAGCCGGCACGCGCGCGCGTCAGGCCTTCAGAAGCTGTGCCACCAGTTTGTATTGGACCTCGTTGAAGCCATCGGTCTTGTCGTCCCACGGCAGGGTGTAGGTCGAGCCAACTCCGTTAAAGTTGCTTGGCTTGATCGTCACGTCAGGCGAGGGCGTGAAATCGCCGGCGTGCAGGCGGACCGTCAGCGAGGAGTTGAATTTGACGATTTCACCCAGATTCCAGGTGCTGAACGTCGAGTCCCGGCTTGCCTCGCACATCTGATTGCCGTTCCAGGCCGGAAAGCGATAGGCGGTGTCGTCGCCGTCCTGAAAGAACTCGATATAGACCGTGTCGTAGTTGTCCTTGGAGTTTTCGCAGGTCATGGTCGTGAACTGGACCATATAGGTGGCGTCGCCCGGCTGGTAGATCGGCTCGTGGCCGATATCGAATTCGAACACATAGAGGTCCGAGCCTTCGAAGCCGTCGTCGACGCCGATATCGACCCCCACGAAGACCAACGCGGGCTGCTCGTCTTGCAGGTAACCCAACGCGACGACGCCGGCGAGGTCGTCGATATCGACTTCGCCGCCCTTGTAGTGGCCGCCGAGATCGCCGACCGCATTCATCCAGAAGCCGAGCACGACGTCGCCTTCGACGCCGGCATCCAATCCGAGATCGCCTGCGCCGCCGACATAGACGCCGGATTTGAAATCCGACAGGTCGACATTTACCACATAGCCGGCGCTGCCGCTGATGCCGATGATGAACACCGCCTGCGCCATGATGCCGAGCGAGACCGCCTGCGGGATGAAATAGCCCAGGATCTTGTCGACGATGCCCTGGACGCTGACGTCGAACGCGTCCGGCTTGCGCATCAGGTCGAGCATCGGGGCAAAATGCGGACCGTTCAGCGCCGTTTCCATGCGCTGCTGCAATTGCAGCAGGTTCATTTTGGGCATGTCATCCAGCAGGGCCTGGTATTCCGGCGAAGCGCGATAGGATTTCAACGCGTCGGCGGCGGCCTGCCGCAGGGCGGGGGGCAGCGGCAGTTGCTTCTTCTTGTTCTTGTGCCCAGCCGGCTGTGCGCGCGGTTTCGCCGGAGGAATCGCGACGCCCTGCCGAGCGGCGACAACTTCGAGATCCTTGCGGATGAGATCCATGGTCATGGTTGGGTCCTCGCGTTCGTGCGCGGCCTGAGGGCTATTGCGAAATAGTGTAGCTGTAGCTGTATTTGGCGCCGTTCTCGTTCGACATCGTGCCGGAGTAGCTCGCCGAGTTCGAATTGACGGAGAAGTTGAACAGAAAGTCGGGCGCGTTCACGTTTGTGAAAATGCGCGAGTCGAGATCCCAGCCGGTGACGACCACGCCGTAATCGAAATTCACCACGTAGCCGCCGTCGGGCAGCGTCATCGTGCTGCCATTGCCCATGTCCTCCGAGTCGACCAGCGGATAGCGTGCGGGCACGCCCGCATCCGCCTGGATCAGCAGGAAGACGTTGTCGTCCTGGGTGGTGGAGTGGCGCTGGTTACAGGTGATGTTGGTGATGATCATCTGCATGGGCTGCCTCACTTTTCCCGAGCCGCGACGAACGCCGCGGCGTGTCTGCAGGAGAATACTACCTATAATTGTAGGTAATTTCAAATACAATCTAACGCGTGTGTTTGCGATTTTTGCCCCCATCCGGCCCAAGGCCGGATTTGCGGGGCCGCACGGGCGACAAACCGAGCGCCCCGCGCAAATTGCCGATGTCGGCTTTCGCGGCCTCGGGCCGGCCCGCCCGGCGACCTGCGAAAATTGGCCGCGATCCACCCGTGCGGTCGGTGCCCTGGCCTGACCTTCGTCGCCTGCGGCCGGGGTCTACGCAGGCGTTCACCGCCCCGACGCGATGCAAAAAGCGGAAAACACCGTCAAGAGTCACAGTACCGTTGTGAACTGTGACAATACACTATTAGGTTGTGTGCGTTTATGGATGGTATTGCGGGAACAAAAAAGAACATTGGGAGCGGTTTTGCCGAAGACTATTTCGCGAGCGGCAGCGCTTTGGGAGCGGCTGCCATGCCGGTGAGCCAGCAGCGCAACAACCGTGCGAAGACGCATGCCCTCACGTCGCGCGAGATCGAAGTTCTCACCTGGGTCGCCAGGGGAAAGTCGGCGTGGGAAATTGGCGAGATTCTCGATATTGCCAAGCGCACGGTCGACGAGCACGCCCAGACCGCGGTGCGCAAACTCGGTGCCGTCAATCGAACCCATGCGGTGGCGCTTGCCGTGCGCGACCGGATCATATCGATCTAGCGGTCCGAGGGGTTTGTAGCGTCAAGCTGGCGTGACCACATCCGAATAACCGCCTTCGGTTCAAAGGGAACAGGAGCATGCCGCAGAAGACAATGGACGACGCGCCGGCATCGGGCCCTCGGCATCCGGAGGCCTATATGCGGTCAACGATCGTCAAGCGCTCGGTCGCGATCGGCGGCCACAAGACCAGCGTCAGCCTGGAGGACGTATTCTGGCAATCCCTGCGCGAGATCGCCGAACAGCGCGGCACGACGCTGTCCGCCGTGCTCGACGACATCGACGCGCACCGCAAGAACAGCAACCTGTCCTCGCATATCCGCATGTTCGTCCTCGACTATTATCGCTCGCGCGGAATGCCGCGGGCGGGTTAGTCGCGATCCCTATTGCACCACGAGCGTCGCCTTTCGCGTCTGATTGCCGCGGCCGTTCGTCGTATTGGTGAAGCCGAGGGTTGCCGTGTAGGTGCCGGACGGGAGAGCATTGGCGGCGCTGTTGAGCCCGACCGTCACGTTCTCCCAGGCGGTCGACAGCGTGCCGGCGGCCGCGGATACGTCGAGCCATGCGGGCACGCCGGTGATTTTGTAACCCACGGTGCCGCTTGAGGCGCCAAGCCCGAGCGTCACGTTCTGCGGCGTGAAGTCGGCGCCGGCTATTGCCTTGAAATTCAAACCCGTCAACGGGGCGAGTTGGAGGCTTTGCGCCGGGCTGATCACCAGGCTGGCCTTGCGCGTCTGCGTGCCGGCGCCGTCGCTCGTGTTGTTGAAAGATATGGTCGAGCTGTAGGTGCCGGCCGAGCGGCCGAAGGCAGCGGAGTTCACGGTGAATTTCAGCGTGCTCACCAGGGTCGAGAGGATCGTTCCCGTCGATCCCGGCGTGAGCGTCAGCCAGTCGGGAACGCCGGTCGCGCTGAAATTGATGTTGGTGCCGCCGGTCGGAAAGTTGTCCGACAGATAGTATTCGAAACTGGGCGTTTGAACGATGCCGCCGGCCAATCCGAACACGGCGATGTCGTCGCCGAACGTGCTGGCCACATGCAGTCCGCTGCCCGGATTGGGATCGACCGTCACGCGAACGGATGTGATATCCCCGGTGTAGCCAGAACTCGAACTGGCGGTATTCGGACATACCTGGAAGTAATAAGTCGTATTCGCCGTGGCGTTCAGGACGACCGGAAAGGTCGTGGCCGCGGCGATATTGGTCAAGGCATTGACCGTCGCGCCGGTATAAATGGCAAGCGTTGCAGCACGTTGCGCGCGGACACTCAGCCAACTGTTGAAATAGGTGGTGTCGGCGGTACTGATGCGGTAGGCGGCGGTCGCCGGCGCCTTGAACTTCCACCACAGCGTCCCGTAGCACGAGCCCGGCTCGCCGGTCTCGGTGGTGGCACTGGCATGGCCGTTATAGTCGAGAAGCGCCGGCAGGCCGCTGAAGACCGGCAGCGCGTGGTCGAAATTGTCGTTGCGCGGCCGCACGGTCAGCAGGGTTGGCAGCATCGGATCGACGTGGCAACAGGGCAGCAGGTAGCGCGAATAGGCGCTGGCGAACTTCACCGAGTCACTTTGCAAACTGTGCGGGACCTTGTTGGCGTTGCCATTGACGAACAGCGACACCGACAAAGGCGTCGTGGTGGCCGTGCCGCTTTTTGGAATGGCCGTGAGCCAGGAGGGCGTTTTGACGGTGAACGGGACCGCGCCCTCCGACGCTTTGAGGTAGAGCTGATAGCTCGCCGGCGCGAACGGGCCGCCTTCCGATCCGATAGGTAAGAAGTTCGGCAGCGTGACAACCCCGGTGCCCTGTGCATTGGTCGGGTAGATCTGCGGCGTCACCACGTCGACGCGAACGTCGCGGGTCTGCGTGCCTTTTCCGGTGGCGACGTTTTTGAACGTGATGGTCGCGGCGTAACTCCCCTCGACCAGGGCGCTCACCTTGTTGCTTAGTTCGAGCTTCACCGCGATGCCGGATTTCGGGGCCGCGCCGCTGACGGGTGTGGCCGTGAGCCAGGAAGGCACCCCGGTCACCCGCCAATTGACCGGGCGGTCGGTGGTCGATTTCAAGGTGAAGGTGCGAGTCGCGGTCGGCAATGGGCGGCCGTGGTGGTACGAAAAGGGATAGATGGTCGGCGGTGTGACGGTCAGAACCGGAAGCATCCGGTCCATGGCCATGTTGCCGCTGAGGGTGATGTAGTTCCTGCCGGAGGCCGGGTCGTTGACCGAAAAGCCGCTGTAAAAGCCCTGGATCTGCGCGACCGTCGCGTTCGGCGCATAGGAGCGCAATGCCGTAATCAGGCCGGCGACATGGGGCGAGGCCAACGAGGTGCCGTTCAGATAGGTGTATTTGGAGCCCGGGATCGACGAGTTGATGCTCTCGCCATAGGCGAGGACGTCGAGCATCTTTCCGCGGTTGCCGAACGAGGAAATCTTGTTGGTCTTGTCCATCGACCCGACCGCGATGACATTGGTGATGCAGGCGGGCCAACTGATGGCGTCGGCGTAGCCGCTATTGCCGCTTCCGGCCACCGTTGCGATACCGCGTCCGCCAAACTTGAGCAGGCGATTGATCAGCGATGTCGCCAGCGGCTCCTGCGAGTCGCAGGCGTCCTGGAACGCTCCCGCGCCGATGCTCAGGTTGACCGCCGCGATCGGTATGTTGCCGACCTGCGGATGCTTGACGATGAATTCGAGCGCGCGAATGACGTCCGAGATCAGGAAGCGGGCGCACGGCGGCCCCGCCGCGCATCCCTTGGGATCGCTCTCGCGCGAGGCAACCTGGATCGCGACGATCTTGGCGTCCTTGGCCACGCCGTTTGGCGGAATGCCGTGCTTGGTGTTGAAGCCCGCGGCGATTCCGGCGACATGCGTGCCGTGTTCGCATCCATTGAACGTGCAATTGACCGCGCGGCCGGCGCCGGGGTTCGTCCCCGACGGGCAGATGCCGTTCAAGGTGCCGCTGGTCGTCGAGAAGCAGGCTTCCTCAATGACTTTCCCGGTCAGGAACGGGTGGTTGCTCTGGACCCCGGTATCGATGATGGCGACCGCTTGCCCACGACCGGTCGCGCCGTAGTGATAAGGACCGGCCGGTACGGTCATTCCCATCAAGGGGACGCTCTGCGTCAGGAGCGGAGCCAGCTTGATGTCTTCGCGCAGGGCGACGACATCGGGATCGGACGCGAGCGAGCGCACCTCCGCGAGCGTGGCATTGACGACGAAGCCCGCGGAGATCGCAAACCGCGTCAGTGCGCGCTGAAAACCAGTGGCCGGCCGTGGAACGGTCGCGCTGCCGAAGTGGCGCGCGATGATGGCGTTCTGCGCGGCGACAATGTCTTTTTCCACCGCGGCCATATCGGCCGGCTCGGTGGCCGCCAAGGTTGCGGGCTCCTTGAATTCGACGATGATGCGCACGTAGCCGTCGCGCCGCGACGCCGCGATCAGGCCGGATGCATCGTTCGATTTTTGCGCCAAGGCGTCGGGAGTCTGCGCCCGGACGGCGGGCGTATTGACGAGACTTGCCGCGGCGATGACGAACGCCGCAGCCCAATGGCCGACCTTGATTTTCAACCCGCCCCCCGAGCAATAGAACTAAAAAATCAATATGACACGAGGCCAAGAGCGCCGGCACCCCCCATTTGGGGGGCGACCTCGGTCTGAAAGGGGCCGGCGCAGAACGCTCCGCGCCGCAATAGTTCGAACCTGGCGCGGGCCGTTAAGCGGTATCTATTCCTTCACCACCGGCAGGTCGGGCCGCGCGCCCCATTCCGACCAGGAGCCGTCATAGATGCGCGGCAGCGGCTTGCCGAGCGCATCGACCCCGAGCGCCAGCACAACGGCGGTGACGCCGGAGCCGCAGCTCGTGATCATCGGCTTGTCGAGATCGACGCCGCCCTTGGCGAAAGCCTGCGCGATCTTCTGCGGTGCTACGAGCCGGCCATTCTCGACGATCTCGCCGAACGGCACGTTGAAGGCGCCCGGCATGTGGCCGGAACGCAGGCCGGCGCGCGGCTCCGGCTCGCGGCCGGCGAAGCGTCCGGCCGAGCGCGCGTCGACCACCTGCGCGCTGCCGTCGTTGAGCGCCATCTGCACGTCGCTCGCCATCGCCACCGCGCCGGTGTCCATGTCGGCGTTGAACGTGCGCGCCGGGCGTTTGACCTCGCCGGCCTCGAGCGGACGGCCTTCCGCCTTCCAAGCCGCCAGGCCGCCGTCCAGGATGAAGACGTTTTTGGCGCCGAAGATGCGGAAGGTCCACCAGATGCGCGGCGCCGAATACATGCCGCTGCCATCGTAGACGACGATGGTGTCGGTTTCGGAGATGCCGAGCTTGCCGACATCGTGGCCGAACTGATCCGGACCCGGCAGCATGTGGGGCAGGTCGGTCGAGTGGTCGGCGATGGCGTCGACGTCGAAGAACACCGCGCCCGGAATATGCTCGGCCAGATATTCGGCCCTGGCGTTGCGCTTCTGGGTCGGCAGATAGAACGAGCCGTCGACCACGATGAGGTTCGGCTTGCCGAGCTCCACGGCCAGCCATTCGGTCGATTTGAGCCAGCGGCTGGCGGACGTTTTGGCGGCGGACATTGGCGAGGGACCTTCCATACGGGCGGTTTGGCTTCGGAACTATACCAACGCAATGCGCACGCGTCGGTTCAGCTTGCCTTTCTTCTCGATGCCGGTGACGCGCACGGCGCCGATCTCGCCCACGCCGCGCACATGGGTGCCGCCGCAGGGCTGCAGATCGAGTCCGGCGATCTCGATCAGGCGCACGCGGCCGGTGCCCATCGGCGGTTTCACCGACATGGTCTTGACCAGACCGGGATTGGCCGCGAGTTCTTCATCGCTGATCCAGCGGCTCGTGACTTCGGCGTTGGTTGCGATCATCTCGGTGAGCCGCGCGGCGATGGCGTCCTTGTCGAGCCCGGCATCGGGGATGTCGAAATCGAGCCGGCCCTCGCCATCGCCGACCGAGCCGCCGGTCACCGCATAGGGCAGCACCGCCGACAAGAGATGCAGCGCGGTATGCACCCGCATGCGGGCATGGCGCTTGTCCCAGTCGACGGTTGCCGTCACCTCGTCGCCGACCGCGAGCGCGGCCGCGCCTTGCTCTGGCACATGCGCGATCTCGCTCTTGGCGGCATCGGTATAGACGGCGGTCGCGATCGGGATGGCGGTGCCGGAAGCGCTCGTCAGCGTGCCGGTGTCGCCCGGCTGGCCGCCGGAGGTGGCATAGAACACGGTGCGATCGAGCACGATGCCGCCTTGCTCGGTCACGCCGACCACGCGCGCCGTGCAGTCCTTCAAATAGGAGTCCTCGCGAAACAGGCAGTCGGTCGCCATGACCTCGCTCACGTCTTAACGAAGGGCGGTGCGATATCCGATTTGCGTGTGAGCCACGCCGGCACCGGCAGGTTCTTGCTGCGCAGGAATTCCGGGTTGAACAGCTTGGACTGATAACGCGTGCCGGAATCGGCGAGCACCGTCACGATCGTGTGGCCGGGACCGAGCTCCCGGGCCAGACGAATGGCGCCGGCGACATTGACGCCGGACGAGCCGCCCAGGCACAGGCCCTCGTGCTCGAGCAGGTCGAAGATGATCGGCACGGCCTCCTCGTCGCCGATGAGATAGGCCTTGTCGACATGAATGTCCTCGATGATCGGCGTGACGCGGCCGAGCCCGATGCCCTCGGTGATCGAGCCGCCCTCGGTCGCCTTGACCTCGCCATGTGCGAACAAATTATACATCGCCGCACCGCGCGGATCGGCACAGCCGATCACGATGTCCTTGCTCTGCTCGCGCAGGTAAGTCGAGGTGCCCGCCAGCGTGCCGCCGGTGCCGACCGAGCAGATGAAACCGTCGACCTTGCCTTCGGTCTGCTGCCAGATTTCCGGGCCGGTCGAGACGTAATGCGCCTTGCGGTTATCGAGATTATTCCACTGGTCGGCGAAAATGACGCCGTGATTTTCGCCGCGCTTTAATTCTTCCGCCAGCCGCCGGCCGACATGCTGATAATTGTTCGGGTTGCCGTAGGGCAGGGCGGGCACCTCGACCAGTTCGGCCCCGCATAGCCGCAGCATGTCTTTCTTTTCCTGCGCCTGCGTCTCCGGAATGACGATGATGGTGCGATAGCCACGCGCGTTGGCGACCACCGCCAGCCCGATGCCGGTATTGCCGGCGGTTGCCTCCACCACCAGGCCGCCCGGCTCGAGTTCGCCGCGCGCCTCCGCTTCCAGGATCATCTGGCGGCCGGCACGGTCCTTCACCGAGCCGCCCGGATTCATGAATTCGGCTTTGCCCAGGATGGTGCAGCCGGTCTGCTCGGATGCGCGCTCGAGCTTGATGAGGGGAGTATGGCCGATGGCCTCGATGACGCCGTCGCGAATATGCATGCCCGGGCTCGGGGAATGGTTAAAGGTAGCTCGCGACCCTAGTGGAGGCTCGCCCGGGTCACAAGACCGCCCCCTGCAATCGGGCCATGAGGCGGGAATGCACCGTTGTCTCGATTATTCAAGGTCCCGGCAAGGTCTTTGAAACCATAACGGCGCATTGCGCGCTGGTACCTGGACACGTTCACCACTTTTTTCCTGACCGGCTCCCATGGTGTCGTGGGACGGCTCAAAAAGCCAAAGCTCCCTCATCAACGGGCGCAGGCAAGCGATGAATCTCGACGTCAACACGCTTTTCATGGTGACGATTTACGTCGAGGCCATCCTCGGCCTATTGCTGCTGTTCGCCTGGGCGCAGAACACCCAAATCTACGCGGTGTGCTGGTGGGGCTTCGCGCATATCATCCGCGCCGGCTCGGTCATGCTGTTCGGCATGTATGGCTCGGCGCCCGACCTCATCACCATCGACCTCGCCAACGCGCTGCTGTTCACCGCCTTCGCGGTGACCTGGACCGGCGCCCGCGTATTCGACGGCCGCCCGGTCGAGCCGGTCTATCTGGTCACCGGGGCGGTGATCTGGCTGCTATTGTGCCGTTTGCCGTTCGTTGCCAACGATGTCGATGCGCGCGCGCTGGTCGCCTCCGGCATCATCACCGGCTATACGTGGCTGACGGCCTACGAATTTTGGCGCGGGCGCGGCGAGCAACTTGTGTCGCGCTGGCCGGCGATCTTCATGCTGTTCGCGCACGGCGCCTTGTTCCTGCTGCGCACGCCGCTCATCCGCGTGCTGCCCTGGTCGCCGACCGACGGCAACATGTTCGGCAGCGTGTGGCTGACCGTGCTGTCGTTCGAGGCGCTCCTGTTCACCATCTCGATCGCCTTCATCCTGCTCGCCATGGCGAAGGAACGCACCGAATTGCGCCATCGCACGGCGGCCATGATCGATCCCTTGACCGGCATTTCCAACCGCCGCGCCTTCGTGCAGGAGGCGGCCGCGCTCGCCAAGCGCCACAGCGTCAGCCCGCGGCCGACCGCGGTACTGCTGATCGATCTCGACAATTTCAAGTCGATCAACGACCGTTTCGGCCATGCCTTGGGCGACAGCGTGCTCGAACTGTTTTCCGAGACCGCGCGCCAGTCGCTGCGCGCGAGCGACCTGATCGGCCGCCTGGGCGGCGAGGAATTCGCCGCCGTGCTGCGCGACACCAGCCGCGACAAGGCGCTCGCGGTGGCCGAGCGCATCCGCGAGAGTTTCGCGCAAGCCGCGCGCGAGGTCGACGAGCGGCCGGTCTGCGCCACCGTGAGCATCGGCCTCGTGCACAGCGAGGCGCCC
Organism: Pseudolabrys sp.; assembly: GCA_035549515.1. Classification (GTDB taxonomy): domain Bacteria; phylum Pseudomonadota; class Alphaproteobacteria; order Rhizobiales; family Xanthobacteraceae; genus Pseudolabrys. The sequence continues at coordinate 16,972 of DASZQT010000137.1, read as the reverse complement.
GTGCTCGACATGCCGCAGCTCCTGGCGCAGGCCGACCGGGCGCTCTATTTCGCCAAGGAGCGCGGCCGCAATCGCGTCGAAGTGGCCACGCTCGATATGTTGCTGCAGCAACGCGACGACTACAGCCCGTCGCAGAATGTGCGCGTGGCGGCGAAAGCGCAGAACGCGGCCTGACGGCGCGGCGTTTCGCCGCGCTCGCGCGTTCCCCTCGCGCGAGTTCCTGTTGGGTCGACTGAGTTTCCGTTCGTCCCCGCGGAAGCGGGGACCCGGGCTTTGCCCAATAAAAGAACCGGATTCCCGCTTTCGCGGGAATGAACGCGGGACTGGGCGACACCATCTCAATGCAGAGCGCTCTGGCGGCTGCCCGCTCAATGCGCGCGTCATCCGCGCAGCGTGGCTTTGCGGGCGCCGCTGTCGCGGCCAATCCCGTCCCTCATGATAGACGCGACAAATGGCCAAGTTTGACCTATTCATGAATTGGATGCATGAGGCTCGGAACGGGCCTGTCGGACTGGAGCCGCGCCATGCGCATCGATTTTCTCGGGCTGGAAGCCTTTCTGAGCATTGCCGAGCGCGGCAGTTTTCAGCGTGCGGCGGCGCATCTCAATCTGTCGCAGACCGCCATCAGCCACCGCATGCGCAAACTGGAGGACGAGCTCGGCATTAAGCTGTTCGCGCGCACCACGCGCGAGGTGACGCTGACGCGCGCCGGCATCGATTTCCTCCCCAAGGCGCAACGCGCCGTGATCGAGCTGGAGCAATCCTTCGACGATCTCAAGCAGCAGGGCGCCAAACGGCGCGAGCGGCTCGATATCGCGTGCCTGCCGGTGCTGGCGGTCAATTACCTGCCGCCCATTCTCAGCCGCTTTCACAAGGCGGAGCCGCGCGTGCAGGTGCGTATTTTCGAGACGCCATCGGCGGCGGTCGCGGAACTGGTGCAGTCGGGTGAGGTCGAGTTCGGGCTCAGCGTCGCCAAGACCAACCGCTGGGACCTCGAGGTGGAGACGATTACCGCTTCGCCGCTGGCGCTCACCTGTCCGGCCCGCCATGCGCTGGCGAAAAAGCGTTCGATCGGCTGGTCGGAGCTGCGCAATCTGCCGCTGATCCGGGTCGGGGCGAAGACCGCGATCCGTCCGATGATCGACGATGCGCTTAACGCGGCTCGCATGACCTTGAACTGGCAATACGAGGTTCAGCACGTGGAGACCGCGGTCAATCTGGTCGAGGCCGGACTTGGCTACGCGATCGTGCCGAGCATGGATGTCACGCTGCATCGTGGGCGCGGACTGGTCGCGGTTCCCTTGCGCGCGCCCAAACTGTCCTGCACTTACGGCCTGGTGACGCGGCGCGGCATGCCGCTGTCGCCGCCGGCGGCGCGCCTGCGCGGCGTGCTGGTCGAAGAGATCAAAACCAAGGGCGGTATTCATGCACTCAATGCATGAATGCGCAGATTTTATTCATTTGATCCGGAAGGGCCGTGTCGGCACTTTCGCGCCTGCAAACCGGAGGCGGCTTTCCGTTGAAAAAGGTGGGCAATTGGGGCACAAGGGCCAAACCAGTGATCGGAAAGCGGCCTGTGGTCGCCAAGTTCCGGTAATCTAAAGAGAAAGTCGGAATTCGAACTAATTCAACCCGTAAGGGAGGATGCGATGCGTATGTTGCACTGGCTCGGGGCCGCCGCCCTGGCCATGACGGTGGGCGGTACCGCCCAAGCTGCAGACGTCAAGATCGGTGTGGTGCTGCCGTTTTCCGGCGCCAATGCCGATCTCGGCCATCAGATGGACAAGGCGTTCGATCTCTACGTCAAGCTGCACGCCAAGGACATCGCGCCCAACACGGTCACGCTGATCAAGCGTGACGAAGGTCCGCCGACCGGCGCGGCCGCCAAGACCGTGGCGACCGAATTGATCACCAACGACAAGGTGAACCTGCTGACCGGCTTCTCGTTCTCGCCGTCGGCGATCGCGCTGGCGCCCGTGGTCACGCAGGCCAAGGTGCCGATGATCATCTCGAACGCGGGCACCGCCTGGATCACCAATCTGTCGCCCTACATCGTGCGGCTGTCGTTCAGCATGTGGCACCCGGCCTATCCGATGGGCGCCTATGCCTATGACAAGGTCGGCTGCAAGACCGCGGCGGTCGCCTATACCGACTTCCCGCCCGGCAAGGATTCCACCGAAGCCTTCGAGACCGGCTTCAAGAAGGCCGGCGGCAAGGTCGTGCTGTCGATCCCGATGGGCAGCCCGGTGCAGGTGCCGGACTTCACGCCGTTCTTCCAGCGCATCAAGGACGCGCATCCCGACTGCATGTATGTCTTCATTCCTTCCGGCGCGCATGCGACCGGTGTGATGAAGGCCTATGGCGAGCTCGGCATGCGCAAGGCCGGCATCAAGCTGATCGGCCCGATGGACCTCATCCCCGACAACAAGCTGCAGGATATGGGTGACGCCGCCATCGGCACCATCGTGATGGGCCACTACGCGGTCGATCTCGACAATGCGGCCAACAAGGCGTTCAACGCCGAGTGGCACAAGGCCTACGGCGCCGACTCCTATCCGGACTTCATGTCGGCGCAGGCCTGGGACACGATGCACGCGATCTTCGACACCATCAAGAAGCTCAACGGCAACATGACCGACGGGGCCAAGGTGGTCGAGGCGATGAAGGGCTGGTCGGCCGACGGCCCGCGCGGCCATGTCATGATCGACCCGACCACGCGCGACATCGTGCAGGACGAGCACGCGATGGAAGTCTATCGCAAGCCCGACGGCAAGCTCGGCGAGCGCATCCTCGGCACCACCAAGGCGGTCAAGGATGAGTGCAAGGTGCTCAAAGTCGGACGCTGCGGCTCCTGATCGGCCGGCGCAACAAGCCGGAATTGACAGAAAATGGCGCCGCCGCGCATAACGGCGCGGCGGCGTTTCGCTAATTAGAGGTGGGGTTCTTGCCGCAGATCGCCAATATCGTCGTCAGCGTCCTGTTCGACGGCCTGGCCTATGCCATGTTTCTGTTCATCACCGCCGTCGGCCTTTCGGTCACGATGGGGTTGATGGGGTTCGTCAATCTGGCGCATGGCGCCTTCGCCATGGCGGGCGGCTTCGTCGTGGTCTCGCTCACGCGCTCCTACGGCATCGATTTCATTCCGTCGCTGCTGATCGCCGCGGTCCTGATCGGGCTGATCAGCGTGCGCTTCGAGAAGCGCCTGTATCGGCGGCTGTACAAATCGACCGATCTCGAACAGGTGCTGCTCACCATCGGGCTCGCCTTCATGGCGATCGCGGCCTTCACCTATTTCTACGGGCCGATCCCGAAATCGGTGCCGCTGCCGCACTGGCTGGAAGGTGACGTCAATCTCGGCTTCCGCCGCTTCCCGAGCTATCGCGCGTTCCTGATCGTGGTGGGGGCCGCGCTCATCGCGGTGCTCTGGTATGTATTCGAGAACACCAATATCGGCGCCAAGATCCGCGCCGCGGTCGACAACCGGCGCATGGCGGAATCGGTCGGCATCAATGTCGATCGCCTGTTCACGCTGACCTTCGCGGTCGGCTCGGGACTGGCCGCGCTCGGCGGCGGCCTCGCGATCCAGCTCTTCGGGCTGACGCCGTCCTTTGCCGTGCTTTATCTCGTGCTATTCCTGATCGTGGTCGCGGTCGGCGGGCTGGGCAGCCTGAAGGGCACGCTGCTCGCCGCGCTCGTCATCGGCATCATCGATACCGGCGGCAAATATGCCTTCCCGGTGGCCGGCAACCTGTTCATCTATGCGATCACGGCGCTGGTGCTGCTGATCAAGCCTTCGGGGTTCTACGGCCGTGAGTGAGACCAAGCCCCGCACCTCCGCCTTCTTCGAAGCGCGCGACCGCGCCACCGATTATCTCGTGCGCCGCCATCATCTGCGCTGGCCCGAAGTGCTGCCGTGGCTCGTCGCCATCGCCTGCTTCTTCCTGTTCCCGAACCGCATGACGTTCGGGAGCCAGGTGCTGATCATGATCATGTTCGCGCTCTCGCTCGACCTGATCCTGGGCTATGCCGGCATCGTCACGCTCGGCCACGCCGCCTTCTTCGGCATCGGCGCCTATACGGTGGCGCTCGCCTCGCTCAAGCTCGGCTGGAGCGAGCCGATCAGTGGCCTGTTCGGCGCCGCCGTGATCGCGGGGCTGGTGGGTGTCGTGGTCGGCTGGTTCATCCTGCGCTATCGCGGCCTGACGCTGCTGATGCTGACCATCGCCTTTGCCGCGATGCTGCAGGAGTCCGGCAACCTGCGCTCCGACATCACCGGCGGCTATGACGGCCTGCCGGGCCTGACCTTCGATCCGCTGCTCGGCGCTTTCCAATACGATCTCTATGGCCACACCAATTACTGGTACGCGCTCGCCGCGCTCGCCGTCGTGTTCTACCTGGTGCGCCGCATCGTCTATTCGCCATTCGGGCAGACGCTGACCGGCATCCGCGAGAATGTGCGGCGCATGCATTCGATCGGGTCGCCGGTGCACCGCAGGCTCGTGACGGTCTATGCGATTTCGGCGGCGATCGCCGGCGTCGCCGGCGCGCTGTTCACGCAGACCAATGCCTATGTCACGCTCACCGTGTTCGACTTCGACAGTTCGGCCAAAGTGATGGTGATGCTGATCCTCGGCGGCACCGGCCGGCTCTACGGGCCGTTCCTGGGCGCGACCGTCTACATGGTGCTCGAGGACTACTTCTCGAAATTGAGCCCGACCTTCTGGCAGTTCGGCATCGGCATCCTCCTGGTGCTCACCGTGCTGTTTGCGCGTCGTGGGCTGTTGGGGGTGGCCGAGGACTTCGTGCGCTTGCGCTTGTCGGGCAGGGCCGGGGACGCCGCGCCGCGCCGGCTGGTGTGGAAGCCGGAGCATTGGAAGGCGCTCGGCGCCTCCGCGCTCGACGGCGCGATCCTCGGCTTCCTGATCGGCTTTGCCGCGAACTTGAGCCGCACCGAGCTGATGTCCTCGTTCGTTGCCGGCACGCCCGCGCGTGCCTTCATCTTCACGCTCGGCGGCGCCGCGATCGGCGCCGGCATCAACGCGGTCTATCTGCTCATCACCAGCCGCTCGGCGGTCGCGGGGGCCGCGTCATGAGCGCGGCGCTCGACGTCAAAAGTCTCAATCGCTCGTTCGGCGCGCTGCATGTCACGCGCGACGTCAACCTCACGCTCGAACGCGGCGCGCGCCGCGCCCTGATCGGGCCGAACGGCGCCGGCAAGACCACGCTGATCAACCTGATCACGGGCGTGCTCAAGCCGTCGTCGGGCGCCATCGTGCTCGACGGCGCCGACGTGACCGCGACCTCGCAGGCCGAGCGCGCGCGCCGCGGCCTGGCGCGCACCTTCCAGATCAACCAGTTGTTCCGCGGCCTCACGGTGCTCGAAAACATCTGCATGGTGATCGCCGAGCGCGACGGCCACGCCAATAATCTGTGGCGGCCGACCGGCACCAAGCGCGTCATCCTGGAGGAAGGGCTCGACCACCTCGACGCGCTGCGGCTGACCGAGGATGCACTCAAGCTGGTGCGCGAATTGCCCTATGGCCGGCAGCGTCTGGTCGAGATCGCCATGGCGCTGGCGCAGCGTCCGCGCGTGCTCTTGCTCGACGAGCCGGCGGCCGGCGTGCCGTCCTCGGAAAGCCATCTCATCCTCGATGCGGTGGCGGCGCTCGATCCCGACATCGCCGTGCTCATCATCGAGCACGACATGGACGTGGTGTTCCGCTTCGCCAAGGAGATCACCGTGCTGGTGCAGGGCGCGGTGTTCACGCAGGGCACGCCGGAAGAGATCCGGCGCAATGAGAAGGTGCGCGAGGTCTATCTCGGCCAGGAGCATCACCATGGCTGAGCCGGTGCTTCAACTCGACAATGTGCGCGCCGGCTACGGCGAGACCGTGGTGCTGGAAGACGTGCGCCTGACGGTCGCGCCGGGCGAGACGGTCTCGATCATCGGCCGCAACGGCGTCGGCAAGTCGACATTGCTCGCCACCATCATGGGCCATACGACCTTGCATGGTGGGCACGTATTACTGAAGGGCGCCGACATTTCCGGCCTCGCGACCTACCGGCGCGTGATGGCCGGGCTCGGCTATGTGCCGCAGGAGCGCGAGATTTTTCCCTCGCTCACGGTGCGGGAGAATCTCGAAGTGGCGGCGCGGCCGGGGCCGTGGAATCTGAAGACCGTGTGCGATCTCTTCCCGCGCCTGGCCGAGCGTTTCAGCAATATGGGCAATCAGTTGTCGGGCGGCGAACAGCAGATGCTGGCGATCGGCCGCGCGCTGATCGGCAATCCCTCGCTGCTCCTGATGGACGAGCCGTCGGAGGGTCTGGCGCCGGTGATCGTCGAGGAACTGGCGCGCGCGGTGAAAAGCCTCACCAAGGACGGCGGGCTCGCCACCGTGCTGGTCGAGCAGAATTCGCGCCTGGCGCTCGACATCGCGCCACGCGCGGTGGTGATGGACCGTGGCCACATCGTCTATGACGGGGCGAGCGCAACGTTGCGGGACGATCCGGACATGCTCGAAGGCTTCATCGGCGTGGTGAAGGGGTAGCCCTGCCTCGTGTCCCGGGCGTGGCGCGGCATGAGCGCAAGCGAAATGTTGCGCCGCAGACCCGGGACCTTACGTCGCACAAAGTTTGATACGGCGCCGGGTCTGCAGTGCAGCGTTTTGCTCCGCTGCACGCTGCGCTGCGCCCGCGGCGCGGCCGTTGGGTCCTGGCCCACGCGTCCCCCGCATACAGCCCATCCATTGCCTTTACGGCGCGGCCCGGGCATAGGGTCGGCTAGTCAATTCCCAAGAGCAATGAGCCATGAAGCGCAGCACGAACCGCATCCTCACCACCCATGTCGGCAGTCTCATCCGTCCGGCCGCCTTGCAGGATTTCCTGCGCCTGAAGCAGTCCGGCAAGCCCTATGACGAGCAGGCCTACCAGCAGTGCCTGAAGGATTCGGTCGCCGAAGTGGTGCGCCAGCAGGCGGATGTCGGCATCGACATTCCGAGCGACGGCGAGTTCGGCAAGTCGATCTCCTGGGCGCAGTATGCGCTCACAAGGCTGTCCGGCTTCGAGCGGCGGCCGATCAAAAACGACGCGGCCAACCCGTTCAAGCGCGGCGCCGACCGTACCAAATTCGCCGACTTCTATGCCGAGTTGGATAGTAAGGAGGCCGTGGCGACCACGCATGAGGCTATCTGCGTTGGCCCGATCAGTTATAGCGGCCAGGCTGAGCTTCAGCACGACATCGAGAATTTCAAGGCCGCGCTCGCGGGCGTCAAGGTTGAAGAAGCCTTCCTGCCGGTGGCGGCGCCGGCGAGCGTCATCCCCGACCGCAAGAATGAGTTTTACAAGAGCGAAGAAGACCTGCAGACGGCGATCGCCGCCGCGATGCGCACCGAATACAAGACCATCATCGATGCCGGCTTTGTGGTGCAGCTCGACGATGCGCGCAGCGCCGTCACCTATGACCGCATGGTGCCGCCGGGGAGCCTGGCCGACTACAAGCGCTGGCTCGAAAAGCAGATCGAGATCATGAACCACGCGATCGAGGGCCTGCCGGCCGATCGCATCCGCTATCATATTTGCTGGGGAAGCTGGCCGGGCCCGCATACCAGCGACGTGCCGCTCAGGGACATCGTCGACGTCGTGCTCAAGGCCAAGGTCGGGGCCTTCGTGATCGAGGGCGCCAATCCGCGCCACGAGCACGAATGGAAAGTGTGGAAGGACGTGAAGCTGGAGGGCAGGGTGCTCATCCCGGGCGTCATCAGCCATGCGACCAATGTCGTCGAGCATCCCGAGCTGGTGGCCGAGCGCATTGTGCGGCTCGCCAAATTCGTCGGGCGCGAGAATGTGATCGCCGGCACCGATTGCGGTTTCGCGCAGGGACCGTTCTACCGCCGCGTCCACCCGCAGGTGATGTGGGCGAAGCTGGAAGCGCTGGCCGAAGGCGCCCGGCTGGCGAGCAAGGAACTGTGGGCCAAGGCGGCGGCCTGACCGTCATTCCGTAGCAGACACGCAATCCTCTCCCGTCGTCCTGAGGTGCGCGCCGCAGGCGCGCCTCGAAGGACCTGTGACTCAGAGACCCTTCGAGGCCGTCGCTGCGCGACGGCGCCTCAGGGTGACGGATGGCCACGCCCTGGGACCTGCGCTAGGCTTGCCGCGTTGACATGCGGGGCAAAGACCCCGCCGTCGAGGGAGCCAGCCCATGAACGTCGCCGCGCAGCCCGCGTCCAGTCTCGCCATTCCGTTCGATCATACCCGCCTCGACCGTCTTATGGATGAGGCCGGTATCGACGTGGTCGTGGCCACCTCGAAGCACAATGTGCAGTACCTGCTCGGCGGACACCGCGCCAATTTCTTCGACTACATGGATGCGACCGGCATCACGCGCTATCTGCCCGTGCTGGTCTATCCGAAGGGCCGGCCCGAGAAGGCGGCCTATATCGGCCATCGCTTGGAGAAGTTTCAGCAGCAGGTGAAGCCCTTATGGACGCCGGAGACGCAAACCAACACGGCGGGCTCCGTCGACGCCATGCAGAAGGCGGTTGATTATATGCGCAAGGCGGGACTTGCGCCCAAGCGCATCGCGGCCGAGTTCGGTTTTCTGCCTTATGACGCGGCACAAGTGCTGCGGTCGGCGTTTTCCGACGCGGATTGGGTCGACGCACTCTATGTGCTGGAGCGCCAGCGCCTCAAGAAATCGCCGGAAGAGCTGAAGCTCTTGAAGATCGCTTCCGAGGCGGTGATCGATTCCATGCGGGCGGTTATCGCCGCCGCCAAACCCGGCGTGACAAAGGCCGAGGTGGTCGAAGCCCTGCGGCGCGAGGAGACCAATCGCGGGCTCATCTTCGAATATTGCCTCATCACGGCCGGCACGGGCATGAACCGCGCGCCGTCCGGTGAGCGCTGGGAGGCCGGTGACATCATGTCGATCGACTCGGGCGGCAATTACCACGGTTATATCGGCGATCTCTGCCGCATGGCGATCCAGGGCGAGCCGGACGCCGAACTGGAAGACCTCCTGGCCGAGATCGAGAGCATTCAGCGCGCCTGCATGAAGCCGATGCGCGCGGGCGCGTTGGGGCGCGAGATTTATGCCGCCGCCCAGCCGCTGGTGGCGAAATCCAAGCATCATAATCACATCGAATTTCTGGCCCACGGCATGGGGCTGGTCAGCCATGAAGGGCCGCGCCTGACCGACCATGGTCCGGTGCCTTATCCGGCGCCCGATGCCGATCTGCCGCTGGAAGCGGGCTCGGTCGTATCGGTCGAGACCACGCTGATGCATCCCACGCGGGGCTTCATCAAATTGGAAGACACCGTCGTCGTCACCGACACCGGCCACGATCTCTATGGCGAAGGCCTGCGCGGCTGGAACAGGGCAGGGACGGGCGGTTGACGCATTATTTGGCGGTCAGCCGGTCCGCTTCCTTCGCCAGATCGACCAGCGCGTCCGCCACTTTCACCGGGTAGAGCGCCCCCGGCTCGAGCCGCCGCAGCGGCTCGGGCAGACGCGCCAGATCGCGCACCGCGCGTTCACGCATTGCCGCAAGCGATTCCGGCGGCGCCAGGCGCTTGCCCGCCCGCATCACCGGCTTGACCAGCGCCTCGCCCGGCTGCGTGTCGCTCTCGAGCGAGAGGATATCGCCGCACATGCGGCCTTCCGTGTCGTAACTGCGCCACACCTGTTTGCGGCCGGGCCAGGTCTGTTTGCCCTCGGAGCGCTTGCGGCGTGGCTTGCCGGCATAGTCCTGCAGCTTGTAGGCGCAGTCGAGCGCGGGGACGTCGGTCGACACATCGAGGCCGACCCCGATCCCGAAACCGTCGATCGGTGCCTGCTCCGCCATCATCTTCTGCAGCACGTCTTCATCGACGCCGCCGCTCACCAGGATGATGGTGTCGGTCAGCCCGCCGGCGTCCAAGATGCCGCGCACCTTGCGCGCATGGTCGATCAGGTCGCCGGAATCGATGCGCACGCCGCGGATCGCGATGCCATCGGCCTTCAGCCGCGGTGCCAGCTCCACCACTTTGCGCGCGCCGGCTTCGGTGTCGTAGGTGTCGATCAGCAGGATCACGCCGTCGGGCCGCGCGCGCGCGAAATCCTCGAAGGCGCCGATCTCGCTGTCGTGCACCTGCACGAAGGAATGCGCCATGGTGCCGACCACCGGGATGCCGTAGCGCGCGCCGGCCAGCACATTGGCGGCGCCGGAAAAGCCCGCGATGTAGCTCGCGCGCGCCGAATAAAGTCCGGCCTCGGCGCCGTGTGCCGTGCGCAGTCCGAAATCGGAGAGGATTTTGCCGGGCGCCGCAAGCACCATGCGCGCGGCCTTGGACGCGATCAGCGTCTGATAATGCAGGATGTTGATGATCCGGCTTTCGACCAGTTGCGCCTGCGGCAGCGGGGCGGTGATGCGGATCAGAGGCTCGTTCGCAAAGCATACCGAACCTTCCGGAATCGCATGCACATTGCCGGCGAAGCGGAACGACGCCAGATAGTCGATGAGGTTCGCCCGGAAGCGGCCGGTGCCCTTCAGCCAGTCGAGCTCGGCCTGCGAGAAGCGCAGGTTCTCGAGATATTCCAGCGCGTCTTCCAGCCCGGCCGCCATCAGGAAGCCGCGGCGCGGCGGCAGGCGGCGCACGAAGAACTCGAAAACGGCCTCCTTGTCCTCGCCGCGGTCCAGATAGGCCTGGACCATGTTGAGTTCGTAGAGATCGGTGGTGAGCGGGCTGGTCGAGGGCGTCATGAGCGGCTTGTTCGCGCGGCTGGAACGGGACGGTTTGTCGCATGAACCGCGCCCGGCGCGAAGCCGCGAGGCGGTCTGAGGGAAGGCTGCTGGAACTGGTAGCAGGCCGAGAGAGCTTTGGCACGGCCGCTAGGGTTAATCGCAAATTGGCCTCTCGGGGGCGGCCGGTCAAGCGCTTACGGGCTCTGAAAATGTTGCAATTTCAAGCGCCTGGGAGAATATTGTGCGAACAAAGCGGCGGCTGAAACCCCATGTTGCAAGACGCGTCTGAACTGCCTCCCTGCATTCGCCATATCGGCGCCGAAGGCGCCGCGCTCGCCTGCGGCAGCGCGGACTGCGCGGCGAGCTTTCGCATGCCGACCTGCAGCCGGCGCAAGCTGGCGCCGAGCCAGCATATCTTCCTGCAGGGCGACAAGCAGAGCCATGTCTATTTCGTGAAGAGCGGCGCCGTGCGCCTGTATGAATTGCTGCGCAGCGGTCGCCGGCAGATCGTCGGCTTCAAGTTTCCCGGCGAGTTCATCGCGCTCGGCTATGACGCCAAGCACCGCTTCAGCGCGCAGGCCATGAAGGCAACCGAGCTGCGCAGCTTCGCGAGCCCGGCCTTTCATTCCGCCGCCTCCAACGACCCGCGCTTCCTGCTCAAGCTCTACGAAGCGGTCGCCAAGGACCTGTCGCGCGCCTATGAGCTGACCTTGAGCGTCGGCCAGCGCGACGCCAAGGGCAGCGTGGCGGCCTTCCTGCTCAATGTCGAAGCGCGCGCCGGCAAGGCCAATGGCAAATCGCCGATCCTTGCGCTGCCGCCGCGCGGCGACATCGCCGATCATCTCGGCCTTACGCTCGAGACCATTTCGCGCATCGTCATGCAGTTGAAGCGCGACGGCATCATCGAACTGCACGAGCGCGGCGCCGCGCGGCTGGTCAATCACGCCGCGCTGCAAGCAGCCGCCGACGGCGTGACGCAGGAGCGCCGTTCGCTTTGAGAATGAATTGCAACTCGATCCACAGCTATTGCACGCGTGCAGCGATGCGGTCGTATTCGCAGCACGTTTGATCTGGATCAAGTTTCGTCTCGCCCTAATCCCATTGTTTGCCATTCACACCACGCGACGACAGTTCGCGTGATGGCAACGTATTCTCCTGAATGGGGCGGGTTCAATGAAAAGAACGATGACGATCGCGTCGCTGCTTCTGGCGACGACGATGTTGAGCGTGCTTGCACTGCCGGCTAACGCGGCCGATGTCGCGGTGCCGGCGCCGGCATACAAGGCGCCGCCGGCGATCGATGCCTGGAATCCATGGATGATCCGCCTACGCGCGCTCGGCGTCGTCACGCGGAATTCCGGTCATGTCGATCAAATTCCGGGATCCGATCTGAATGTGTCGGATTCGATCGTGCCCGAACTCGACATCAGCTATTTCTTCACGCCCAATATCGCGGCCGAACTCATTCTCGGCGTGACGCGCCATCACGTCACCGGTGCCGGCAGCATCGCGGGCGTGGATGTCGGCAAGGCCTGGCTGCTGCCGCCGACGCTCACGCTGCAATATCACTTCACGAATTTCGGCGCCTTCAAGCCCTATATCGGCGCCGGCGTGAACTACACCATGTTCTTCAGCCAGGAAGCGGCCGGCGGCGCCGTCACCGCGCTCGACCTGAAGAACAGCTTCGCGCCCGCGCTGCAGATCGGCTTCGACTACATGATCGACCGACACTGGGGCGTGAACGTCGACGTCAAGAAGCTGTGGCTCCAGCCCAGCTTCAACGCCACCGTCGGCGGCGCGCCGGTGACCGGCAAGGCCAATCTCGATCCCTGGCTGATCGGCGCCGGCGTCACCTACAAGTTCTAAGCCGCGCGCGAGGCTTGCCTGACGAAAGAGCCGTTTCCGCCGATGGCAACATCGGCGGGGCGGCTCAACTATTTCAACGGCCCGCGCAATGCGGTGAGCCGCGCCGGCGCCGAAGGGATGACGGTGAAAATTGTGGCTCCCGAGGCTGGGATCGAACCAGCGACCATTCGATTAACAGTCGAATGCTCTACCGCTGAGCTACTCGGGAACAGGCCGTAAGCCGTTACGGAGGGGCCTATAACAAAGGTCGCCCGTTTTGCAAAGCGCTTAGGGCGGCCGGCGTGTGAATCTGTCCACGGGCGCGGGCGCGCGTCAGGGCCGGGCAGGGTGGCCGGATTCCACGGGCAAGACCAGCACGTGCCGCCCGCGCGATTCGCGTCCTCGAACTGTCAGTTTCCGCCGCCGGCCGGCGAAATCGGGAGTGGAGGCCACGGCCGGAATCGAACCGGCGTGCACGGATTTGCAGTCCGCTGCGTAACCACTCCGCCACGTGGCCATTGAAGGCATGCCCCCCGGCTTGGCGCCGGCCCCCGAGCCGCTTCGTCCCCTGCCTATATAGGAGAGAAGTTAAGTCCACAACGTTCGTGCTCGTCTTGCCTTTTGCAGGGCCTTGCCGCAGAAAAGCCGCGCATTCGTTAACATGCGAGGAGCGCGATGACCGATTTCGCCGCCCAGCGCCGCAACATGGTGGACGGCCAGGTCCGCACCGCCGATGTGACCGATCTGCGCATTCTGACGGCCATGTTGGAGGTACCGCGCGAGCGCTTCGTGCCGGCCTCGTGCGCCGCGCTCGCCTATCTCGACCGCGATCTGCCGGTCGGGGTGGGAGGGCGGCGTCGGCTGCTCAAGCCCATGGTGCTGGGGAAGCTGTTGCAGGCCGCCGCGGTCGGTCCGGCCGATCGGGTGCTCGACGTCGGGTGCGCCGCCGGCTACGCGGCCGCCGTGCTGTCTCGAATCGCCGGCACGGTGGTCGCGCTCGACGACGACGAGGGCCTGCTCGCCATCGCGCGCCCGGAACTCTCGGCCTGCGCCAACGTCACACTCGTGCAGGGGCCGCTCGAGGCCGGCTGGCCGGCGCAGGGGCCCTACGACGTCATTCTGGTTGAGGGTGCGAGCGAGGTCGCGCCCGACGCGCTCTGCCGCCAGCTCAAGGACGGCGGCCGCTTGGTCTGCGTCGAGGGCGCGGGGCCGGGCGCCAAAGCCATGCTCTACCTGCGTAGCGGCGATGACATCGGCGGCCGGCCGCTGTTCGATGCCAGTGCCGCAATCCTGCCCGGTTTCGCCAAAAGACCCGATTTTGCGTTTTAATTGCTGCCCCCTGGGGCGCCGCGCGTGGGGAACGTGGCGGGGAATCCCCACTGTGCGGCTTTCTGGGGGCAGAACCGGTTGCAGGGGTTTCCAAGCCTCCCCCCGGACGCCTATTGTTTCATCGAACTTCGGTGGCGTGGCCGGTGCAAGGGTTGGGAAATGAGTTCGAGTAAGCGCTTGAGGCGGGCGGACCGGGTTATGGCCGCTTCGCTACTTTGTGCGTTTTCGGTCCTGCCGTCAGTGTCGGCGAGGGCGACGACGCTCGAAGAGGCGCTGGTACTTGCCTACCAGAACAACCCCTCGCTCAATTCGCAACGCGCGGGCGTTCGCGCCACCGACGAGAATGTTCCGCAGGCATTATCGGGATACCGGCCGAAGGTCACAGCCACGGCCACGGGCGGTGAGCAGGCGGTTTCAGTGACCCAGAAGTCATCTGGAACGTTCAGCGCGGTGAACTCGCCGTTCTCGGTCGGCGCGACGCTCACGCAGACGCTGTTCAACGGGTTCCAGACCGCCAACAAGACACGCCAGGCCGAAGCACAGGTGCTGTCGGCCCGCGCCGGCCTGCATACCGCCGAGCAGACCACGCTGCTCAATGCGGCAACCGCCTATATGAACGTGCTGCGCGACGCGGCCATTCTCAATCTGCAGCAGCGCAACGTCGAAGTGTTGCAGGAACAACTCCGCCAGACGCGCGACCGCTTCAATGTCGGCGAGGTCACGCGCACCGACGTGGCGCAGGCCGAGGCGAGCTTGGCCGCCGGCCGCTCGCAGGTGCTGGTCGCGGAGTCGAACTACAAGACCTCGGTGGCCGTCTATCGCCAGGTCATCGGCATCGATCCGCGCAACCTCGCGCCCGGCACGCCGGTCGACCGCTTCTCGCCCTCGACCTTGCCGCAAGCGATCTCCGTCGGCGTTGCCGCCAATCCGGCGGTGGCCACCGCGCAATTCAATGTCGATGCGGCGCTATTGCAGGTGAAGGTGGCCGAGGGCTCGCTCTATCCGAACTTCTCGGTGACCGCCAGCGCGCAGCGCTATTTCCTCAGCCAGCAGAGCCCGACCACGATCGGCGGCTACAATGCGTCGCTGTTCGGTACGCTGAGCGTGCCGATCTATCAGGGCGGCGCGGAATATTCTCTGATCCGTCAGGCCAAGGAGACGCTCGGCCAGCGCCGGCTCGATCTCGACACTGTGCGCGAACAGGCGCGCGAGAGCGTGGTGCAGTCCTGGGGTCAGCTCGACGCGGCGAAGGCCGCGATCGAATCGACCACGACCCAGGTGCAGGCGGCCGAGATCGCGCTCAACGGCGTGCGTGAAGAGGCGCGCGTCGGACAGCGCACGACCTACGATGTGCTGACCGCCCAGCAGAACCTGGTGAATGCGCGGGTGGCGCTGGTCACCGCGCAGCATGACCGCGTGGTGGCGTCCTATACGCTGCTCGCCAATGTCGGCCGGCTGACGCCGCAGACGCTCAGCCTGCGTACGCCGATCTATCGGCCGCAGGTGCATTACCAGCAGGTGCGCGATAGCTGGGCCGGCGTGCGCATCCCCGACGGGCGCTGACGGAACGTCGCGTCTGCGTCCGCGCCCGCCCGCGCGCATCGGCGGGCCGCGTATGTCCACAGCTCATTGGAGCGCCGAATATTTCCGGCCGTCACAGGCCGGTCCCGCTGGCGTATAAATAAGGGATCGGTGGCGATTCGTTTTTCCGGCGCGCGCGCCGGGACGAAGGCGTAACGCTCGACGTAACGGGACACGTAAATGACGCAAGCGGCGAAGGCGCAAGAGCCGTCGATGGAGGAGATTCTCGCCTCCATCCGGCGCATCATTGCCGACGACGATGCTGGCAAGGCGGCGCGCGCCGCCGAAGTTCCGGCGCCCAGACCGGTGCCGCCGGTCACGGTGGTCGCAAGCCGGCCGGCGGCGGCACCGCCGCCACCACCACCGGCACCACCACGCGTCGCGCCCGCCCCCGTCGCAATCCAGGACGAAATCGACGCGGTGATGGCCGAGGCGGAGGCCGAATTGGTGGTGCCGCCGGCGCCGCCGACGCCGGCGCCGCCGGTGCCGGCGCCGGATGTGCTCGACCTGACCGAGGCGATGGCGGCCCCGCCGCCGCCGCCCGAGTCGCCGGCTCCGCCGCCCGCACCGGCGCCGAGCTTCCGCACCATCGACGGCGCATCCGACATCGTGTTCTCCGAGCGGGCGCCGGAGCCGCTGCTGCGGCCGATGGAAGAGCCGCGTCCGCAGCCGCAACCTTCGCCGCTCGGCCAGGTCGACGGCGCGCTGATTTCATCCGCCACCCGCAGCGCGGTCGACGGCGCGTTCAACTCGCTGGCCAATATCGTGCTCGGCCAGAATGCGCGCACGCTCGAAGACCTGGTGAAGGAAATGCTGCGCCCAATGCTCAAGGCCTGGCTCGACGACAATCTGCCGGGCATGGTCGAGCGCATCGTGCGGGCCGAGATCGAACGCGTCTCGCGCGGGCGTTAGCCAAGCCGCGACGGCCGGCGCGTGAAGCACCGGCCGCCGTATCGGTTCACACAGTCCGCAGCGGGAATGCTTCACCAGCGGTGGAAGTGGCCGCCCGGACCGGCGGCGCGCATCCGGCCGGGGCCGAAGCCGAGCCCCGGCAAGACCTCCAGCGCTTTCGCCTTCTGGCCGTCGTCGAGCGTCTTGAACAGCTCGTCCGTGGCGCTATTGACCGCCTCGAACTGCTTCTGCCGCTCACCCCGCATCGTGGTCATGAACGCGTAGCGATCCTGCGGCGTCATCTTGGCGATTGTCGCCGGATCCATGCTCTGGCGCACCGTCTGCATGGAAGTGGCGGCGTCCTGCATGGTCTTGGCGTATTTCGTCCAGGCCGCTTCCTGCGCCGGCGTGATGGCAAGCTCGCCCTTGAGCTGCTCGATCTGCGCCGGATCGGCCAAGCCGAAACCGCGACCGCCCGGACCGCCCGGACCGCGCGGGCCTGGGCCTTCGCCACGGGGACCCTGCCATCCGGGACCCATTCCGGGGCCGCGTTCCATGCCGGGACCGCCCGGTCCCATGCCGGGACCGTAGCCGCGCATCATGCCGGG
>DASZQT010000136.1:0-15333 GCA_035549515.1 Pseudolabrys sp. | reverse complement strand
CAACCGCCACTATGCGCACGTCGACTGCCCCGGCCACGCCGACTATGTGAAGAACATGATCACCGGCGCCGCGCAGATGGACGGCGCCATCCTGGTCGTGTCGGCCGCCGACGGCCCGATGCCGCAGACCCGCGAGCACATCCTGCTCGCCCGCCAGGTCGGCGTGCCGGCGCTGGTCGTGTTCATGAACAAGGTCGACATGGTCGACGATCCGGAACTGCTTGAGCTGGTCGAGCTCGAGGTTCGTGAACTCCTCTCCAAGTACAACTTCCCGGGCGACAAGATCCCGATCGTCAAGGGCTCGGCCCTCAAGGCGCTCGAAGGCGCCGATCCGAAGATCGGCCATGACGCCATCCTCGAGCTGATGAAGGCGGTCGACGAATACATCCCGCAGCCCGAGCGACCGATCGACCAGCCGTTCCTGATGCCGGTGGAAGACGTGTTCTCGATCTCCGGCCGCGGCACCGTTTGCACCGGCCGCGTCGAGCGCGGCGTCATCAAGGTGGGCGAGGAAGTCGAGATCGTCGGCATCCGTGCGACCCAGAAGACCACTGTCACGGGCGTCGAAATGTTCCGCAAGCTGCTCGATCAGGGCCAGGCGGGCGACAACATCGGCGCGCTGCTGCGCGGCACCAAGCGCGAGGAAGTCGAGCGCGGCCAGGTGCTGTGCAAGCCGGGTTCGGTCAAGCCGCACACCAAGTTCAAGGCCGAGGCCTACATCCTCACGAAGGAAGAGGGCGGCCGTCACACTCCGTTCTTCACCAACTACCGTCCGCAGTTCTATTTCCGCACTACCGACGTGACCGGTGTCGTGCACCTGCCGCAGGGCACGGAAATGGTGATGCCGGGCGATAACGTGGCGATGGAAGTGCACCTGATCGTGCCGATCGCCATGGAAGAGAAGCTGCGCTTCGCCATTCGCGAGGGTGGCCGCACCGTCGGCGCCGGCGTGGTGGCGAGCATCATCGAGTAAGGAAACGACTTGCTGTCGTCCCCCGCGCAAGCGGGGGACCCAGTATCCCGCGGCTCGCGGGGTCCACTGAGGCGCTAGCGAATACTGGATCACTCGTTTGTACGAGTGATGACAGTCGAGAAGAGAAACCAAAATGAACGGCCAGAATATCCGGATCCGGCTCAAGGCGTTCGATCACCGCATCCTCGATGCGTCGACGCGCGAGATCGTGAACACGGCCAAGCGCACCGGCGCTCAGGTGCGTGGCCCGATCCCGCTGCCGACCCGCATCGAGAAGTTCACGGTGAACCGCTCGCCGCATGTCGACAAGAAGAGCCGCGAACAGTTCGAGATGCGCACGCACAAGCGCCTCTTGGATATCGTCGATCCGACGCCGCAGACCGTGGACGCGCTGATGAAGCTCGACCTGGCCGCCGGCGTCGACGTCGAGATCAAGCTCTAAAGCCGCGCGGGGACTGAAAGATGCGTACTGGAGTCGTCGCACAGAAGGTCGGGATGACCCGGGTGTTTACCGAGAGCGGTGAACACGTGCCGGTCACGGTGCTGCGCCTGGCGCAGTGCCAGGTCGTCGCCCACCGCACCAAGGACAAGAACGGTTACGTGGCCCTGCAGCTAGGCTCGGGCCCGCGCCGCACCAACAATATGAGCAAGGCCGACCGCGGCTATTTCGCCAAGGCCAATGTCGAGCCCAAGCGCAAGATGGCGGAATTCCGCGTCAGCGACGACGCGGTCATTCCGGTCGGCGCCGAGATCACGGCCGATCATTTCGTGCCGGGCCAGTTCGTCGATGTCTGCGGCATCTCGATCGGTAAGGGCTATGCCGGCGGCATGAAGCGCTGGAATTTCGGGGGCTTACGCGCCACCCACGGCGTGTCGATCTCGCACCGCTCGATCGGTTCGACCGGCGGCCGTCAGGATCCGGGCAAGACCTTCAAGAACAAGAAGATGCCGGGCCATATGGGCGCCGATCGCATCACCACGCTCAATCTCAAGGTGGTGCAGCTCGACGTCGAGCGCGGCCTCATCCTGGTCGAGGGCGCGGTGCCAGGCGCCAAGGGCGGCTGGATCACCGTGCGCGACGCGGTAAAGAAGGCGCTCCCGAAGGAGGCCCCGAAGCCCGGCAAGTTCAAGCTGGCCGAGGCCGCGGGCGAAGCCCCCGCTCAGCAGGAGGGCGCGTGACATGGAAATGAAGATCACCACGCTTGATGGCGGCGAAGCTGGCTCGCTGAGCCTTTCGGACGACATCTTCGGGCTCGAGCCGCGCACCGACCTGATCCAGCGCTGCGTCAACTGGCAGCTCGCCAAGCGTCAGGCCGGCACGCACAAGACCAAGGACCGCAACGACGTGATGCGGACCGGCAAGAAGATGTACGCGCAGAAGGGCACCGGCGGCGCCCGTCACGGTTCGGCGCGTGCGCCGAACTTCCGCGGCGGCGCCCGCGTGTTCGGTCCGGTCGTGCGCAGCCACGCGCATGACCTGCCCAAGAAGGTGCGCGCGCTTGCGCTGCGTCATGCGCTCTCGTCGAAAGCCAAGGACGGCGGCATCGTCGTCATCGACCAGGCGACCATGGCCGACGCCAAGACCAAGGCGCTCGCCGCCCAGTTCGGCAAGCTCGGTCTCGCCAATGCGCTGATCGTCGATGGCGCCGCGGTCGATGCGAATTTCGGCCGTGCCGCGCGCAACATCCCGAACATCGATGTGCTGCCGGTGCAGGGCATCAACGTCTACGACATTCTGCGCCGCAAGACCCTGGTCCTGACCAAGGCGGCGGTCGAGGCGCTGGAGGCGCGGTTCAAATGAGCACCAGCGATCCCCGTCATTACGACATCATCCTCGCCCCGGTGATCACCGAGAAGGCGACCATGGCCTCCGAGCACAATCAGGTCATGTTCAAGGTGGCGCGCACCGCGACCAAGCCGCAGATCAAGGAAGCGGTCGAGAAGCTGTTCGACGTCAAGGTCAGAAGCGTCAACACCCTGGTCCGCGAGGGCAAGGTGAAGATGTTCAAGAACAAGGTCGGCCAGCAGTCCGACGTGAAGCGCGCGATCGTGACCCTGGAAGAGGGCCACCGCATCGACGTGACCACCGGATTGTAAGGGAGCGGTTCGATGGCGTTGAAAACCTACAATCCGACCACGCCGAGCCAGCGGCACCTGGTCATCGTCGATCGCTCGGCGCTCTACAAGGGCGCGCCGGTCAAGACGCTGACGGAAGGCCAGCACTCGAGCGGCGGGCGCAACAATTCGGGCCGCATCACCTCGCGCTTCCGCGGCGGCGGCCACAAGCAGGCCTACCGCAAGGTCGATTTCCGCCGCGCCAAGATGGACGTGGCGGCCACCGTCGAGCGGATCGAATACGATCCCAATCGCACCGCCTTCATCGCGCTGATCAAATATGCCGACGGCGAGCTGTCCTACATCCTGGCGCCGCAGCGCCTGGCGCCGGGCGACAGCGTGATCTCGTCGGAGAAGGCCGACATCAAGCCGGGCAACGCGCTGCCGCTCGGCAACATCCCGGTCGGCACCATCGTGCACAATGTAGAGCTGAAGATCGGCAAGGGCGGCCAACTCGCGCGTTCGGCCGGCACCTATGTGCAGATCGTCGGCCGCGACCAGGACTATGTGATCCTGCGTCTGTCGACCTCCGAGCAGCGCCTGGTGCACGGCCGCTGCATGGCGACCGTCGGCGCCGTGTCGAACCCCGACAACATGAACGTCACGATCGGCAAGGCCGGTCGTCAGCGCTGGAAGGGCCGCATGCCGCACAACCGCGGCATCGTCATGAACCCGGTCGATCACCCGCATGGCGGCCGCACCAAGGGCGGCAAGCACTGGGTGACGCCGTGGGGCAAGCCGACCAAGGGCGCCAAGACCCGCAAGAATAAGCGCACCAACAAGTTCATTGTGGTCAGCCGGCACGACCGCAAGAAGAAGCAGCAATAGGACGAGAGCAATGACGCGTTCCGTTTGGAAGGGCCCTTTCGTCGACGGCTTCCTGCTCAAGAAGGCAGAAGCCGCGCGCGCGTCCGGCCGTCACGAGGTGATCAAGATCTGGAGCCGGCGCTCGACCATTCTGCCGCAGTTCGTGGGCCTGACCTTCGGCGTCTACAACGGTCAGAAGCACGTTCCGGTGTTGGTGACCGAGGAAATGGTCGGTCACAAGTTCGGCGAGTTCTCGCCGACCCGCATTTTCTACGGCCATACGTCGGATCGCAAAGCGAAACGCGCGTAAGGCAAGGATCGAGAGATTAAGTCATGGGCAAGCGCGCACACGAACGGGATCTTCCCGACAACGAGGCCAAGGCGGTCGCCAAGATGCTGCGGGTCTCTCCGCAGAAGCTGAATCTTGTCGCGCAGCTGATCCGCGGCAAGAAGGTGGCGAGCGCGCTCGCCGATCTCGAATTCTCGCGCAAGCGCATCGCCAAGGATGTGCGCAAGTGCCTGGAATCGGCGATCGCGAACGCCGAGAACAACCACGACCTCGACGTCGACGATTTGATCGTCGCCGAGGCCCATGTCGGCAAGGCGCTGGTGATCAAGCGCTTCTCCCCGCGCGGCCGCGGCCGGGTGGGCAAGATTCTCAAGCCGTTCTCGCATCTGACCATCGTCGTGCGTCAGGTCGAAGCGCAGGCGAGCGCCTGAGGAGTTATCGATGGGTCAAAAAATCAATCCGGTCGGCCTGCGGCTCGGCATCAACCGCACCTGGGACTCGCGCTGGTTCGCCGGCAAGGCCGAGTACGGCACGCTGCTGCACGAAGACATCAAGATCCGCGAAGAGCTGATGAAGCAGCTCAAGCAGGCCGCGGTGTCGCACATCGTGATCGAGCGCCCGCACAAGAAGTGCCGCGTTACCATCCACTCGGCGCGTCCGGGCGTGGTGATCGGCAAGAAAGGCGCCGATATCGAGAAGCTGCGCCGTTCGGTCGCCAAGCTCACCGACAGCGACGTCGTCATCAACATCGTCGAAATCCGCAAGCCCGAGCTCGACGCCAAGCTGGTCGCCGAATCGATCGCCCAGCAGCTCGAGCGCCGCGTCGCCTTCCGCCGCGCCATGAAGCGCGCGGTGCAGTCGGCCATGCGTCTGGGCGCCGAGGGCATCCGCATCAACTGCTCGGGCCGTCTCGGCGGCGCCGAGATCGCGCGGCTGGAGTGGTACCGCGAGGGCCGCGTGCCGCTGCACACGCTGCGCGCCGACGTCGACTACGCCACCGCCACCGCCTTCACCACCTACGGCACCTGCGGCGTCAAGGTCTGGATCTTCAAGGGCGAAATCCTCGAGCACGATCCGATGGCCCAGGACAAGAAGCTCGCCGAGGGCGACCAGGGTCGTCCGCGTCGCGACAGCGCGGCCTGAGCGCCAGGAAATTAGGTAACTAAGTCATGCTGCAACCCAAGCGCACCAAGTTTCGCAAGGCCTTCAAGGGCCGCATCAACGGCACCGCAACCTCGGGCACCACGCTCGCCTTCGGCCAATACGGCCTCAAGGCGCTGGAGCCGGAGCGCGTCACCGCGCGCCAGATCGAGGCCGCCCGCCGCGCGCTCACCCGCTTCATGAAGCGCGCCGGCCGCGTCTGGATCCGCGTGTTCCCGGACGTGCCGGTGTCGAAGAAGCCGATCGAAGTGCGCATGGGAAAAGGCAAGGGCACGCCCGAATTGTGGGTGGTGCGCGTCAAGCCCGGCCGCGTGCTTTTCGAGGTGGACGGCATTCCGCTGGCGACCGCCAAGGAAGCCCTCACGCTTGCCGCTGCCAAGCTGCCGATCAAGACCCGTTTCATCGAACGTATCGCCGAGTGACGCCCATGAAAGCCGTTGATGTAAGAGCGATGACGCTCGACCAGCTCGACGACGAAGTGCTCAAGCTGAAGAAGGAGCAGTTCAACCTGCGCTTCCAGCGGGCCACCGGTCAGCTCGAGAACACTTCGCGCGTGCGCGCCATCCGCCGCGACATCGCG
This sequence comes from Pseudolabrys sp., assembly GCA_035549515.1. Classification (GTDB taxonomy): domain Bacteria; phylum Pseudomonadota; class Alphaproteobacteria; order Rhizobiales; family Xanthobacteraceae; genus Pseudolabrys. The sequence goes on along the minus strand of DASZQT010000136.1, from coordinate 9,408 downwards.
CGCATGAAGACCATTGCCGCCCAGAAGCGCGCCGTCGCCGGCGCCGACAAGACGAAGTAAGGGGTTACGAGATGCCGAAACGCACGCTGCAGGGCGTCGTCGTCAGCGACAAGCAGGACAAGACCGTGGTCGTGCGCGTCGACCGGCGTTTCACGCACCCGACGATGAAGAAGACGATCCGCCGTTCGAAGAAGTACCACGCCCACGACGAGACCAACCAGTTCGCGGTCGGCGACACCGTGTGGATCGAGGAGCGCCGGCCCATTTCCAAGCTCAAGTGCTGGGAAGTGATTCGGGGCGAGAAGCAAGCGAAAGTGCAATAGGCGCCCATGCGCAAGTTTAGTTTCCGCGCGAAGCGCACAACGAGAACGAGAGCCGCATCATGATTCAGATGCAAACCAACCTGGACGTAGCCGACAATTCCGGCGCGCGCCGCGTCATGTGCATCAAGGTGCTCGGCGGTTCCAAGCGCAAATACGCCACCATCGGCGACGTCATCGTCGTCTCGGTGAAGGAGGCGATCCCGCGTGGCCGCGTCAAGAAGGGCGACGTGATGAAGGCCGTGGTGGTGCGCATCCGCAAGGACATCAAGCGCGCCGACGGTTCGGTCATCCGCTTCGACCGCAATGCCGCCGTGCTGATCAATCCGCAGATGGAGCCGGTCGGCACCCGCATCTTCGGGCCGGTGCCGCGCGAACTGCGCGCCAAGAACCACATGAAGATCATCTCGCTCGCCCCGGAGGTGCTGTAATGGCCGCCAAGATCCGCAAAGGCGACAAGGTCGTGGTCCTCACGGGTCGCGACAAGGGCCGAACCGGCGAGGTCGTCGAGGTGCGCCCGGCCGAGGACCGCGCGCTGGTGCGCGGCGTCAACATGGTCAAGCGCCATCAGCGCCAGACCGCGCAGCAGGAAGGCGGCATCATCTCCAAGGAGAGTCCGATCCACCTGTCCAATCTGGCGCTCGCCGATCCCAAGGACGGCAAGCCGACGCGCGTCGGGTTCAAGTTCATCGGCGAGGGCGAAGGCCGCAAGAAGGTGCGCTTTGCCAAACGCTCCGGAGTTGAGATCTGATGGCTGATACGAACACCGAGACCAAGAAGGCCAAGGCTCCGAAGGGAGCCGGTGAAGCCGCGCCGAAGGCCGCCAAGGAAGGCGGGAAGGGCGCGCGCGCTGCCAAGAAGGAAGCGGGCGAGGCCAAGACGGCGCATACCGCCGAGCAGAAGGATTACGTGGCGCGCCTGCGGGTGCACTACGACAAGGTCGTGCGCGACCAGATGACCGAGAAGTTCGGCTACAAGAACCCGATGCAGGTGCCCGCGATCACCAAGGTGGTGCTCAACATGGGCATCGGCGAAGGCGTCGCCGACCGCAAAAAGGTCGACAACGCGGCAGCCGACCTGTCGCTGATCGCCGGCCAGAAGACCGTGATCACCAAGTCGCGCAAGTCGATCGCGACCTACAAGCTGCGCGACGGCCAGGCCATCGGCTGCAAGGTCACGCTGCGCAAGAAGCGCATGTACGACTTTCTCGACCGCCTGGTGAATATCGCGCTGCCGCGCATCCGCGACTTCCGCGGACTGAACCCGAAGAGCTTCGACGGCCGCGGCAACTATTCGCTCGGCATCAAGGAACACATCGTGTTCCCGGAGATCGATTTCGACAAGGTCACCGATAGCTGGGGCCTGGACATCACCGTCTGCACGACCGCGCGCACCGACGACGAAGCGCGCGCGCTGCTCACGGCTTTCAACTTCCCGTTCCGGCAGTGAGGGGCGCCACCCCTCAGACGCGGAAACGTAAGGAGCGACTGTAATGGCGAAGAAGAGTTCGATCGAGAAGAACAACCGGCGGCGCAAGATGGCGAAGCAATTCGCCAGCCGCCGGGCCAAGCTCAAGGCGATCGTGAAGGACAAGGATCTGCCGATGGAGGAGCGCTTCGCGGCGACGCTGAAGCTCTCCGAGCTGCCGCGCAATTCCTCGCGCATCCGCATTCGCAATCGCTGCGAGCTCACCGGCCGGCCGCGCGCCTACTACCGCAAGCACAAGCTCAGCCGTATCGCGCTGCGCGAACTCGGTTCCAAGGGCCTTATCCCGGGCCTGGTGAAGTCGAGCTGGTGAGGAGGGCAGCGAGATGGCCGTGAACGATCCGATCGGCGATATGATCGCCCGCATCCGCAACGCGCAGATGCGCAACAAGTCCAAGGTCTCGATGCCCGCCTCCAAGCAGCGCGAGCGCGTGGCCGAAGTGCTCAAGAGCGAAGGCTTCATCCGCGGTTACGCCAGCGTGGCGCATATCAGCGGGCGCAGCGAGCTCGAGATCGAGCTGAAGTATTTCGACGGCGAGCCGGTGATCCGCGAGATCGAGCGCATCTCCAAGCCCGGCCGCCGCGTCTACGCCTCGGTCAAGAACCTGCCGCGCATCAATAACGGGCTCGGCATCGCCATTCTGTCGACCCCGAAGGGCGTGATGGCCGACCACGACGCCCGCGACGCCAATGTCGGCGGCGAAATCATCTGCACGGTGTTCTAATGTCTCGTATTGGTAAAAAACCGGTCCCGGTCCCGTCCGGCGTCACCGCCAATGTCGAAGGCCAGACCGTCAAGGTGAAGGGCCCGAAAGGCGCCATGCAGTTCGTGCTGCCCGACGAGGTGACGGTCAAGATGGACAAGGCCGGCGTCCAGGTGACGCCGCGCAACGAGAGCAAGCGCGCGCGCTCGATGTGGGGCACCTCGCGTACCCAGGTCGCCAACCTGATGGCGGGCGTGACCAAGGGCTTCGAGGAGAAGCTCGAGATCACCGGCGTCGGCTATCGCGCGGCGGTGCAGGGCAAGCAGCTCAACCTGCAGCTCGGCTTCTCGCACGACGTGAACTATCCGATCCCGGCCGGCATCGCGATCGCGACGCCGAAGCCGACCGAGATCGTGGTGACCGGCATGGACAAGCAGCAGGTCGGCCAGGTCGCCGCCGAAATCCGCGCCTATCGGCCGCCGGAGCCCTACAAGGGCAAGGGCGTGAAATACGTTGGCGAATACATCTTCCGTAAGGAAGGCAAGAAGAAGTAGAGGGCTTGAGAGCCATGTCGAAAGCAAAGGACCGCAGCGCGCGGCGGACGGTTTCGGTGCGACGCAAGCTGAGAATTGCGGCGCATGGGCGGGCGCGCCTGTCCGTTTTCCGTTCGTCCAAGAACATCCATGCCCAGCTCATCGACGACGACAAGGGCGTGACGCTCGCCGCCGCCTCGACGCTCGAGAAGTCGCTGCGCGAGGGTGCCAAGACCGGCGCCAATATCGAGGCGGCCAAGGCGGTCGGCAAGCTGATCGCCGAACGCGCCAAGGAAAAGGGCATCACCGACGTCGTGTTCGACCGCGGCGGTTATCTCTATCACGGGCGCATCAAGGCGCTTGCCGACGCCGCGCGCGAAGGCGGCCTCAACTTTTAACGGAACATATCAATATGGCACGGGAAGCCCGTAAGGAACGAGAGCGCGGCCATCGCGAAGAGCGCGAGCCGAGCGAGTTCATCGACAAGCTGGTGCACATCAACCGCGTCGCCAAGGTGGTGAAGGGCGGCAAGCGCTTCGGCTTCGCGGCGCTGGTGGTGGTCGGCGATCAGAAGGGCCGGGTCGGCTTCGGCCACGGCAAGGCGCGCGAAGTGCCGGAAGCGATCCGCAAGGCGACCGATGCCGCCAAGCGTTCGCTCACCCGCGTGCCGCTGCGCGAGGGCCGCACGCTGCATCACGACGTGCTCGGCCGTCATGGCGCCGGCAAGGTGTTCCTGCGCGCGGCGCCTCCCGGCACCGGCATCATCGCGGGCGGCCCGATGCGCGCCGTGTTCGAGACGCTCGGCATGCAGGACGTGGTGGCCAAGTCGCTCGGTTCGTCCAACCCGTATAACGTGGTGCGCGCGACCTTCGATGCGCTCAAGCACCAGGATTCGCCGCGCTCGGTGGCGGCGCGCCGCAACATCAAGGTGTCCATGCTGCAGTCGCGCCGCCGCGAAGGCGGCGAGGCCGAGGCGACCGCGGAGTAATCAGTCATGGCTCAGGCGAAGACCGTTAAGATCGAGCAGATCGCGAGCCCGCTGCGGCGCGACAATGTACAGCGCGCCACGCTGATCGGGCTCGGCCTGAACAAGATCGGCCGCGTCAAGGATTTGCCGGACAATCCGGCCACGCGCGGCATGATCCGCAAGGTGCAGCACCTGGTGCGGGTGGTGGAAGAAGCGAAGTAGTTTTCTGTCGTCACGGGGCTTGTCCCGGTGACCCCGATGAGGTGGGCAGCGCTTTGCCTTCCTAAGCGAGATGGCCGGGACGAGCCCGGCCATGACAAACTAAGGTCCGAGGACGACAACAATGAAACTCAACCAGATCGCCGACAACGCCGGCGCGCGCAAGGGTCGCCTGCGCATCGGCCGCGGCATCGGCTCCGGCATGGGCAAGACCGGCGGGCGTGGCGGCAAGGGCCAGACCGCGCGTACCGGCGTGCGCATCAAGGGCTTCGAAGGCGGCCAGATGCCGCTGCATCGGCGCCTGCCCAAGCGCGGCTTCCGTAACACCGCCTTCGCGCTCAAGCTCAACGAGATCAATCTCGGGAAGGTGCAGGCGGCGATCGATGCCGGCCTGATTGACGCGAAGGCGACGGTCGATGCCGAGGCCATGGTGAAGGCCGGCCTGATGCGGCGCGCCAAGGATGGCGTGAAGCTGCTAGGCCAGGGCGAATTGAAAGCCAAGGTCGACTTTTCGGTCTACGGCGCCTCCAAGTCCGCCATCGCGGCGGTCGAGAAGGCCGGCGGCTCGGTCAAGATCGTTGCCCCGCCGCCGGAGGCCGAGGATTCCGAGCCGAAGGGCAAGAATAAGCGTAAGGCGAAGGCGGAAGGCGCCAAGGCCTAGTGACTGTTCGAGGCTGACGTCGCCTCGTCTGGGGCGGCATTCCAGTAACCCCGGCGGCTACCGTTTCGGATGGCCGCGCCCTATCTAGGGGGTTGTAACTACTGGATACCCCGCCTGTGCGGGGCGTGGCGGCGGCGACAGGGCTGGGCGGGCAGGAGCACAAGATGGTTTCGGCAGCGGAACAACTGGCGGCCAATCTCAACTTCTCGGCGCTGGCCAAGGCCGAAGAGCTCAAAAAGCGCATCTGGTTCACGGTCGGCGCGCTCCTGGTCTACCGGCTGGGCACCTATATCCCGCTGCCCGGCATCGACCCCAATGCCTGGGAACAGATCTTCAATACCCAGGCCGGCGGCATCCTGGGCATGTTCAACATGTTCTCGGGCGGTGGCATCCACCGCATGGCGATTTTCGCCCTGAACATCATGCCCTACATCTCGGCCTCCATCATCATCCAGTTGATGACGACGGTGTCGCCGACGCTCGAGAACCTCAAGAAGGAAGGCGAGGCCGGCCGCAAGATCATGAACCAGTACACGCGGTATCTCACCGTGGTGCTGGCGGCGTTCCAGGCTTACGGAATCGGCATCGGTCTGCAGGGCACCGGCAGCGTGGTGTCGAACCCGGGCATCTTCTTCCTGATGTCGACGACGATCACGCTCACTGGCGGCACCATGTTCCTGATGTGGCTGGGCGAACAGATCACCTCGCGCGGCATCGGCAACGGCATCTCGCTCATCATCCTGTCCGGCATCGTGGCGCAGCTTCCGTCGGCCATCGCGGGTACCCTCGAACTCGGCCGCCAGGGCGCGCTGTCGACGGGTCTCATCCTCGCCGTCATCCTGATGGCGGTGGCGGTGATCGCCTTCATCGTGTTCATGGAGCGCGCGCAGCGCCGGCTCCTGATCCAGTATCCCAAGCGCCAGGTCGGCAACCGCATGTTCGAGGGCCAGTCCTCGCACCTGCCGCTCAAGCTCAACACCTCGGGCGTCATTCCGCCGATCTTCGCGTCCTCGCTGCTGCTGCTGCCGACCACGGTCGCCAACTTCAACGCCGGTTCGGGGCCCGGCTGGCTCACCACCGTCACCACGCTGCTCGGGCACGGCCGGCCGCTGTTCCTGATCCTCTATATCGCGCTGATCGTATTTTTCGCGTTCTTCTATACGGCCGTGGTGTTCAACCCGACCGAGACGGCGGACAATCTGAAGAAGCACGGCGGCTTCATTCCCGGCATCAGGCCGGGTGAACGCACGGCGGAATATATCGACTACGTGCTGTCGCGCATCACCGTGATTGGCGCGCTCTACCTTGCGATCGTCTGTCTCATTCCGGAAATCCTGATTTCTTACGCGGCGGTGCCATTCTATTTCGGCGGCACGTCGTTGCTGATCGTGGTCAGCGTGACCATGGATACGGTGGCGCAGATTCAGGGCTATCTGCTGGCGCATCAATATGAAGGCCTGATCAAGCGCTCCAAGTTGCGGGGGCGCAATCGATGAGACTGATCCTGCTCGGCCCGCCGGGGGCGGGAAAGGGCACGCAGGCGCAGCGGTTGGTTCAAAAGCACGGAATCGTTCAGCTCTCGACAGGGGAGATGCTGCGCGCGGCCGTTGCTGCGGGAACGCCGGTTGGCCTGAAGGCCAAGGCCACGCTCGATCGCGGCGAGCTGGTGCCGGACGAGGTCGTGGTTGCGCTTATTGCCGACCGTATCGACAAGCCGGACGCCGGTCGTGGCTTCGTGCTGGACGGGTTCCCGCGCACCGTTCCGCAGGCCGCCGCGCTTGAGCGGCTGCTGGCGGAGCGTGGTCTCAAGCTGGACGGGGTGGTGGAACTCAAGGTGGACGAGGGCGCACTGCTCAACCGCATCGAAAAGCGAGTCGCCGACATGACCGCGCGTGGCCAGAATGTGCGCAGCGACGACACGCCCGAAGTGCTCAAGGGCCGCTTGGCGGCCTATCGGGCGCGCACGGCGCCGCTGGTCGACTATTACGGCGGTAAAGGATTACTGCGGAGCGTGGATGGCATGGCTCCGATCGAGGAAGTCGCGACCGCGGTCGATCGCATGCTCGGCCAGGGCGGGCGCTGACGCCATGGTTGCGCCCGCGCTCAACGCGACCCACGAGGCAAGAAGCTGCGGATCCGCCGGCCGGGCGCACGGTGTTAAGTTAAAGGCGGGACAACGTAAATCCCTCCCAAGTGGAGGTTGACGAAGGCGCGATGAATCCCTTAATAAGCTGCACATTCAGGAGCTTGACGCGATGCCGCCTCCCGCAGAATCGGGGGCAGGCGTCGTGTTACGCTTTGTGCTATACCCTTGGTTTTGAACGAGAATTCGGCGCGCGCAATGCGCGTGGCCGATAACAGGAGAGCAAGTCGTGGCTCGTATCGCGGGTGTCAACCTCCCCACCAATAAGCGCGTGCTGATCGCGCTGCAGTATATCCACGGCATCGGCCCGAAGATCGCCAAGGACATCGTAACCAAACTCAACCTGCCGGACGCGCGCCGGGTGTCGCAGCTTACCGACGCCGAGGTGCTGCAGATTCGCGAAATGATCGACCGCGACTACATGGTCGAGGGCGACCTGCGCCGCGAAGTGGCGATGAACATCAAGCGCCTGATGGATCTCGGCTGCTACCGCGGCCTGCGTCACCGCAAGGGTCTGCCGGTGCGCGGCCAGCGCACGCACACCAATGCGCGCACGCGCAAGGGCCCGGCCAAGACCATCGCCGGCAAGAAAAAGACCGCCTGATAACCGCAGAACTTGCCCGCGCCTCACGACAGGCCGCCGGGCGCGAAAGGATCGAGAATGGGTAAGGAAGCCACCCGCGTCCGCCGGCGCGAACGCAAGAACATCGCCTCCGGCGTCGCGCATGTGAATGCGTCGTTCAACAACACCATGATCACCATCTCCGACGCGCAGGGCAACACCATCGCCTGGTCGTCGGCGGGTACCATGGGCTTCAAGGGCTCGCGCAAGTCGACGCCCTACGCGGCGCAGGTTGCGGCGGAAGACGCCGCCAAGAAGGCGCAAGAGCACGGCATGCGCACGCTCGAGGTCGAGGTGTCGGGCCCCGGCTCTGGCCGCGAATCGGCTTTGCGTTCGTTGCAGTCTGCCGGCTTCACTATTACTTCGATCCGCGATGTGACCTCGATACCGCACAATGGTTGCCGGCCGCGCAAGCGTCGCCGCGTTTGATTGTTTTTCGAGAAGCGGGCGCGCCCGGGTTCGCGCCCGCGACCGCTGACTTTTCCCCACACGGCGGGTGGGGTTTCGCGCGTGGCGTAAACGGGCCAGCGCCGCTGAGAAGGTGACAACGTGATCCAAAAGAATTGGCAGGAATTGATCAGGCCGAACAAGCTTCAGGTGACGGCGGGCGCCGATCCGGCGCGCGTCGCCACGGTGGTGGCCGAGCCGCTCGAGCGCGGCTTCGGCGTGACGCTCGGCAACGCGCTGCGCCGCATTCTGCTCTCCTCGCTGCAGGGCGCGGCGGTGCAGTCGGTGCACATCGACGGCGTGCTGCACGAGTTCTCCTCGATCGCCGGCGTGCGCGAGGACGTCACCGACATGGTGCTCAACATCAAGGATATCGCCATCAAGATGCAGGGCGAAGGCCCCAAGCGCATGGTGGTGAAGAAGCAGGGCCCCGGCACCGTCACCGCCGGCGACATCCAGACCGTCGGCGATGTCACCGTGCTCAATCCGGACCTCGTGCTGTGCACGTTGGACGAGGGCGCCGAGATCCGCATGGAATTCACGGTCAACACCGGCAAGGGCTATGTGCCGGCCGAGCGCAATCGTCCAGAGGATGCGCCGATCGGCCTCATCCCGGTTGACAGCCTTTATTCGCCGGTGCGCAAGGTCTCCTACAAGGTCGAGAATACCCGCGAGGGCCAGATCCTCGACTACGACAAGCTCACCATGACGATCGAGACCAACGGCGCGGTGTCGCCGGAGGACTCGCTCGCCTATGCCGCGCGCATCCTGCAGGACCAGCTCAGCGTCTTCGTGACCTTCGAGGAGCCGCGCAAGGAACAAGCCGCCGAGGCCATTCCGGAGCTCGCCTTCAACCCGGCCTTCCTCAAGAAGGTCGACGAGCTCGAGCTGTCGGTGCGTTCGGCCAACTGCCTGAAGAACGACAACATCGTCTATATCGGCGATCTGGTGCAGAAGACCGAAGCCGAGATGCTGCGCACGCCGAACTTCGGCCGCAAGTCGCTCAACGAGATCAAGGAAGTGCTGGCGCAGATGGGTCTGCACCTCGGCATGGAAGTGGCGGGCTGGCCGCCGGAGAACATCGAAGAGCTCGCCAAGCGCTTCGAGGATCACTACTGAGCTTCTGAAATCCGGTCGCGGCCAGGATCTTCGGCTGCGACTGTACTTGGGCGAACGCAGGAAGCCCCCCTGAGCACAAGCGTCCGACGAACCGTCGTGACACAAAGAGAAGAGGACTAGTTCGATGCGTCACGGCAAGGTTCACCGCAAGCTGGGCAAGAAGCCCGCGCACCGCAAGGCGATGTTCG
>DASZQT010000135.1:0-29547 GCA_035549515.1 Pseudolabrys sp. | reverse complement strand
TCGGCTTGCAGCACCACCGCAATGAGCGGCTCGGGCCCGTTCGGCGCTTCCTGCGCCAGGCGGCCGATTTTCCAGCGCGACGGCATCTCGATGTGGCCGCTCTCGGCCGGATGCTCGCCGGTGATGACGTTGAACAGCGTTGATTTGCCGGTGCCATTACGCCCGACCAAGCCGACGCGCGCGCCGTCCGGAATGCGCGCGGAGGCGTCTTCGATCAGCGTGCGGCCAGCGATGCGGACGGTGAGGTCGTCGATGATGAGCATGCGGGCGCCTTTTTACGGAGTAGGCGGCGGAGTGCAATCCCTACGGTGCTGTTCAGGACGGCCACAAACTCCGTTCATTCCCGCGCAAGCGGGAATCCAGCTGGGCGAAGCTGCGCTGGGTCCCCGCTTTCGCGGGGACGAGCGGAAGAGGGCGTTCTTCAGCTCAACGCCTCGGCCACTGCCTTGCCGCACTCCACCGTTTTGGCCGAACCCTTGAGATCGCGCGTGCGCAGTTTCGGTTCCGCCAGCACTTTCTCGATTGCCGCGACGATGGCCTTGGCGGCCTCGTGCTCGCCGAGGTGGTCGAGCATCATGGCGCCCGACCATATCTGCCCGATCGGATTGGCGATGCCTTGCCCATAGATATCGGGCGCGGAGCCGTGCACCGGCTCGAATACCGACGGGTATTTACGCTCGGGATTGATGTTGCCCGACGGTGCGATGCCGATCGTGCCCGTGCAGGCGGGGCCCAGGTCGGAGAGGATATCGCCGAACAAGTTCGACGCGACCACGACATTAAACCAGTCCGGATTCATCACGAAGCGCGCGGTGAGGATATCGATGTGGAACTGGTTCCACTTCACATCCGGATAGTGCTTGGCCATCTCGCGCACGCGCTCATCCCAATAGGGCATGGTGATCGCGATGCCGTTCGACTTGGTGGCCGAGGTGAGGTGCTTCTTGGGTGTCGAGTTCGCGAGTTCGAAGGCGAATTTGAGCACGCGGTCGACGCCGGTGCGGCTCATCACCGTCTCCTGCACCACGACCTCGCGCTCGGTGCCGGGAAACATGCGCCCGCCGATGGCGGAATATTCGCCCTCGGTGTTCTCGCGCACGACCCAGAAATCGATGTCGCCCGGCTTGCGGCCGGCGAGCGGGGAGGGCACGCCCGGCATCAGGCGCACGGGCCGCAGGTTGACGTATTGGTCGAACTCGCGCCGGAACAGGATCAGCGAGCCCCAGAGCGAGATGTGGTCGGGCACCTTGTCGGGCATGCCGACCGCGCCGAAGAAAATGGCGTCGTGCTTGCCGATCTGGTCCTTCCAGTCCTCCGGCATCATGCGGCCGTGCTTTTCGTAGTAGTCGCAGCTCGCGAAATCGAAATCGTCGAGCGTGAGCCTGAAGCCGAATTTCTTGGCCGCCGCCTCCAGCACCCGCACGCCTTCGGGCACGACTTCCTTGCCGATGCCGTCGCCGGGGATCACGGCAATGCGATGGACGCGGTTGGTGGTCATGGGCGGGCTTCCTCGCGGCGTTGGCGTGTTTTATCGGCCGCCTTCCAAGCACTCCGCTCATTCCTAGGCAAGCGGAAAGGTGGCGCCACTCAATTGTCATCGCCGGGCTTGTCCCGGCGATCCCGCTCAGGAAGGCAGTGCGCTTCTAAACGGGATGCCCGGGTCAAGCCCGGGCATGACAGAGGAAAGTTAGTGCGCCCCGGAATGACGGGCTTAAGTCGCCGCCTTCAATCCCACCCCGGTCTCACGCTGAAAAATGATGAGATCGAAGCTCGGCGTGCGGTCGTTGCCGACCATGGCCGTCAGCAGGGCATGCGCCTGGCCGCGATGGTGGGTCTGGTGATTGAAAAAATGGTCGAGCGCCGGGCTGAGCGCCTGTTCGATGGTTTGCGGATTGACCACGGTCCGATAGCGGAGCGTCCCGGCCAGCGCCTCCTCGCTCAACCCATCGACATAGCGCGTGATCAGCGTGTCCTGCGTGCGCCGCGCAGCGCGCAGAGCCTCGAAGTCGTCGTAGAGAATGGCGTCGAGCGAAGGCGGTTGCGCGCCCGCGCCGGTGAAGCGGCGCATCCAGATGCGGTCGCCGACCAGCAGGTGATTGAGGGTGCCGTGCAGCGACTTGAAGAAAACGCCGCGATCGGCGCGATAATCCGCGTCCGTCACGGTCGCGGCGGCGTCATAAAGCCGTTCGTTGCACCAGGCATTGTAGCGGGCAAACATCTGGTAGCGGGACTTCATCGCGGCCTCCTGGGGCGGCGGGGACAACCGGTGCACCGGGCGCCGTCCGGGGCCGCTGGCCCGCGCTTGCCGCCATTCCGCACCCCCGGTATAAGCCGCCGCGACACAGGTTTTCCAATGAATGTCGGTAAACCCGCCGATCAATCTCAGTGAACTCAGCGAAGGATAATCCGATGGCGCGCGAGCGTACTTTTTCGATCCTGAAACCCGATGCGACCGAGCGTAATCTGACCGGCGCCATCAATGCCATGATCGAGCAGGCCGGCCTGCGCATCGTCGGTCAGAAGCGCGTGCTGATCACCCGCGCGCAGGCCGAGCGCTTCTATGCCGTGCACAAGGAACGTCCGTTCTTCGGCGAACTGGTCGACTTCATGATCTCCGGCCCGGTGGTCGTGCAGGTGCTGGAAGGCGAGGGCGCCATTGCCAAGTATCGCGAGGTCATGGGCGCCACCGACCCGGCCAAGGCCGCGGCCGGCACCATCCGCAAGGTGCATGCCCGCTCGATCGGCGAGAACTCGGTGCACGGTTCCGATGCGCCCGACACCGCCGCGCGCGAGATCGCGCAGTTCTTTTCCGAGAACGAGATCGTCGGCTGAGGCCGTGCTCGGTGAATGGTGCCGGCGGGCGTGAGCGCCCGTCGGTAGCTCGGGATTTCAAGCCCCAGCCTGACAATTTGTCGCAGGAGGGCTCGGTGTTGCCGGTGGCGCGGGTCACGTATCTTTTCCGTAAATCTGCGGCCCGAACCGCCTGAACGGATGAAGATACCGTCGCCGAAAAAAGTGCTGGAATCCTGGTCGGCCCTCATCGGGATTTGGGGGTCGTCTTACCTTGCGCTGCTCGACGAACTCGATATCGAGCTCGGCCTCGTCTCGGAATCGCTGCAATGGCCCCTGCTCATTGTCGGCGCCGCCGGCACCGGCAGCGTTCTGTTCAGTTCATGGAAAGATGCCAGGGCACGCCGGCGGCCGGAGCCGCCGCGCCTGTTGCCGCGTCGCTGACGGGCCGCCGCAAGGGACGGATGCGCTCCAACGCTTAAACCGGTGGGAAAGACAAGGACGGCGGAATGCAAAGTTTTTTCGGTGACGCAGCGACATTGTCCCAGCCGCAATTCTGGGTGTCGGTGGTCGAGATCATCTGGATCAACGTTCTTTTGTCGGGTGACAACGCGATCGTGATTGCGCTGGCCTGCCGCAGCCTGCCGCCCAAGCAGCGCCTCGGCGGCATGATCATCGGCACGGTGGTGGCGCTCGCCATGCGCCTGATCTTCGCCAGCGTGGTCTCGACCTTGATGCTCTTCCCCTACATCAAGATTGTGGGGGGCTTGGCCTTGTTGTGGATCGCGGTGAAGCTGCTCTTGCCGACCAAGGAAGAGGACGGCGTTTCCGGCTCGAGCGACAGCCTGTGGCGCGCGGTCAAGATCATCGCGCTCGCCGATATCGTCATGAGCCTCGACAATGTGATCGCGGTCGCCGCCGCCGCCAAGGGCAATTACGCGCTTCTGATGTTCGGTCTCGGCATCAGCATCCCGGCCATTGTTGCCGGCGCCACCATCATCATGACGCTGCTCAATTACTTTCCGCTGCTGTTGTGGGCGGGCGCCGCGCTGCTCGGCTGGATCGCGGGCGACGTGATCGCGTCCGACCCGGTGGTGGTCGAGCAGACCGATCATTTGGGCGAAGGCACGCACGAAAAGATTGCGCTTGCCACGGCGGCATTGGGCGCTGTCGGCACGGTGCTGACCGGCCTGTTGTTCCGCTCGCGACAGGAGAGGGAAACCGTCTAAAGTCGCGAATCGGCGTGTTTCGCGGCCGGAAAGAATGCATTTTCTCCGGCCGCCCTCTAGCCTTGCTTGTCCACCGGCCGCTAAAATAACTCAACGCGCCCTTTAAGAGGCGCAACAGGCAGCAATGGCCGGGCTGGCGGCTGGAACAAGCGGGGGACGACGCGTGCAAGAGTTGACGGCGCAATTGGCGCATCCGGCATTCTGGCTGTCGGTGCTGCAGGTCATCTGGATCAATATCCTATTGTCCGGCGACAATGCGGTGGTGATCGCGCTCGCCTGCCGCGGCCTGCCGCCGCGCGAGCGCCTTTGGGGCATGATTATCGGCGCCGGATTCGCTTCCGTGCTGCTGATTGCCTTCACCGGAGTCGTCGCGCTGCTGCTGACCCTGCCGTATATCAAATTGGCGGGTTCGCTGCTGCTGGTGTGGGTCGCGATCAAGCTGTTGATCCCGGAGGAATCCGAAGGCGACCATGGACCTGAGGCATCGGAGAACCTGTGGCGCGCGGTGCGCATCGTCGTGATCGCCGACATCGTGATGAGCCTCGACAATGTGATCGCGGTCGCGGCCGTCGCCAAAGGGCAATATGTCTTGCTCGTCATCGGTCTCGCCATCAGCATTCCGATGGTGATCGCCGGCAGCGCCATCATTCTCGCGCTGCTGGAGCGCTTCCCCATTCTGGTCTGGGGCGGCGCGGCTATCCTGGGCTGGGTGGCCGGCGATATTTTCGCGAGCGACCCGGTGATCCTCGGCCTGTTCAGCGGCGTGTCGCCTGAGCGCGTCGATCTCGTCGCGCAGATTCTCGGTGTGGTGGTCGTGCTGACCACCGGCTATCTGTGGCGGCGCGCCAAGGTTCCGGCCGAGAGCGAGGTTTAATCGGGCATCGCGGCCGGCAGCGGGACAAGCGGGGACCGGCAGGCTAGACTGGTTTTATGAATCAACCCGCCCGGTTCCCGTCCGCCAAGCGGATCGGCTTTTCGGCCTGTCCGCACGATTGTCCGTCGACCTGCGCACTCGAGGTCGAACTCCTCGACGAGCGCACCATCGGGCGCGTGCGCGGCGCCAAGGACAATGACTACACGGCCGGCGTCGTTTGCGCCAAGGTCGCCCGCTATGCCGAGCGCGAGCATAACGCCGAGCGACTGCTCTATCCGATGCGCCGGGTGGGCGAGAAGGGTGCGGGCGAATTTCAGCGCATCTCCTGGGACGATGCGCTCGATCTCGTCGCCGAGAGTTTTCTGAAAGCGGAGCAGCGGCACGGCGCGGAAAGCGTGTGGCCTTATTTTTATGCCGGCACCATGGGCCTCGTGATGCGTGATGGCATCAACCGGCTGCGCCACGTCAAGAAATATTCCGGCTTCCACTCCACCATCTGCGTCAACCCGGCTTATTCGGGCTTTGCCGCCGGCGTCGGCCGCATCGCCGGCCCCGATCCGCGCGAAATGGCGAAGTCTGACCTGGTCGTTATCTGGGGCACCAATGCGGTGAACACCCAGGTCAATGTGATGACGCACGCCACGCGCGCGCGCAAGGAACGCGGCGCCAAGATCGTGGCCGTCGACATCTACATGAACGGCACCATGGAGCAGGCCGATCTGGCGGTGCTGGTGAAGCCCGGCACCGACGCCGCGCTCGCCTGTGCGGTGATGCATTGCCTGTTCCGCGACGGCAAAGCGGACTGGGATTATCTCGACAAGTACACCGACACGCCGCGCGAGTTGGAAGCGCATGTCAAAACGCGTGATCCGCTGTGGGCTTCCAAGATCACGGGCACGCCGGTCGAAACGATCGAGGAGTTCGCCCGCCTGATCAGCGAGCGCAAGCGCGCCTTCTTCCGGCTCGGCTACGGCTTCGCGCGTTCGCGCAACGGCGCCGTTTCGATGCACGCCGCAAGCTGCATTCCGGCGGTGACGGGCGCGTGGGCGTTGGAGGGCGGCGGCGCCTTCCACAACAATGCCGACATCTACAAGCTCGACAAGACGCTGATCGAGGGCCTCGACCGTTTCGATCCGAAAGTGCGCATGCTCGATCAGTCGCGCATCGGTGCCATCCTCACCGGCGATCGCGAGGCGTTGTGCGGCGGGCCGCCGGTCGAAGCGATGATCGTGCAGAACACCAATCCGCTTTCGGTCGCGCCCGACCAGACACTGGTCAAGCGCGGTTTCGCGCGCCACGATCTGTTCACCTGCGTGCACGAGCAGTTCATGACCGACACGGCCAAGATGGCCGATGTGGTGCTGCCGGCCACGACATTCGTCGAGCATGACGACATCTATCGCGGTGGCGGTCACCAATATATCATCCTCGGCCCCAAGCTCATCGAGCCGCCGGGCGAGTGCCGCAACAATCACGAGGTGATTTGCGCGTTGGCACACCGGCTCGGCGCCGAGCATGCGGGCTTCCAAATGAGCCCGCGCGAATTGATCGATCAGATGCTGCGCACTTCGAAGCGCGGCACACTGGCCGAGCTCGAAGCCAACCGGTGGCTCGATTGCCAGCCACCGTTCCGGCAGGCGCATTATCTCGATGGCTTTCCCTGGCCGGACGGCAAATTCCGCTTCAAGCCGGATTGGAAGACGGTGCCGTTCCGCAGCCCCTATCAATCGGGGCCGGTCGACGCGATGCCGCTGCTGCCGGACTATTGGACGGCGATCGAGGTGGCCGATGCCGAGCACCCGTTCCGCCTGGCGACCTCGCCGGCGCGCGGCTTCCTCAATTCAACCTTCACCGAAACGCCCACCTCGATTGGAAACGAGAAGCGGCCGACGGTGCTGATCCATCCAAACGATGCGGCGGAATTGAAGATCGCGGACGGCGACCATGTCGTGCTCGGCAACAGGCGCGGCGAAGTGCGCCTGCACGCCCGGCTGTTTGACGGCGTGTGCCGTGGCGTGGTGATCGCGGAATCGATCTGGCCGAACGCGGCCTATGCCGATGGGTGCGGCATCAATACATTGACCGGCGCCGATCCGGTCGCGCCCTATGGCGGCGCCGCCTTCCACGACAACAAAGTGTGGCTGCGGCGCGCCGAGGACTCCTGCGCCTAAAGCTCCTTGCCGATGGCGCGGTCGAGCGAATAGGGTCCGCCCCCACGCAGCGCGATGGCGAAGAACAGGATGCCCCAGATCAGCGTGGCTTCCATCCGGTAATAGCCCGCCGGCATCATGACCACGAAGCAGATGATGGCCATTTCAATCGCGATCGCCGCCGCGAACAGCCGCGTGAACAGACCGAGCACGATGCAGATCGCGCCGACGGTTTCCAGGAAGATGGTGAAATAGGCGAAGGCGGTCGGCGGCGTGAGCCCAGCCTTGACCATGCTGCCGATCACCGGTGCAGCGCCCGAATGCAGCTTGGCCCAGCCATGCATGAAAAGCGTCGCGCCGGCCGTGATGCGGAGCATGGGATACCACAGGTCGGAGACCGTGGCGTAGAATCCGGCCAGGCCCGGGAAGAAGAGTTTCGGTTCCGCGCTGTGCGATCCAAGCATGTCGACATCCCCTCTGTTGCGGCGCCGGTTTCTCGCCGGCGCCTTCATTGCCGGCAAAGTCTTATAACACCGCCGAGCGAACGCTATTCACAACTCGGTGCTATTGCACTGCGGAAATATATCGCGGTTACGCCGGGGTGATGGCGCTAGCCGGCGGCACCGGCTTGCCGTCGATGAGACAGCGGTCGTTTTCGATTTGCACGCGGCCTTCCGCCATCAGCTTGAGCGCGAGCGGATAGATACGGTGCTCGACCGCGAGCACGCGCGCGGCCAGCGTCTCTTCCGTATCGTCCGCACGCACCGCGACCGCGCCCTGCGCGATGATCGGGCCAGAGTCCATTTCCGGCACCACGAAATGCACGGTGGCGCCGTGCAGCTTCGCACCCGCCGCAAGCGCGCGGGCATGGGTGTCGAGGCCTTTGAACGCCGGCAGCAGGGCAGGGTGGATATTCAGCATGCGCCCCTCCCATTGCCGCACGAAATCGCCGCCGAGGATGCGCAAGAAGCCGGCGAGGCAGACGATGTCGATGTTGTGCCGCTCGAGCACCGCTTGCAGCGCGCGCTCGAAACCGGCGCGGTCCTTGCCGAACGGCCGATGGTCGACGATTTCGGTCGCGATGCCGGCCGCCTGCGCGGTCGCAAGCCCGCCGGCGTCCGGCCGGTTCGATGCCACCAGCACGATCTCGGCCGGATAGCGCGCATCCTTGGCGGCCTCGATCAGTGCCGCCATGTTGGAGCCGCGGCCGGAAATCAGCACGGCGACGCGCTTGCGGTTCATCGCCTTATCCGCCGAGATCGAGCGTGCCATCATAGACGACGCGAGGCTCTTGCGCGGCCGCGATCACGTCGCCGATAGCGAATGCCTGCTCGCCCGCCTGGCTGAAAGCAGCCGTTATCGCTCCCGCGTCCTTGGCCGCGGCGACGACGATCATGCCCACGCCGCAATTGAACGTGCGCAGCATTTCGTTCGCCGCGATACCGCCTTCCGCCGCCAGCCATTTGAACACCGGCTTGACCGGCACGCGGGAAAGATCGATGCGCGCGCCCAGGCCCTTCGGCAGCACGCGCGGGATGTTGTCGGGAAAGCCGCCGCCGGTGATGTGCGCAAGGCCCTTCACCGCGCCGGTGGCGCGGATGGCGGCGAGGCAGGATTTCACATAGATGCGGGTCGGCGTGAGGATCGCGTCGCCCAGGCTCTGGTCGGGCGCGAAGGGCGCCGGATCGCTCCAGGCAAGGCCGGTCTTTTCCACCACTTTGCGCACCAATGAATAGCCGTTGGAATGCACGCCAGAGGAGGCGAGCCCGATGATGACGTCACCGGCTGCGATGTCTGGCCGCGGCAACAGTGCGCCGCGTTCGGCCGCGCCCACCGCAAAGCCCGCGAGGTCGTAGTCGTCGCCGCGATAGACGCCCGGCATCTCGGCGGTCTCGCCGCCGATCAGCGCGCAGCCGGCCTGCCGGCAGCCGATGCTGATGCCGGCGACGACGGCGGCGCCGACTTCCGGCTCGAGCTTTCCACAGGCATAATAGTCGAGGAAGAACAGCGGTTCGGCGCCTTGGACCACCAGGTCGTTGACCGACATGGCGACCAGGTCGATGCCGATGGTGTCGTGCCGGCCGGTCTCGATGGCGACCTTCACCTTGGTGCCGACTCCGTCATTGGCGGCGACCAGCACGGGGTCCTTGAATCCGAGCGGCTTGAGGTCGAACAGCCCGCCAAATCCGCCGATTTCGGCGTCCGCCCCCGGCCGCGCGGTCGCCCGCACCAGGGGCTTGATCAGCTCGACCATCCGGTTGCCGGCGTCGATGTCTACGCCCGCCTGCGCGTAAGTGAGCCCGCGCTGTTGATCTGCCATAAGAATCCTCGCTCGACGGTCGGGGTCCTACGTTGAAATCGCAAGTCGTGCAATGGTCCGCCCGCCATTATATTCTGGCGATGGGATTGGCGCGTGACCGGCCGGGTGGACGGGGCGGCGCCACACGAGCCGGGTCTAAATTGAGTATTCCGAACCTCATTACGCTGGGGCGTATTCTGCTGGTGCCGGTTGTGGTCTGGGCCATCGCGTCCGGCCTGCTGTGGCTCGCCTTCCTGTTGTTCCTCGCCGCCGGGGTGAGCGACGCGGTGGACGGGTTCCTGGCCAAGCGCTTCCATATGACGACCGTGCTCGGAGCCTATCTCGATCCGCTCGCCGACAAGGCGCTGATCGTGTCGATCTACGTGACGCTCGGCATTGCCGACCTGATCCCGCGCTGGCTGGTGATCCTGGTGGTGTCGCGCGATATCATGATCGTCGGCGCGGTCATGCTGTCCTGGCTGATCGGCAGCCCTATCAAGGTGAAGCCGCTCTTGGTGTCGAAGCTCAACACGGTGGCCCAGATCGCCTTTGCCTGCGCGGTGCTGGCCTCGCTCGGCTACGGCTTCCATGTGCCGCTGCTCAACATGCTGCTGATGGGTCTGGTCGCGGCTTTGACCCTGTTGTCGGTCGCCGCCTATGTCGCGGAATGGGTGCGGCATATGAATTCGGCCACGGCCGGGCAATGAGCGCGCAACTGCCCGTCGCCGTGGCTCCGCCGCCCGCGCCGGGTGGCAGCGGCGCGTTCCGTCGTCAACTCACCTTCTGGCTGGCGGCGCTCGGCGTGCTGGTGCTGCTGTTGTGGCTGCTGAGCGAAATCCTGCTGCCTTTCATTGCCGGTCTCGCCATCGCCTATCTGCTCACGCCCTTTGTCGACCGGCTCGAGCGGCTTGGCGTGAACCGGCTCGCCGCCTCGTTCCTTATCATTACGCTGGCAGTGCTCGCCCTGGTCTACCTGATCCTGCTGGTAGCCCCGATCCTCGGCGGTCAGCTCTCTTTGCTGATCGAGAACATCCCCGGCGATGTCGCGAAATTGCAATCGCTGCTCAGCGATCCGAGCCGGCCCTGGGTACAGAAACTGCTCGGCTCCGGCTTCGCCAATGACAAAGGGGTCAGCGACCTGGTGACGCAGGGCGTCAGCTGGCTCACCGCCTTTCTGAAATCGCTGTGGTCGGGCGGTCGCGCGCTGGTCTCGCTGTTCTCGCTCATCGTCGTCATGCCGGTGGTCGCGTTCTATCTGCTGTACGACTGGCACCGCATGATCGACACGGTGGATAGCTGGGTGCCGGTCCGCCAGCGCGAGACTGTGCGCATGCTGGCGCGCGAGATCGATGCCGCGATCGCGGGCTTCGTGCGCGGACAGACCGCCGTGTGCCTGATCCTCGGCTCATTCTACGCCGCCGCGCTCACGCTCTCCGGGCTCAATTTCGGTCTTTTGATCGGTCTGATCTCGGGGCTGATCACCTTCATTCCCTATGTCGGCTCGCTCACCGGCCTGGTGCTGGCGCTCGGCGTCGCGGTGGCGCAATTCTGGCCGGACTATTCCTCGATCCTGATGGTGCTCGGCATCTTCCTGGTCGGCCAGGCTGTCGAAGGCAATCTGCTGTCGCCCAAGCTGGTGGGTGAGAGCGTCGGCCTGCATCCGGTCTGGGTGATCTTCGCACTGCTCGCCTTCGGCTATCTGTTCGGCTTCGTCGGGCTTTTGGTCGCGGTGCCGCTGGCTGCTACCATCGGCGTGCTCGCGCGTTTCGCGCTCAAGCGCTATCTGGAGAGTTCACTCTACACCGGTGAGAAGACGGGTTGAGCGGCATGGTGAGTTCTTTCGGCCCGCGTCAGCTCGTGCTTGCGCTCGAGCATCCCGAGAGTTTCGCGCGCGAGGATTTCCTCGAAGGCGCCGGCAACGCGCCGGCCTTGCGGCTGATCGAGCGCTGGCCGGACTGGCCGAGCCGCATCATGGCGCTGGTCGGACCGGAAGGCTCGGGCAAAAGCCATCTTGCCGCGATCTGGGCTGAAATGGCGGGCGCGCGCGTGCTGTCGGGCAAACTCCTGGGCGACGCCGACCTGCCGGCGGCATTTGCGACCGGCGCGCTGGTGGTCGAGGACGTCGAGCCGGAAGGTCTGAACGAGCGCGCGCTGTTCCATCTCATCAACCTCGCGCGCGAGCAGGACGCCTTCGTGCTGATGACCGCGCGGGTCGCGCCGGCCGCCTTTGCCGTGAACATCCGCGATCTCGCCTCGCGCCTGCGCGCCCTGCCGGTGGTAACATTGGCGCCGCCCGACGACGGGCTCTTGCGCGCGCTCATCGTCAAGCTCGCCGCCGACCGTCAGCTCGCCGTCGACGAGGCACTGATCAACTATCTCGCCCACCGCATCGAGCGCTCGGTCGCCGCCGCGCGCGCCGCGGTCGTCCGGCTGGACGAAGAGGCCATGCGCCAGCACCGGCCGGTGACGCGGGCGCTCGCCGTCGAGCTGTTCCGGGAAAGCCCGGTTTAACCGAACGTGGTGTAAGATGGCCGGATCGGCTTGACGGGATGGGTCGTCCGGGCGCGAACTGTCATCCGGCGGCCACTTTTCCCGACTACCCGAACGTCTCCGATCGGACTGGCATGGTCATGGCAGATCGCACGCAAGCCCTTGCATCGAAAGATGAAATTACACCAAGTCAGGCGGCGGCGGAGCTTGCGGTGGCGCCGGTGAGCGCCGAGGCCGACCTGATGAGCAGCCCGGCACGCTTCATCAACCGTGAACTGTCCTGGCTGCATTTCAACCGCCGCGTCCTCGAAGAGGCCGCCAACGCGCATCACCCGCTGCTCGAGCGCGTGCGCTTCCTGTCGATCTCGGCCAACAACCTCGACGAATTCTTCATGGTGCGCGTGGCCGGCCTGAAAGGGCAGGTGCGCGAGGGTATTCTGACGCAGAGTCCGGACGGGCTGACGCCGTCGGAACAGCTTGTCCGCATCGGCGAGGCGGTGGCGAGCCTAGCGCGCGACCAGCAGCAGCGCTGGCTCGAATTGCGCCCCGAACTGGCGGCGGCCGGCGTGGCGCTGCTTGACGGCCCCGATCTCAAGAAGACGGAGCGCGCTTGGCTGGAAGAGCATTTCCTGGCGCACGTTTTCCCATTGCTCACCCCGCTTGCTATCGATCCGGCGCATCCGTTCCCGTTCATCCCCAGCCTCGGCTTCTCGATCGCGCTGCAGCTCGCGCGCGTGAAGGACGGCAAGGCGATGAACGCGCTCATCCGCATGCCGCAGAAGATCGAGCGCTTCATCAAGCTGCCGACCAGTGGCGATCAGGGCATCCGTCTGATCACGCTGGAAGAGATGACCAGCCTGTTCATCGGACGGCTGTTTCCCGGCTACACGGTGAAGGGGCAGGGCGCCTTCCGCGCCATCCGCGACTCGGAAGTGGAAATCGAGGAAGAAGCCGAAGACCTGGTGCGCACCTTCGAGACCGCGCTCAAGCAGCGCCGGCGCGGATCGGTGATCCGGCTCGAAATGAATGCCTCGATGCCGGCCGAGCTGCGCAATTTCGTGCAGCGCGCGCTTGCGGTCGCCGACGACGAAGTGTTCATGGTCGACGGTGTGCTGGCGCTCAACGATCTGTCGCAAATGACCAGGATCGAGCGGCCGGACCTCGAATTCGTGCCTTATAATCCGCGCTATCCCGAGCGCATCCGCGACCATGGCGGCGACTGCTTCGCCGCCATCCGGCAGAAGGACCTGATCGTCCACCATCCCTATGAGTCGTTCGACGTGGTCGTGCAGTTCCTGCAGCAGGCCGCGCGCGATCCCGATGTGGTGACGATCAAGCAGACGCTCTACCGCACCTCCGCCGAATCCCCGATCGTGAAGACTCTGGTCGAGGCCGCGGAGGCCGGCAAATCGGTCACCGCGCTGGTCGAGTTGAAGGCGCGCTTCGACGAGGAAGCCAATATCCGGCTCGCGCGCGATCTCGAACGCGCCGGCGCGCAGGTGGTTTACGGGTTCATCGAGCTCAAGACCCACGCCAAGCTGTCGATGGTGGTACGGCGGGAGGCGGGCGCGCTCGCCACCTACGTCCATGTCGGCACCGGCAATTACCATCCGGTTACCGCGCGCATCTACACCGACCTGTCGTTCTTCACCGCCGATGCCGGCATCGGCCGCGACGTCGCCCGCATTTTCAACTTCATCACCGGCTATGCCGAGCCGGATCAGCTCGAATACATGGCGGTGTCGCCACTGTCCCTGCGCAAGCGCATTCTCGATCACATCGCGCAGGAGATTGCGCATGCAAAGGCCGGCCGGGCTGGCGCGATCTGGATGAAAATGAATTCGCTGGTCGATCCCGACATCATCGACGCGCTCTATGAGGCCTCGCAGGCCGGCGTCGCGGTCGATCTGGTGGTGCGCGGTATCTGTTGCCTGCGGCCCGGTCTGCCGGGGTTATCCGACAATATCCGGGTCAAGTCGATCGTCGGCCGCTTCCTCGAACACGGCCGCATCTACTGTTTCGGCAATGGTCATGCGCTGCCGCATGCCAAGGCGGCGGTGTATATTTCCTCCGCCGACATGATGCCGCGCAATCTCGACCGCCGCGTCGAGGCGCTCTGTCCGATTCTCAATCCGACCGTGCACGAGCAGGTGCTCGATCAAATCATGGTCGCCAATTTCAAGGACAACGAGCAGAGTTGGAAGCTCTTGCCGGACGGCAGTTCGACGCGCATAAAGGCCGCGCCGGGCGAGGAGCCGTTCAACGCCCACAAATACTTCATGACCAATCCGAGTCTGTCGGGCCGTGGAAAATCGCTCAAAGAATCGTCGCCCCGCAGCCTCCTCCGCCGGCTCGCCGAAAGCGCGTAAGCGGCGTTCGACGGCCACGCGCCTGTCGGCGCAGGGCAGGCTCGATCACGGGCCTCCGATTGCCGTCATCGACATCGGTTCGAACTCGATCCGCCTTGTCGTCTATGAGGGCCTGACACGCTCGCCGACGCCGATCTTCAACGAAAAGGTGCTCGCTGGCCTCGGCCGCCAGGTGCAGACCACCGGGCTGTTGCCGGAAGATGCAATCGCGACCGCGCTCGATACGCTCAAGCGTTTCCGCGCGCTCTGCGACAATCTGCATGTGCATCGCCTTTCCGCAATCGCGACCGCGGCCTGCCGCGACGCCCGCAACGGGCAGGCCTTCATCGCGCAGGCCGAGCGCATCGCGCGCGCGCCGATTCAAATTCTCTCCGGCAAGCGCGAGGCGCATCTGACGGCGCTCGGCGTCATCTCCGGCATTCACAAACCCGACGGCATCGTCGGCGACCTCGGTGGCGGTTCGCTCGAGCTTGTTGACGTGCACGGCTCGCGTTTGCGCTCCGGCGTAACGCTGCCGCTCGGCGGACTGGCGCTGCAGGATTTGTCCGGCAAGTCGCTCAAGAAGGCCGAAAAGTTCGTCGAGGAGGCCTTCGAAAATCTCGACATGCTACACGACGGCGAGGACCGTACCTTCTACGCCGTCGGCGGCACCTGGCGCGCGCTCGCGCGCCTGCACATGTGGCAGGTCGGCTATCCGTTCCACGTCATGCACAATTACCGCATTCCGGCCCGCGAGGCGCTCGAGTTCTCCCGGCTCGTGCATCGGGTGGACACCGAGACCCTGTCGAAGATCGAAGTCGTCAACGCGGCGCGCCGTCCGCTGCTCGCCTATGCCGCGCTGGTGATGGAAAACCTGATCCGCACCATCAAGCCGAAGGACGTCGTGATCTCGGTGATGGGCGTGCGCGAGGGGCTGTTATACGAGAAGCTCGGCGCCAAGGAACGCGCGCAAGATCCGCTCATATCGGCGGCTGCCGATCTCAATGTGCTGCGCTCGCGTTCGCCGCGCCACGGCGAGGAACTGATCGCCTGGACCGACCGTTTCATCGCTTCATCTGGGCTTGACGAAACGGCGGACGAGCGCCGTCTGCGCCATGCCGCCTGCCTGCTCGGCGACATCGGTTGGCGCGCGCATCCGGATTATCGCGGCGAGCAGTCGATGAACGTCATCGCGCATGGCGCGTTCGTCGCCGTCGACCATCCCGGCCGCGCCTATCTGGCGCTCGCGGTCTATTTCCGCCATGCCGGTTTGAGCGAAGAGGATTTGTCGCCGCGCCTGCGCGAACTGGCGACGCCGCGCATCCTCGACCGCGCGCGCGTGCTGGGTGCCGCGATGCGCGTCGCCTATATCCTTACGGCCGGACAGGCGGGCGTGCTGCCCAAGACGCCGATGCAGGTTCGGCGAGGCAAGCTGGTGCTGTCGCTGCCAGGCTCTTACGCCAAATTGGCGAGCGACCGCATTACGACGCGGCTACGCCAACTGGCGCGCCTGATCGGGCGCGACTCGGTGATCGAAACCTGAGCGGCCCGAAGTGCGCCGCGCTCAGTGCCCGGTATCCTTGACGTATTTCTGATAGTCGTCGCCGAACGGCACGGCCGAAGCCATGCACTGCTCCATGAAGGCGGGCAGTTCCTGCTGCTCGACGTGAACCCCCCGGATCCACGCCAGATAGAAGCAGTCGTGCCAAGTAGGCGCCGACGCCGACGCTTCGAGCCCCGTCGGAGCGGGGGCGGCCGATGCCTGTTTCTTCTCGGCCATGACCGGCATGACGACTGCCGCTGCCAGCACCGCGGCGGCGAGTTTGGTATAGCGCATCGTGGATTCCTGAATTTGTTGTCGCTCGGTGTGACGCCTGCTTTTCCATAACGAGGGCCGGGCGCATTCCCTGCGCCATGGCGATGCGCGCTCGTCGGCATCGACCCGAAGAGTCGGCGACAAGCCACGAGCGTGCGAATGGTGCTGAAGAGCGAATGGGCAATCAGGGCGCGGCCTGAGCAACCAACTTAGGCGCGCTCATAATTGATCGGTCATATATCCCGCGTAAAAGTGTCTTCGCTGATGTCGCGAACGTTTCGTTCGCCGGCGCGCGATCTGTTGAGCCGGATGCGCGCATCCACCACAATGGCGTTCGACTTTCGATCAATCCGCGAAGGCTTCCCGGGCAAGGCTACGCGCGGCGCGAACGTGGTGAATTACGTCGCGTTTATATCCATTCGTATTGGATGGAACCCCTGTTTGCCCCGAAATCAGGCAGCGTGAAACTCAACGCTCACCTGTCCCGAGCCGCTCGATGCGAAATAATCGCATAGCTGTTCGGCCTCACCTTCATAGCTGTCCCAGCCGAGCAGACCGAACAGCATGGCCGTATCGGCCATCAGCGCTTCGCCGGAGCACTTAGTGGCGTAGTCGGGCAACATGCGGACGAACTCGCCATAGCGCCGCTCCTGCCATAGTTCGAGCACGCGCAGGTCCATCTGGCGGTTGAACTCGCTCGACATGATGTCCCATTGGCCTTCGCCGACCTCGCGGTTGCTGATGAGCTTGTGCGAGAGCGAGCCGGAGGCGAGCACGGCGATTTTGCCGTCGGTGCGTTCGATCGCCCGGCGCGCGGCTTCCCCAAAGCGGCGGTTGTCGTCGATCGAGGCGAAGATCGGCGAGGCGGCCGCCACCACGCGCAAGGCAGCGTCGCCGTTCATGTAATGCATCGGAACGATGGTGCCGTATTCGAGCGGCAGCGTTTCGACCCGGTGAGCGAGCGCGTCGAGGCCGCCTTCTTTCGATTCCTGCGCGATCATCTCTGCCAATTCGGGATCGCCGCGATAGTCGTAGCGCATGTTCTGGATCATGTGCGGCGCCTCGTGGCTGGTGTAGACGCCCTGGTGCCGCGCATTGGCATTGAGGTGAAAGCCGAAATTGGAAATCCAATGTGTGTCGAACACCAGAAAAGTGTCGGCGCCGCGCGCGCGTGCACGCTTGCCGATCTCGCGTAGCGAGGCGATGGCGCCGGCGCGCCGCCCCTTCAGTGGGCCTTCGCGCTCCGAGATCAGGAGCGAGGGCACATGCGTGACTTTGGCGGCGAGTACGAGCTGGCCCATGCGCCTCCTCCTGGGGTTCTTTGCCGGTGTTGCTTGCCGGCGAGCCCACCGTGCTCGTGACGCGCGCTTCGATATAAAACGATCGCGCTCCAGCGCGTTGAAAGCGCGGGCATCATGGGATGGCGGCGCTCGACCGCCTTTGCGCTGGATCAAGGCGCGTCGCGTCGGCCGGCCGCGCCGGCCGTTTTGAGCGGCATCAATGCGGAAGCCGCCTCCAAGCGTTCCCCTTGAACAACGCCGAGGGCGGGGTCGCCATGAAAGCGGTTATGTTGGCTGCGTTGGTGGTGCTTGCGGTCGCCGTCGTGGCGGTCGTCACGTCCTATCGGCGCGACCTCGGCCGTGCCGATGCGTTGGCGCGCGGCGGCGGGCGGATTGCCCCGTCAATGGTTGGACCGATCGAATATGCCGAGCGCGGTGCCGGCGTTCCGGTCCTTTCCATTCACGGGGCGGGTGGCGGCTATGACCAGGGTCTGGTGAATGCCGGCGAACTGTTCGGCGACGATTTCCGGATTATCGCGCCGTCGCGCTTCGGCTATCTCGCAACGCCCCTGCCAGTCGACCGCTCGGTGGCCGCGCAAGCCGATGCGCATGCGGCGCTGCTGAGCGCGCTCAACGTCGAGCGCGCCATCGTCTTCGGTGTCTCGGCGGGCACGCGCTCCGCGCTTGAACTGGCTATTCGTCATCCTGAGCGCGTCAGCACCCTGATCCTGGTCGTTCCAGCCACCTATGCGCCGACGAGTCCGGTGGCGGTGGAAGGAAGCCGGGCGAGTGCTTTCGTGCTTTGGCTGGTCAATGCCGGCGCGGATTTCGTCTGGTGGGCGCTGGAGAAGATCGCGCCCTCCGTGCTGGTCCGCTTCATCGGCGTGCCGCCGCAGGTGGTGGCCGCCGCCTCGCCAGAGGAGCAGGAGCGGGTCATGCGCATGGTTCGAAGCATCGAACCGCTGTCGCTGCGCTTTCCCGGCATCAATGTCGACAGCGCTCCCGAACCCGATATTCCGGCCTTTGAGCGCGTCACCGCGCCGACGCTGGTGGTCTCCGCAAAGGACGACCTGTTCAACACGCTGCCGGCGGCCGAATTCGCCGCCGGCCGGATCAGGGGCGCGCAATTGGTGGTCTATCGCAGCGGCGGCCACCTGTTGGTCGGGCATCAGGCGGAGCTGCGGCGCACGATCGATGAATTCCTGGTCAGAAACGCCATCGCGGGGCGCGATTTGGCCGCGCCCGCGCTGCGATGAGCGGACTACTCCCGCTCCACCGCCACCACGCGGCCCTTATCCACGGCCAGCGCCAGCTTGCCGTGCTTGAGCGCGAGCGCCTTCTCGCCGAACAGTTCGCGCCGCCAGCCCTTCAACGAGGCCACGTCGGCATCGTCATCGGCGGCGATGCGGTCGAGTTCGTCGACGGTGGCGATCACCTTGGCGGCGACGCCATGCTTCTCGGCGGTCATGCGCAGCAGGACTTTCAAGAGCTCGACGGTGGCCGCGCCATTGGCCGCGGGCTTGAAGCGTTCCAACCGCGGCAGCGTCTTGGGGTCGCGCTCGAGCCCGCGCTGCACCGCCTCAACGATGTCGGCGCCCCAGCGCGAGCGCTCGAAGCCTTTCGGCAGGGAGCGCAACTGCCCGAGCTTCTCGATCGTCCCGGGATGCTGAACCGCGATGTCGCCGATCACCTCGTCCTTGAGCACGCGCGAGCGCGGCACGTCGCGCGTCTGCGCCTCGCGCTCGCGCCAGGCCGCCACCTCGATCAGCACCGCGAGGTCACGCGGCTTGCGCACACGGCTTTTCAGCCGTTCCCAGGCGCGCTCGGGATCGGCGCGATAGGTGTCGGGCGAGGTGAGCACGCCCATCTCGGCCTCGACCCAGCTGGAACGCCCGCGCCGCGAGAGATCGCCGTCGAGCTTGAGATAGACGTCGCGCAGATGGGTGACGTCGGACAGCGCGTAGGTGATTTGCGCGTCGGTGAGCGGGCGGCGGGTCCAATCGGTGAAGCGGTTCGACTTGTCGAGCACATCGCCGGTGATGCGCTGCACGAGCTGGTCGTAGGAGATCGAGTCGCCATAGCCGAGCACCATGGCGGCGACCTGGGTGTCGAAGATCGGATGCGGGATCTTGCCCGACATGTTCCAGACGATCTCGATGTCCTGGCGGGCGGCGTGAAAGACCTTCATCACCTTTTCGTCGGCGAGCAGGTCAAAGAACGGCGAAAGATCGATGCCCTGCGCCAGCGTGTCGACGACTACGGCTTCGTCGGGCGAGGCCATCTGCGCCACGCAGAGCAGCGGATAATAGGTGCTCTCGCGCAGGAATTCGGTGTCGACGGTGACGAAGGCGTGCCGCGCCATGCGCGCGCAGACTTCGGCAAGTTCCCGGCTGTCGGTGATCGGCTGCATTTCGGCGGGCACCCTAACCCCATCCGGGGCGGTCGAGGCAAGCCGTTTCATCGTCCACGCACCTTGGGCATCAGGATGAACTCCCAGGGCGAGGGCATCGGGCCGACCGGCACCTCGATCAGCGTCGGCTCTCTGGCCGCGATGGCCTTGCGCAGCGCCACCCGCAGCTCATCCGGATTGCGCGCGCGCCGGCCGGCGGCCCCGAAGCTCTCGGCGTATTTGACGAAGTCGGGATTGGTCAGGTCACAGGCGATCAGCCGGTTATTGAATACCTCTTCCTGGATGCGCCGCACATTGCCGAAGGCGCTGTCGACGAACACGATTGCCACCAGCGGGATGCGGTGGTGCATGGCGGTGGCGAGCTCATTGGCGGTGTAGAGGAAGCCGCCGTCGCCATTGATCGAGACCACCGGCACGTCCGGCCGCGCATGCTGCGCGCCGAGCGCGGTGGCATAGCCCCAGCCGAGATTGTCCTGATAGCCGGGCGAGAGGAAGGTGCGCGGTTTGTAAACGGGGAGGGCGAGACGGGCCGCAAAGCCCATTTGCGTCACCTCGTCGACGAAGATGCCATCCTCCGGCAGTTCGGCGCGGATCGCTTCGAGATAGGCAAGCTGCGGGGCGAGCTTCGCAAGCCGCCCGCGCCATTTAGCCTGCCGCCGCTCCATCTCGGCGCGGCGCGCGGGCCGGCGCGGATTGAGCTTGGCGAGTTCGTCGATCAGGCGTTTGAGGATCGGCGCGGCGTCGCCCACCAGCGCGACCTTGGGCTTATGCAGGCGGGCAGGCTCCTCGGGGTCGGCATCGACGCGCACGATTGAAAGGTCGCGGTCGACGCCCCAGTTCTCCATCTGCATCAGCAGCCGCGTGCCGACCGCCAGCACGGCATCGGCCTCGCCCCATAGTTCGCGGCCGAGCGGCAGCGTCACGCTGAACGGATCGCGGCCGTCGAGCACGCCGCGGCCGCGGCGATAGGCCAGCACGGGGGCCTGCAGCATGCTCGACAGCAGCGTCACCTCAAGCGCGGCGCCTTGCGCGCCGCCGCCGCAGACGATCAGGATGCGCTTGGCGCCGGCCAGCACCTTGGCGGCGCGGCGCACCGCGTCGTCGTCGATCTTGGGCGCGCGGGCAGGCGAGGGCGGCCCGATGGGAGCGACCTTGCCGCGCTTGCCCCAGACATCGATAGCGCATTCCAGCACGGCCGGGCCGGGCCGCCCGGCCGACATGGCGGCAATCGCCTTGGCGGTCTTGGGCGCGGCTTCGGCCGGGCCGGCGATATGGGCGTAATGGTCGACCAGCCGCTTGATGATGCCGGCCTGGTCGCGGATCTCGTGCAGATGGCCCTGAGAGCGCCCGATGGCGCCGGCCGGGATCTGGCCGATCAGGCCGAGCACCGGCGCGTTCATGCCATAGGCCGTCAGCAAAGCCGCGCCGGCGTTCAACAGGCCCGGACCCGGCACCACGGCATAGGCCTGCGGCTTCGCGGTTGCCAGCGCCGCGCCCAGCGCCATATAGGCCGCGCCCTGCTCGTGACGAGCATGAACGACCTTCAGGCGGTCGCCCGCGCGCTGAAAGGCGTCGAACAGGTGGTCATTGTGGATGCCGGGCAGGACATAGACCGACTCGAATCCGTGCGCGATCAGGCTTTCGACCGTCGCCTCTCCGGTGGACATCTCGGCACCGGCGGGCGGGGCAGGCTTCTTGGGTCTTTTTGTCGGCATTTCAGGGTCCGGCTACGCGTAAACGCGGACTTTGCCGGTTGCGCCTGAGTCTGTCGACCCGTTGCCTTGACAAAGCCCACCCCCCATGCGCTTTTCGCGCGCCTTCACCCGGAAACCCCTGAATCGGCACAGGAACCAGCCATGCATCGCTATCGCTCACACACCTGCGGCGCGCTTCGTGAGGGCGATATTGGCAATCGGGTGCGGCTGTCCGGCTGGTGCCACCGCATTCGCGACCATGGCGGCGTGCTCTTCATCGACCTGCGCGACCATTACGGCCTGACGCAGGTGGTGGCCGACCCCGACAGCCCGGCCTTCAAGCTGGCCGAGAAGCTGCGCGCCGAGTGGGTGGTGCGCATCGACGGCAAGGTGCGCCGCCGCCCCGAGGGCACCGACAACCCCGAATTGCCGACGGGCAAGGTCGAGGTCTATGTCGACGAGATCGAGGTGCTCGGCCCCGCCGCCGAACTGCCGATGCCGGTGTTCGGCGATCAGGAATACCCGGAGGACATCCGGCTCAAATATCGCTTTCTCGACCTGCGCCGCGAGAAGCTGCACAACAACATCATGCTGCGCGGGCGGGTGATCGACTCGATCCGCAAGCGCATGAAGGACGGCGGCTTCTTCGAATTCCAGACCCCGATCCTGACCGCGTCCTCGCCGGAAGGCGCGCGCGACTTTCTGGTGCCGTCGCGCCTGCATCCCGGCAAGTTCTACGCGCTGCCGCAGGCCCCGCAGCAGTTCAAGCAGCTCATCATGGTGGCGGGCTTCGACCGCTATTTCCAGATCGCGCCCTGCTTCCGCGACGAGGACGCGCGTGCCGACCGCTCGCCCGGCGAGTTCTACCAGCTCGATCTCGAAATGAGCTTCGTCACGCAGGAGGACGTGTTCAACGCGGTCGAACCGGTGATCCGCGGCGTCTTCGAAGAGTTTGGCAATGGCAAGCCGGTGACGCCGAAATTTCCGCTCATCCCCTATGCCGAGGCGATCGCGAAATACGGCAGCGACAAGCCCGACCTGCGCAATCCGATCCTCATGCAAGACGTGAGTGACGCCTTCCGCGGCTCCGGCTTCAAGATATTCGCACGCATTCTGGAGACGCCGGGCAATGCCGTGTGGGCGATTCCGGCGCCGACCGGCGGCAACCGCGCGTTCGCCGACCGCATGAATTCTTGGGCGCAAGGAGAGGGGCAGCCTGGCCTCGGCTACATCTTCTGGCGCGAGGGCGAGGAAGGCGGCGCCGGCCCGCTCGCCAAGAACATCGGCCCCGAGCGCACCAAGATGATCGCCGACCAGCTTGGCTTGAAGGTCGGCGATGCCTGCTTCTTCGTCGCCGGTAACCCGAAGGACTTCTACAAGTTCGCCGGCAGCGCGCGCACCAAAGTGGGCGAAGAGCTCAACCTGATCGACAAGGATCGGTTCGAGCTGTGCTGGATCGTCGACTTCCCGATGTTCGAATGGAACGAGGAAGAGAAGAAGATCGACTTCTCGCACAACCCGTTCTCCATGCCGAACTATCCGGTGGACGAGTTCCTCGCGCTCGATCCGAATGACAAGGACACACTCTTGTCGATCATGGCGATCCAATACGACATCGTCTGCAACGGCATCGAATTGTCGTCGGGCGCGATCCGCAACCATCGCCCCGAGGTGATGAAGAAGGCTTTCGCCATCGCCGGCTATCCGGAGGAAGTGCTGAAGGAGAAGTTCGGCGGCATGCTGCACGCCTTCGAGTTGGGCGCACCGCCGCACGGCGGCATCGCGCCTGGCATCGACCGCATCGTGATGCTGCTGGCCGGCGAGGAAAACCTTCGCGAGGTGGTGCTGTTCCCGATGAACCAGCGCGCCGAGGACCTGCTGATGGGCGCGCCGTCGGAAGTCACGCCGAAGCAGTTGCGCGAATTGCACATCAGGCTGGATCTGCCGAAGAAGTGACCGCGCGAATTGCGCTTGTCGCGCGACGATGGCAATCTCGCCCACCAACCTGCGATTGAGGGGGCCACTGTCATGCCGCCTGCGCTGCGCCAATGGGCTTTGTTGAGCCTGCTTGCCACCACCTTGGCCGTCGCCGGGCAGTCGCCGTCATCCGCGCAGACCACGCCGCATCCGGTGCCGACGCACATCACCGTGCGGGTGATCGCGGTCGGCGGTAAATTCCTCGGCGACGATGTCGGCGGCTCGCAGATCGCCATCCGCGACGTCGAGACCGGTGAACTGCTCGCCGCCGGCGTCACCCACGGCGGCTCCGGCCCGGCTTCGCTGATGACCACGCCGCTCACCCGCACGCAGCCGATTCCGACCGAGGACGGCGCCAACAGCGCGGCCCGCTTCGATGCGACCATCCCGCTCGATCGGTCGCGGCTGGTGGCGGTCACGGCCATCGGGCCGCTGGCGGCCCCATTCCCCGGACGCGTCACCCAGCGCATCTGGCTTTATCCCGGCAAGAATCTCAGCCCGGAGAACGGCCAGCGCATCGACGGCCTGCTGATGGAAATGCCGGGGCTGATCGTCGGCATGGTGACGCCGCCGATGCATTATCTCGCCGATAAGCACGATCCCGCAAAGCCGCTCGAAATCCGCGCCAACGTCACCATGATGTGCGGCTGCCCGATCGCCAGCGACCCATGGCCCGCCAGCGACTTCGAGGTGGTCGCCCATATCGAGCACAATGGCCAGCGCCGTACCGTGCCGCTGCACCTCGACACGCATGAGGTCAACGGCGCGCCCAGCCAGTTCTATTCGCTGGCCTGGGTGCCGGGCGATACCGGCGTGTTCAATATCGCGGTGGTGGCCTATCAGATCAGCACCGGCAATCTCGGAGTCGGCAATTCGTCGGTAACGCTCTCCCAGCAATAGGCCGACGTCCGACCGACGCAGGGGCGCGGCCGAGCGGCCGGCTGGCGGAAAGGGGCATCTTGTCAAACCGCCCGCGAACACCTATTAATTAGGCAACATCAAGAGTTGGGCATCGCCCGACGCCAACCTGCTTCCCGAGCAAGGTGGCGCTCCCCGAAAGGGAGGATGTGGCCGAACCGGCAACCAAACGGGTCAGTCACTGTCGGTCCTGCCCAGCAAAGTGCGAGGACCGCCAGGGCCATGCCGATCAAGATCCCCGATAACCTGCCCGCCCGTTCCGTGCTGGACGCGGAAGGCGTCATGGTCATGCTCGAGACCGATGCGGTGCGGCAGGACATCCGGCCAATGCGCATTGGCCTCTTGAATCTGATGCCCAACAAGGTCAGGACCGAGACGCAGTTCGCGCGCCTGCTCGGCGCCTCGCCGCTGCAGGTCGAACTCACGCTGGTCAAGATCACCAACCACGTGTCGCGCAACACGCCGACCGATCACATCGTCTCGTTCTATCGCGATTGGGAGGATGTGCGGGCCGAGAAGTTCGACGGCTTCATCGTCACCGGCGCGCCGGTCGAGCAACTGCCGTTCGAGGACGTCACCTATTGGGACGAGTTGCGCCGCATCTTCGACTGGACGCAGACCAATGTGCACGGCCTGATGACGATCTGCTGGGGCGCCCAGGCCGCGGTGCATCACTTCCACGGCATGAACAAATACCCGCTGGCGCAGAAAATGTTCGGCGTCTTCCGCCACCGCATCCTGGAGCCGGCCTCGCCTTATCTGCGCGGCTTCTCCGACGACTTCTCCGTGCCGGTGTCGCGCTGGACCGAAGTCAAGCGCGCCGACATCCCGGCCGGCAGCGGCATGCGGGTGCTGATGGAGTCGGACGAAGCGGGCCTCTGCCTGCTCGACGACCCGCGCCATCGCGCGCTGCACATGTTCAATCACATCGAGTACGACTCGAGCTCGCTCGCCGACGAATATTTCCGCGACCGCGCGGCCAATGTGCCGATCGCGCTGCCGAAGAACTATTTCCCCGACGACGATGCGACCCAGCCGCCGCTCAATCGCTGGCGCAGCCATGCGCACCTCTTGTTCGGCAACTGGATCAACGAGATTTACCAGACCACGCCGTTCGACCGGCGCGAGATCGGCATCTCGACCATGGACCGGCGCTCGCGCCTGCCATCGGTGGCGGCGGAGTAGGGCGTCGCCCCCGCGAAGGCGGGGACGACCGCAAGTACGGTTACTTGTCGGGCAGCGGAATGAACTCGATCTCGTCGCCCGGCACCTTGTCGAAATGGCCGGCCTTCCATTCCTCCTTCGCCTGCTCGATGCGTTCCTTGCGCGAGGAGACGAAGTTCCACCAGATGTGGCGCGGCCCGTCCATCGGCGCGCCGCCGCACAGCACGAAATGCGCGTCGGTTAAGGCCTTCACCGTGATCTTGTCGCCCGGCTTGAATACCAGGAGACGCCCCGGCTCGAACGTGTCGCCCGCAATATCGATGGTGCCGTCGATCACGTAGAGCGCGCGCTCTTCGTGGTCGGCATCGATCGGCAGCGTCGCGCCCGGCCGCATCGCGATATTCGCGAACATGGTCTCGTGCGTGGTGGCGACCGGCGATGTCTCGCCATAGAGCGAGCCGATCACCACGCGCCCGAACATGTCGTTCTCGCGCACCATCGGAAACTCCTGCACCTCGTGGTGCGCGAATCCCGGATCGATTTCTTCCTTGGCGGCGGGCAAAGCGAGCCACATCTGCAAACCGTGGATCGGGCTTCCGGTCGTGCGCAATTCGGGGCCGGTACGCTCGGAATGCACGATGCCGCGGCCGGCGGTCATCAGATTGACCTCGCCGGGCCGGATCGCGGCCGCGGTGCCGAGCGAGTCGCGGTGCATGATCTCGCCGTCGAACAGATAGGTGACGGTGGAGAGCCCGATATGCGGATGCGGCCGCACATCGATGCCTTGCCCGGCGCGGAATTCCGCCGGGCCGAAATGATCGAAGAAAATGAATGGGCCGACCATGCGCGTGCGCGCCGAGGGCAGCGCGCGCCGCACCGTAAAGCCGTCGCCCAAGTCGACGGTGCGCGGCACCACGACATTCGCGATGGCCTCACATTGATAGGCATCGCCGGCGGCGGGGTCCTGGCCTGGAAAGAAGCTCATGGAAAACCTCCTGTTGTCTCTTTCTGTCGGAAAGCGCGCCGCCGCGGCCGGTCAAGCCAGCGTGACGAATTTCTGGCCCTTCACCGCCTCGCGCAATCCGTTGAAGGCCTCGTTGACCTTGCCCCAATTCGGCAGTTTTTTCATGGCGGCAAGCCAGCGTTGCACGTTCGGATAAGGCGCGAAGTCGACGCCGATAAGCTCGCCCAGCGTGACGAGGCAGGCGCCGAAATAATCGGCGATGGTGATCTCATCCCCGCACAGATAGGTCTTGTTCGGCCCGATCCAATAGTCGTTGAGCAGCTTCAGCCAGCGCTTGGCGTTGGCCTGGCCGAATTCGAGCGTGGCGGCCTGCGCCTCGTCGCTGCGCCGTTTCAGGTGCGGGAAGAGCTGCGGATAGCAGAGATTGTAGGCCCACTCCCGGTAGAAATTGGTATTGATCCAATCCATCATCTCGTTCACCCTGGCGCGCGCCTTCAGGTCCTTCGGATAGGCCGGCGAGCCGATCTTGTCGGCGAGATATTTCAGAATGGCCGAGCTCTCGGTGAGACGAAAGTCGCCATCTTCCAGCATCGGCACCAGCGAGTTCGGATTGATGTCGGAATAGGGCGGCGCGAGATGCGCCCCGACCATGATGTCGATCAGTTCTTCCTCGAGCGCGATATTGTTGTCGGCGGCAAACAGGCGGACCGGCCGTGTCGTCATCGACACCGGGTGCATATAGAGCTTCATGGGCATTCGTCTCCCTCGTCCCCTGCGGGCGCCACGTCGGCGGTCGTGCCCGGCAGCCTCGCGCGCGGCACTTTAGCGCGCCCGCATGACACACCCAACAAGGGTTCCCGCGATTGTGATGCAGGGACGTCCAACGGCTGCGCGATTGCCCACCTCGCGCCGCTCCGCGCGTGCGGATGGGCGCGCCTTGGGCGGCGTTGAGATAGGTCAAGGCGCTTACAGGCGATAAAAGGCCTTAGTGGCCGGCCCGGAGCCGGGATTGGCCCCGCCTCCAACACGAAGTGCAATCGGACATGGCTCCCTTCGGCGCACGCTTCGCGAAGATCGCGATTGTTGTGGTTGTGATTGCCGGCGGCGTGCTCGGCTGGCTGTGGCTGCGACCGCAGCCGCTGCCGGAGGGCATCGCCAGCGCCAATGGGCGCCTCGAAGCCACCGACATCGACATCGCCACCAAGATACCGGGCCGCGTGAAGGACATCCTGGTCGACGAGGGCGACACCGTCACCGCCGGGCAAGTGCTGGTCCGCATGGACACCCAGGTTCTCGAGGCGCAGCGTCGCGAGGCCGAAGCGCAGTTGAAGCGCGCGAGCATCGGCGTCGACACCGCGCGCGCTCAGGTGGTGCAGCGCAAGGCCGAGAAGGACGCCGCGCTTGCGGTGGTGGCGCAACGCCAGGCCGAGCTCGATGCCGCGGAGAAGCGCTTCCACCGTTCCGAGGAACTGGCGCAGCGCGGCACCGCGGCGATCGAAACGCTCGACAACGACCGCGCCCGTTTCGAAGGGGCAAAGGCGGCGGTCGCGGCTGCGCAGGCACAGGTCGCGGCCAGCGACTCGGCGATCAGCGCGGCCGAATCCCTGGTGGTCACCGCCGAAGCCGCTGTCGAGGCGGCCAAAGCCACCATCGACCGCATCCAGGCCGACATCGACGACAGCATCCTGCGCGCGCCGCGCGACGGGCGCGTGCAGTTCCGCGTCGCGCAGCCGGGCGAGGTGCTCGGCGCCGGCGGCAAGGTGCTCAACATCGTCGACTTGAGCGATGTCTATATGACCTTCTTCCTGCCGACCGCGGCGGCCGGCCGCATCGGCATCGGCAGCGAAGTGCGAATTGTGTTCGATGCCGCGCCCGACATTGTCGTGCCCGCGACCGCGACTTACGTCGCCGATGTCGCGCAGTTCACGCCCAAGACGGTGGAGACCGCCGAGGAACGCCAGAAGCTGGTGTTCCGCATCAAGGCCAGGATCGCGCCCGAACTCCTGAAGAAATACATCCGCTACGTGAAGACCGGATTGCCGGGCGTGGCCTATGTGCGCCTCGACCCGCGCGTGCCGTGGCCGGCCAAATTGCCGGCGAAGGTCTTGCAATGAGCGCTGAGATCCAGGCGAGCGCGGTCGCCCGCCTGCGCGATGTCAGCCTGGCCTATGGCAAGATGCGGGCGCTCGATGGCGTCACGCTCGACATCCCCGCCGGCCGCATGGTCGCGTTGATCGGGCCGGATGGCGTCGGCAAGTCGAGCCTGTTGTCGCTGATGGCCGGTGCGCGCGCGCTGCAACAGGGCCAGCTCGATGTCCTGGGCGGCGATATGGCGAGCAGCCGGCATCGTCGCCGCGTGTGTCCGCGCATCGCCTTCATGCCGCAGGGCCTCGGCAAGAATCTCTATGCCACGCTGTCGGTCGCCGAGAACATCGATTTCTTCGCCAGCCTGTTCGGCCAGGACAGCGCCGAGCGGCGCCGCCGCATCGAGGAATTGACGCGCAGCACCGGCCTGGCGCCCTTCGTCGACCGACCCGCCGGCAAATTGTCGGGCGGCATGAAGCAGAAGCTCGGCCTCTGCTGCGCGCTGGTGCACGATCCCGATCTCCTGATCCTGGACGAGCCGACCACCGGCATCGACCCGCTGTCGCGCCGCCAGTTCTGGGACCTGATCGAGCGCATCCGCGCCGCCCGGCCCGGCATGAGCGTGGTGGTGGCCACCGCCTATATGGAGGAGGCCGCGCGCTTCGACTGGCTGGTGGCGATGGACGGCGGCCGCGTGCTGGCGACCGGCACGGTCGGCGAACTCATCGCGCGCACGAGCGCGCCCACGCTGGAGGAGGCCTTCATCGCCCTGCTG
The DNA here is from genome assembly GCA_035549515.1 of Pseudolabrys sp. GTDB lineage: Bacteria > Pseudomonadota > Alphaproteobacteria > Rhizobiales > Xanthobacteraceae > Pseudolabrys. The sequence continues at coordinate 284 of DASZQT010000135.1, read as the reverse complement.
CCGGAGGAGCGCCGGCGCCAGCACCACGCGGTCGCCATCCCGCCCCGGCGCGAGGACCACGACCGCGACGCCATCGAAGCCGAGCACCTGACCATGCGTTTCGGCGACTTCGTGGCGGTCGACGATGTCAGCTTTCACATTCATCAGGGCGAGATCTTCGGCTTCATCGGCTCCAACGGCTGCGGCAAGACCACCACGATGAAGATGATCACCGGTCTCTTGGCGCCCAGCTCGGGTTCCGCGCGCTTGTTCGGTCAGCCGCTCGATCCGCGCGATCTCACCAC
>DASZQT010000134.1:0-6499 GCA_035549515.1 Pseudolabrys sp. | reverse complement strand
GGTCGACGCCGGTGATCTGGCGCGAGGCATCGCTCGCCAGGAACAGGCAGGCATTGGCCACGTCGGCATCGACGGTGACGCGCTTGAGCGCGTAATCGGCCGCGTGCCGCTCCATCGCCTCGTCGAGCGTGATGTTGAGCTGCCTCGCCATGGTAGCGCAGACCTTTTCACGGAAGCGCGGACCGTCCACCATGCCGGGCGCGACACAATTGACGTTGATGTTGTATTGCCCGACCTCGAGCGCAAAACTCTTGGTGATGCCGCGCAGCCCCCACTTAGAGGCAGAATATGCCATGCGGCCGGCGCGTCCGCGCATGCCGAAAGTGCCGCCGACATTGACGATCTTGCCGTAGCGCTGCGCGATCATGGTCGGCAGCACCCCGCGCATGGTGTGGAAGCAACCGTTCATGTTGAGCTTGACGATGTCGTCGAACTCCTCCGGCGTCGTTTCGACGCCGGTCTTGCCGACCGGGCCGGAGCCACCGGCCACATTCACCAGAATATCGATGCGGTCGCCATAAGCATCCAAGGTTTTGAAAGCGGCAATTTCGCATTGCTTGGCATCGGTCAGATCGCAGGCAACAACGATGGCTTCGCCGCCGTTTTCCCTGACCTCATCCGCGACCGGCTCAATCGCCTTCACGTCGCGCCCGATGAGCGCGAGCCTCGCCCCCTCGGCGGCGAAAGCCTTGGTGATCGCCGCACCCATCCCCTTGGCCGGACCGGTGATCATCGTCACCCGGCCTTCGAGCTTCAATTCCATCGTCGCACCCAAAGAATTCGTCGCAGCGAGCGCCGCTCTCCCGCGCGGGGAGAGCGGCTGGTTCGTCCAAGCGGTCAGAACAGCTTCTTCGGTAATTCGGACGCCGGCGGCATGAACTTGTCGGTGTAGATTTCGTCCACCGTCGGGGTGCGCGGCAGATTGTTGGCCTGCACCAGGATGTCGATCGACTTCTTCAGACGCGCCTTGTCGACATTGCCGAGGCCGATTTTCGCGATTTCCGGCGAATTCATCTCGCTCCTCAGCGTGGCTTCGAGCCGCTCCTTCTCGACCGCCGGCTTGATGAGCGGCTCGCGCTTGACCACCGCGGCGATCGCGGCATCCGGATCCTTCAGCGAATCCTCCAGGCCGTGATTGATCGCTTCGATCAGGCCCTTGATCACTTCCGGCTTCTCGGCGGCGAGCTTCTTGGAGACGATGATCGCGTTGGAATAGAGGTCCATCCCGTAGTCGCCATAGTTGATGTAGCGGATGTCCTTGTCGGCAACGCCCATCAGCTTGGCGGAGAAGCGGATCGTGTTGACGTAGCCGAACACGCCGTCGACCTGCTTGTTCATCAGCATCTGCTCGCGCAGGTTCGGCTGCATGTTGGTGACTTCGATCTTGCTGCAATCGAGCTTCGCGATCTTGCAGAAGGCGGGGAACAGCTTGAGCGCGCCGTCGCCGGCCGCGCCGCCGAGTTTCTTGCCTTCGAGGTCCTTCGGCGTCTTGATCGCACTGTCGGCGCGCACCGCAATCGTGAACGGCGGCTGGTTGTACATCACGTAGACGGCGATCGGCGCTTCCGCCGGTTTGAGCGCGGCGAACTGGATCAGCGCATTGATGTCGCCGAAGCCGACGTCATAGGTGCCGTTCGCGACCAGCGGAATTGGCGCACCCGAGCCGTTGCCCTGGTCCATGGTGATGTCGATGCCGGCCTTTTTGAAATAGCCGCGGTCCTGCGCCAGAAAGAACCAGCCCTGCGGACCCTGGTACTTCCAGTTCAGCACCATCTTCAGCTTGGTCTCGGCCGCGGCCGGTGCCGGGGCAAACATCGGCGCGGCGAGCCCGATGGCGGCCGTCGCCGCGATCAAAAGCGTTCGGGGAGAAAACGTCATGGCAAGACTCCTATCAGGACCTGTGCTGGCTGTGAGCGACTCTCGAGTTCCGGCTTGGCTCGGGTCGCCCGGACTTTTCGGATACGTCGAATGGATCGGGTTCGGCGCCACCCATGCGGCGATTCCATGCAAGTGCGATGCCGCAAGACTAGCCGGAACCAGCGTTGCCATCTGCTGCCGATTTTTTGCTAGAGTGGTGCCGAAAAAGCATCACTCACGAGGGGCCGGCCGCCGACCGGCCGAAGGCGCAACTCCCGATGAAACACTTGAGAATCCTCGACTATGTCGACGCCGTCTCGCGCGCCCGCTCGATCCGCAAGGCCGCGGAACAGCTTCACGTGACCGCATCCGCGGTTAACCGCCGTATCGCCGACCTGGAGGCGGAACTGGGCGCGCCGCTGCTCGAACGGCAGCCGCGCGGGGTGCGGCTCACGGCCGCCGGCGAAATCTTCGTCAATTATCTGCGCAAGCAGAACGGCGAAGCCGAGCGCATGAAGTCGCAGATCGAGGACCTCAAAGGCTTGCGGCGCGGCACCGTGCGGCTCGCCTGCAGCCAGGCGCTGGCACTCGATTTCCTGCCGCGCGCCATCGCCGAATTCCGCAGGAGCCATCCGAAGGTGGACTTCGATATCAAAGTCGTCGATCACGAATATGCCATGATCGCGCTGTCGGCCTTCGAGGTCGATCTCGTGCTGGTTTTCCACCCGCCCTATCTGCCGAACTTCCTTCCCTTGATGACGCTCGAGCAGCGGCTTGTGGCGGTGATGTCGAAGAGCCATCCGCTGGCCAAGAAGCAGAAAGTGCGGCTGCGCGACTGCGCCGCGCATCCGGTCGCTTTGCCGGAGCGCTCGCTCGGCGGCCGGCAATTGCTGGAAGACGTGGCGGCCCGCACCGGCTTGCGCTTCAACATCGCCGCCGAATCCAATTCATTCGAATTGCTGCGCGGCCTCGTGATGCATGCCGGCGCCATCTCGTTCCAGATCCGCATCGGCGCCCTGCCCGACGGCAACAAGCTCGGCCTGGTCGCGCGCGAAATCGACGATCGCGACTTGCCGAGCGCCAAGCTGGTGTTCGGCCAATTGCGCGAACGCAACCTGCCGGTGGCAACCGCCGTCTTTGCCGAACACATTAATAAGCGGCTGGCCGCTCTCGGCAGACCCGCGTGACGCTCTCGGCCGTCAGCCATGCAAGATCGCCGTTGCAGGTTTTGAGAAAGGCGCTATATTTTCCCTTTAAGGGAGCGTCTCGCGACCGGATCGAGCAATCCGGCGAACGGAGCGAGGCGGCCTTTAAAACCGAGTAAAACCCGAATGTGCGAGCCCGTCGTCGATGGCGGGCTTTGTCCTTTTGGATTCAGGCCATGCCAACTCTGGTTTTAAGATGACGAACAATCGCCTCGACCATATCCGCCTTACTTCGCATCCAGAACCCGGAAAGAAAGCGCGCTTTCCAATTCATTGGGGCGCCGCCACCGCGCGCGAACGCGGGCCGGTGATCGGCACCGTGTCACGTCCGGCCGACCGCAATGTGATCGGAAGTCACGGCGGCTCCTATGCGCTCTATCGCGCGCTGGCAGTGTCGTCAGGCGCGCTCGATCCGATCAGGCGCCCGGACCTCACCAATACGCACCCGGCCGAAGCCATCGGTCCTTTCGCGCAGTGGAGCGAGGCGAAACGCATCGTGTCGCTCGATCCGTGGGGCCATGTCGCGGCCGACGCCTTCAAGCGCGAAATTGAAGAAGGTATCGACATCCGTCCGACCATCGCCGTCACCAAGGCACGGCTTGATCTGATAGAGATGCAGGAGGCCGTGCGCGCCGGACGTCTCATGGTCGACAACGACCTGGTGCGGGCGAACGGCAGCATCGGCGTCACCAAGATCGCGATCGATCCGGTGTGGCATCTGCCCGGCATCGCCGAGCGCTTCAGCACGACGGAAAATGCCCTTCGGCGCGCATTGTTCGAGCAGACCGCCGGCATGTTCCCAGAACTGATCACGCGACCCGATCTGCGCGTATTCCTGCCGCCAATCGGCGGCATCACGGTCTACCTGTTCGGCGATGTCAGCAAGCTCAACAACTCCGCCACCAAAATCACCTGCCGCGTGCATGACGAATGCAACGGCTCCGACGTGTTCGGCTCCGACATCTGCACCTGCCGTCCTTATCTCATCCACGGCATCGAGGAATGCGTGCGCGGCGCGCAGGAGGGCGGGCTCGGGCTCATCGTCTACAATCGCAAGGAAGGCCGCGCGCTCGGCGAGGTGACCAAGTTTCTTGTCTACAATGCACGCAAGCGGCAGGAAGGTGGCGACGCCGCCGCTGCCTATTTCGAGCGCACCGAATGCGTCGCCGGTGTGCAAGATGCGCGCTTCCAGCAATTGATGCCGGATGTGATCCACTGGCTGGGCTTGCGGCGTCTCGACCGTTTCGTGTCGATGAGCGACATGAAATACGAGGCCCTGGTCGGGCAAGGCATCGAGATCGTCGAACGCGTACCGATCCCCGACGAGCTGGTGCCGGCCGATGCGCAGGTCGAGATCGCCGCCAAGAAGGCCGCCGGCTATTACTCGCCGACCGCGCCGAAGCCGCAGGACCTGACCGATACGGTCGGGCGCGCGCTCGACAAATATTGATCGCGGGCGATAGCGAACAGGCCATGACGCCCGAAACGGCAGCCGCGTATTCTTTGCTTTCCGCCAAAGCGGTTCGCACCCGCGCGCATCGAATGCTGGCATTCGGCATCGACGGTCGCTTGCCGAATTTCAAAGTCGATCTGTCGCGGCTCGATGCGACCGCCGAGCGCGTACTCGCGGTGACGCGCGCCGCCTACCCTGCCCTCGACATTCCGTTCCACTCGCGCTGGCGCCACTTCGTCGTCGGTGGTGCCGACCGTTACGCTGAATTGGCCAAGCGCGCCGAGTGGCCGGACCGTGCGGCCCGCGCACGCGCCGAATTCGACCTGGCCATGGTCAGCGTTTTTCTCGACGCCGGCGCCGGTCCGCAATGGCGCTATAAGGACGCCGTCACCGGCAAGCTGATCGGGCGCTCGGAAGGACTGGCGCTGGCCAGCCTCGACATGTTTGCTGCCGGCGCGTTTTCGGCCGACTCCAAGGACCCGTTGCGCGCCGACGCATCGGTCCTGACGCAATTGACCGCCGAACGATTGGCCGAAGGCTTCCAGGTCACAGCGGACAATCCGCTGGTCGGGCTTGAGGGACGCGCGGCCTTGCTGCGCGCGCTCGGAGAACTCGCGGCGGCCAATGCCCGCGTGTTCGGGCGCAACGACCGCGCGCGCCCCGGCGGGCTCTATGATGCGATCAGGGCGGTGGACGAGCCGATTGCAGCACCTGATATATTGGCGGTTTTGCTGCGCGAATTGGGACCGATCTGGCCATCGCGGCTTTCGCTCGGCGGCGTACCGCTCGGCGATTGCTGGAAGCATCCGGCGCTCGCGACCGACGATGCGACGAGCAGCCTCGTGCCGCTTCACAAGCTGTCGCAATGGCTTTCCTACTCGCTGATCGAGCCGCTGCAGCGCGCGGGCCATAATGTGACCGACATCGACGGCCTGACCGGACTGGCCGAATACCGCAATGGCGGGCTGTTCGTCGACGCCGGCGTCTTGACGCTGCGCGATCCCGCTGAGGCCGCGCGCGCGCACGAAGCGGGCTCCGAACTCGTCGTCGAATGGCGCGCGCTCACCGTCGCCCTGCTCGACCGCTTGGCGGACCTCGTCCGCATCAAGCTGAAAATGGACAGCGAAAGCCTGCCGCTCGCCAAAGTGCTGGAAGGCGGCACCTGGGCGACCGGCCGCCTGCTGGCGCGCGAACGTCGCGAGGACGGCACCCCGCCGATCAAGGTCATCAGCGACGGCACGGTTTTTTAGGAGAGCATCATGGAAGGCGTCACCATCGCCGATCACCCACTCGTGCAGCACAAGCTGACGCTGCTCCGCGACAAGAACCTGTCGACCAAATCGTTCCGCGAATTGCTGAGCGAGATCGGCATGCTGCTGTGCTACGAAGTGACGCGCGATCTGCCGCTCGAAATGGCCGAGATCGAAACGCCGCTCAAGCGCATGCGGTCGCCGAAACTGTCCGGCAAGAAGCTGGTGTTCGCGCCGGTGTTGCGGGCGGGCCTGACTTTTGTCGAGGGCATGCTCGATCTGGTTCCGGTCGCGCGCGTCGCGCATATCGGGCTTTACCGCGAGCCGGAGACCTTCGCGGCGGTCGAATATTTTTTCAAGGCGCCGACCGACATCGCCGAGCGCCTGGTGATCGTGGTGGTGCCGGTGCTCGCCACCGCCAACACGGCGGTGGCCGCGGTCGACCGGCTGAAGGAATGCGGCGCCAAGGATATTCGCCTGGTGTGCATGGTGAGCGCGCCCGAGGGCATCGAACGCATGCGCGGCATTCATCCCGATGTCCATATCTGGACCGCGGCGATCGACGAGGGCCTCGACGAACAGGCCTTCATCGTGCCCGGCCTTGGGGATGCCGGCGACCGCGCCTATGGCACGAAATAGCCGGGCGCAATATACAAGGGATCGATTCGTCGCCGATCATTCCAGCCGACCGCCATGTTGCTCGTCAAAACCTATCTCGATACGAGCCCGATCCA
>DASZQT010000133.1:0-12476 GCA_035549515.1 Pseudolabrys sp. | reverse complement strand
AAGGTCTGATCCTGCGCGGTCGTGGTGTTCACCTTGAACGCGGCGCCGACTTTGACACCGGCAGCGGTGAACATTTGCCCATAGATGCCGAAGCCCGATTTGTCCTCGCCGGCCGATTGCCAGACCACCACGAACCGGCCGTTCTTGAGGCCTGCAATTCTGGGCTGGGTCTGGCTGCCCTTCGTCGTGGTATTGACCAATGTTTCGCTGCCGAGCTTGGCGCCCGCTGCGCTGTAACGCTGCAAATAGATGCCGAAGCTGGACCCATCCTGCGCGTTCGAGGCCCAGACCGCCGCATAGCCGCTCTTGAGCGCGGCGACCGCCGGCAATTGCTGCGAGCCGGCCGTCGTCGTGTTGACGCGGGTCTCCGGCCCCACCGCCGCACTCACCTTGAAGCTGGCGGAGGCGGTGCTGCCAACGAGATTGGCGTCTCCCGCATAGCTGGCGGTGACAATGTGGGTGCCGATCGTTGTTGACGTCGCGGTGAGCTGAGCGCCGCCGGACGCGATGGTGGCAGCGCCGAGCGTCACGCTCCCGTCCTTGAACGTCACCTGGCCCGAGGGGCTCGCCGTGGCCGGAGCCGTCACCCGCAGCTTCGCCTTCAGCGTCACCGCCGCGCCGGGCTTGACCGTGAGCGGCGACGCGCTCGCCGTCATCGTCGTCGCGCCCTTGTTGACCGTGAGAGAAGCGGGCCCCGACATCGATGTCGTGAAATTGCCGTCGCCATCGTAAACCGCGGTGATCGAATGGCTGCCGGCCGCGAGCGCCGCCGTCGCGATGCTCGCATGGGTGCCCGACAAAGTGCCGCTGCCAAGGATTGCGCTGCCGTCCATGAAGGTGACGCTGCCGGTCGCCGCATTGTAGCCGTCGCCGCCGACGGTGGCGGTGAAGGTGACGGACTGGCCGACCGCCGACGGGTTGGGCGAGACGTCGAGGCCGACCGTCGGCGTCGTCTGGGCAACCGTGATCGATTGGGTTGCCTGCGGCGCGGCGTTGTAGTTTGCGCTGCCGCTCTGGTCGGCGGTGACGGTGCAAGCGCCGGCGGCGGTGAAGGTGACGGTAGTGCCATCGAACGAACAGCCGCCCGTCACGCCAAGCACCACGGTCAACCCCGAACTCGCGTTCGCCGCAGGCGCATAGGTCGCGCCCACCGCCGGGCTCGACGGCGCGGTCGACGTGAAGCTAATGGTCTGATCGGCCGTATTGACGTTTTGGGTGATCGGACTGGCAACGTTGTTGCCGTGGCTGTTGGGATCGTCGCTCGTGTAAACGGCGGTGACGCTGTGGGTACCGGCTGCAAGCGCCGCGGTCGACAGCCGCGCAATACCCAAGAGTTGGGCGGCGTCGTCACCGAAATCGTTGACGTCGACCGGCGTCGAGCTGGCCTGCCCGACGACGCCGGGGTCGTTGCCGAGCTCGCCGAAATTGTTGAGGCCCCAGCATTTGGCGGCCCCGGCCGCCGTCAGCGCGCAGGTTTGGGATACACCCGCGGCAATGGCGACGATGCCGGAGAGACCGGTGTCGAGCGGCGTCGCACTGCTCGACGCGACATTGGGATCGGTGCCGAGCTGACCGTCGACATTTGCACCCCAGCACGCAACTCGACCGGCCGCGGTCAGCGCGCAAGTGTGGTCGCCGCCCGCGGCGATCGCGACCACGCCGCTTGTCAGACCCGACACATCGACCGGCGTATTGCTGCTGGTCGTGGAATTGTTGCCGAGTTGGCCGGCGGCGTTATAGCCCCAGCATTTGACGCCGCCGGACGCGGTCAACGCACAGTTATGGTTGGTGCCAGAGGCAATCGCGACGACGCCGGTCAGGTTGGAAAGGTCACCGACTTGGCCATTGCCACCAAAGCCCCAGCATGTGACACCGCCGGTCGCGGTCAGCGCGCAGCTATGGTTCGTTCCCGCACTCAGCGCGACGACGCCGGCGAGGCCGGTATCGAGCGGGGTCGAACTACTTTCCCCGCCGGTATCGACGCCGAGCTGGCCGTAGGTATTGCCGCCCCAGCATTTGACGCCGCCGCCCGCGGTCACCGCGCAGGTGTGCGCATAGCCCGCGCCGAGCGCGGCGATGCCGGTAAGACCGGTGTCGAGCGGCGCCGAATGGCTTGTTCCGACGACGTTGGGGTCGCTGCCGAGTTGGCCGTTGTTATTATAGCCCCAGCAGGAGACGCGGCCGGTCGCGGTCAGCGCGCAGCTATGGTATGCGCCCGCGGCAACCGCGACGACGTGGGAGAGGCCGGTGTCGAGCGGCGTCGGGTTTGCGTTGAAAGTCCCACCATTGGCGCCGTTGCCGAGTTCGCCATAGTAGTTGAAGCCCCAGCATTTGACCCCGCCGGCGACGGTCACTGCGCAGGTGTGCTGGCTGCCGCCGGCTATCGGGTAGCCGGCGCCCAGCGTATTGACGGTGACCGCGTCGCCCAGCGCGGTCGGCCCGCTCATGAACTGCACGGTCCCGCTCGGCGCGCCGTTGCCGTTGCCGGCGATGAGGGCCGTGAAGGTGACGGACTGTCCGTATTGGCTGGGGTTGAGCGACGAGGCCATGACGGTTGTCGGCGCCGACTGCGCCCGGCCGGCCTGCGGGACGGCGGCGCAGGCGAGAAGGGAGAACACCGCGACCGCCGCCGCGCGCCAAGACGACTGCCTCACGCTGCCCGCCATTTTCCCCCCCAATTTTGCGCTCTGCACGCCGTTTTGGCACCCTTCGGCGCTATCTGGCGCCTTTGGCCGTCAGGCCGGTGCGTTGTTCGGGTTATTTCCAGCCCGATTTGGCCTCGCAGTCCTTGCGGGCGGACGGATGCGACTTCTCCCACTGGGTAATCGAGCGGGTCTCGTTCGAATCCATCTTCTCGTTCATGCAGATGCAGTAGGCGCGCACGACCTCGGGCGTACCGCCGGCCTCGCCGCGGTTATCGCTGATGCACTGGTTGATCCATTTCATATCGTCGGCATTCATGGCCTGGGCGAACACCGGACCGGCGGCAAACAGCGGCGCAAGGCCCGCCACGGCAAAAATCAGGTTGATCGGCTTCATCTGGCTCTCCTTCGCGGTTGAGTTCCCTTCCCTTCTGCGGCAAGTGCCGCGTTCGGTGAATGATGCCGCACCGAAATTTTTCTGATATTTTGCCAAGGTCGCCTGTTTGCAGGGGGATGACGGTTGGACGCGCCGCTGACTGTGTTCCGGTTCGCCAATTTTGAACTCGACCGCCAACGCGCCGAGCTGCGCGGGCCCGACGGCGCGCCGATCAAGCTGCGGCGCAAGTCGTTCGACATGCTGACGCTGTTCGCGGCCAATGCCGGGCGCGTGCTCAGCAAACAGGAATTGACCGAAGCCGTCTGGCCGAAGGTGCATGTCGGCGAAGACAGCCTGTTCCAGTGCATCCGCGAGGTCAGGAACGCGCTCGGCGACGACCGCCACGCGATGATCAAGGTCGTTCCCGGCCGCGGCTACCGGTTCGATGTCGAGGTCGCGGCCGAGGTGGAGCGCGCCGCCGCGAAGCCGTCGGCGCAGCCGGCGCCCGAACCGACGCCCGAGCCCCCGCCATCGGCCGAACCGTCGCCCTCCTGGTTCCGTTTCAGCCGGCCGGCCGCGCTCGCCGCCTTAGCGATTGCCTGCGTCGTCGGATTGGCGATGGGCGCCCCGATCGTCGCGCCCGATTTTTTCCAACCCGCGCCGCCCAGACTGAGCGTGACGCCGATCGAGGTGAGCGGCGGCGACGAACAGATGGCGGCGATCGCGGCCAACGTCACCGAGCGCCTCACCGACGGCCTCGCCACGATCGACAATCTCCGCGTCATCGCCGCTTCCCCGCGCGCGGCGAGCGCGAAGACGCCGGACTTCATCCTCAAGAGCGGATTGGAGAGAAATCGCGACACTTGGGTGCTGCGGACCCGCCTCATCGTGACGTCGACCGGCGAAGTCCGGCCAATACCGACGGTGTCGGTCGGCATCGACGGCATCGACCCCCTGCTCCAGCGCACGCGGCTCGCCGCCGGCCTCGGCCACCAGGTCGCGAAAGAGATCAACTCCCTGCTCAACCCCTCCGACCGCACGGCCGCTCCGGCCGAATCGGCGGACAGCGCCGGCAAGGCCGCGGTGGAACAAGCCATCGCCTCGATCAACCGGACGACGCGCGAGCGCTTCGGCGAGGCGCAGACGATATTGGAGAAGGCGCTCGCCGAGCGCCCCGCCAACACCGACGTGGCGGTGGCGCTTGCCGCGCTCAAGCTGCGCGGCATCCAACTGGTCTGGTATGGGCGCGAACAACGCTTCGCGGCGGAAGACAGCGCCAGGAGCCTGCTCGAAAGCGCATTACGCGCGCGGCCCAATTCGCTTCCGGTACTGGACGCCTATTGCCGCTTGCTGGTGGCGACCAACCAATTCGTCGACGGCCTCGTCGCCTGCGCGCGCACGCTGAGCTTCGACCCCTGGGACGGCACCGCGCTCTACCATATCGGCTTGGCGCAGCTTCAACTGGGGCGGTTCGACGACGCGCTCGAGAGCTTCGAGCAAGCGGACCGTTACGACACGCCGGCCGTCTCGCGCTGGACCTGGCTGCTTGGCGCCGGCATTGCGTGCCTGATGCTGGATCGTCCGCAAGAAGCAGTGTCGTGGCTCAACCGTTCGCTTGCGATCACCGTCGGCAGCGGCCGCACCCATATGGTGCTGGCGGCGGCCTATCAGCAGATCGGCCGGACCACAGACGCAAAAGCCGCGATGGCCAAGGGCCTGGCGTTGCGTCCGGGCACCACGGTCTTGAACGTCACACTGCCGTTCAAGAACACCAGTCCGGTCTACCGCGCCGCCACCGACCGCGCGCTGCGGTTCATGGTCGCCGCCGGACTGCCGGAACGCTGAGGCTTTCGAGAGTCTGATCTGACTATATTAATCCGTCATTGCGAGCCCGAGCGAAGCGAGGGGGAAGCAATCCAGAAGCCAAGTGTTCGACCCTGGATTGCTTCGTCGCCCTTTCAGGGCTCCTCGCAATGACGGCCGATTCCAGCTTCGCTAAATCACGGCTTACCCCGCCGCCTTGATCAGGCGCTCGGCGGCGGCGCGCGCCTCGTTGGTGATCTCGGCGCCGGCCAGCATGCGGGCGATTTCCTCGCGCCGCTTCTCGGCCGCGACTTCCATCACCCGCGTGGCGACGCGCTTGCCCTTGTCGAGCGCGTCCTTGCTGATGACGTAATGGCGGGAAGCCTGCGCCGCCACCTGCGGCGCATGCGTCACCGCCAGCACCTGCACGCGGCGCGCCAGCCGCGCCAGCCGCATGCCGATGGCTTCCGCCACCGCGCCCCCCACGCCGGTGTCGATCTCGTCGAACACCAGCGTCGGCGCCGAGCCGCGATCGGCCAGTACGACTTTCAGCGCGAGCAGGAAGCGCGCGAGTTCGCCGCCCGACGCCACCTTCATCAACGGCCCCGGCCGCGTGCCCGGATTGGTCTGCACCCAGAACTCGACGCGGTCGATGCCGTTCGGCCCGGCCGCGGCGGCATCGCTCACGATCTCGGTCGAGAATTTCGCGCGCTCGAGCTTGAGCGGGGCGAGTTCGCCATTCACCGCCTTGTCGAGCGCGGTCCCCGCCGAAAGCCGCGCCTTCGACAGCGCCTCGGCCGCCTTGCGATAAGCGGCTTCCGCCTGCACGCGCGCCGCTTCCAGCGCCTTGAGCCTGTCTTCGCCGGCATCGATCAGCGCGATGTCGTTGCGATACTGTTCGGCGAGCGCCGCGAGCTGATCGACCGGCACATTGTATTTGCGTCCCGCCGCGCGCAGCGCGAACAACCGTTCCTCGATGCGCTCCAACTCGGCCGGATCGTAATCGGCGGCGCGAAGTGCTGCTTCCAGATGCGCGCGCGTTTCTTCCAGCGCATTGAGCGCCACATCGAACGACTTCACCGCCGGTTCGACCAGCGTGGGCACCTGCGCGGCGCGCCGCTCCAGCCGGCGGATCGCGGAGGCCAGAGCCGGCACGCTCGAATTGGCGCCGGCGATGACCTCGTGCGCCTCGCGCAGATCCTCGGCCACTTTCTCCGACTGCATCATCAAGGCGCGCCGGTCGGCGAGCGTGGTCTCCTCGCCGGCCTGCGGACTGAGCTTGCCGAGTTCGTCGACCGCGTGGCGCAGCCAGTCGCCCTCGCGCTTGGCGCGTTCGACCTCGGCGCGATGCGTCTCGCACGCGGTCTCGGCCTCGCGCCGCGCGTCCCATAGCGTTGCGACCTTGACAGCGTCGCCGTCCAACCCGCCGAAGGCGTCGAGCAGAAGGCGGTGCGTGCCGGCATCGACCAGCGCGCGGTCGTCGTGCTGGCCGTGGATTTCCACCAGGCTCGCGCCGAGCTGCTTGAGCACCTGCACGCTGACGGGCTGGTCGTTGACGAAGGCGCGTGTGCGCCCGTCACCGAACTGTACGCGGCGCAGGATCAGGTCGTCCTCGGACGGGATATCGTTGGCTTTGAGCAGGGCGCGCGCCGGATGATTGCGCGCGACTTCAAATACGGCGGTCACCTGCCCCTGCTCGGCGCCCTGCCTCACCAGCGACTGGTCGCCGCGGCCGCCCAAGGCCAACGCGAATGAATCGAGCAGGATCGATTTGCCGGCGCCGGTCTCGCCGGTCAGCACGGCGAGACCGTCGGCGAAATCGATATCCAGCCGGTCGATCAGGACGATGTCGCGGATCGAAAGTCGGGAGAGCATGGCGGCGCGGGCGTTCCGGTAATGCGTCTGACACCGCCTTTGATGGCGGGCAATCGGCTTGTTGCCGATTCGTGCTCATCATTCATGACGTGGATGGCTCGCACAAGGCCGGCCGTGACGCTGTGAATCTCCACCCTCATTCCGGGACGCAAGCGAAAGCGAGCGGGCCCGGAATCCGTACGCCGCAGCGCTTCGGGTTGTGGATACCGGGTTCGGCCCTGCGGGCCGCCCCGGAATGACGGAGGATAATTGCGGCGCTTACGCGCCCGGCCTCAGCCCAGCCCGATCTTGGCGAAGGCCCGGCTGATCCAGGAACCCTTGTTCTCGTGCGGCTCCACCCCGCCGTTCTTCACCAGCGCATAGGCGTGCTTGTACCAGTCGCTGTCGGGGAAATTGTGCCCGAGCACGGCGGCCGCGGTCTGCGCCTCGTCGACGATGCCGAGCGCCATATAGGCCTCGACCAGCCGCTCCAGCGCCTCCTCGACATGGCGCGTGGTCTGATACTGCGTCACCACGACCTTGAAGCGGTTGATCGCGCCGGTGTAATCGCGCTTTTCGAGGTAATAGCGCCCGATCTGCATTTCCTTGCCGGCGAGATTGTCGCGCGCGACTTCGATCTTCTGCTTGGCGCTGGTGGCATATTCGCTGGTCGGATATTTGCGCACCACCTCGTCGAGCGCGGCGAGCGCCTTGGCGGTGCGCGCCTGATCGCGGGTGATGTCGGGAATTTCGTCGAAATAGGACGAGGCGATCAGGAATTGCGCATAGGCCGCGTCCGGGCTGCCGGGATGCAGCGTGATGTAGCGCTTGGCGGCGGACACGCATTCATCGTATTCGCCGGCCTGATAATAGGAGAAAGCTGACATCAGCAGCGACTTGCGCGCCCAATCCGAATAGGGGTGCTGGCGGTCCACTTCCTCGAACTTCTTGGCCGCATCCTTCGCGTTGCTGCGGGCGTTCAGATAATAGAGGCCCTCGTTGTAGAGCCGGTCGGCCGGCTCGTCCGGCGGCGTCTCGTCCTTCTTCGAAAAGAAATCGCCGATGCTGCTGCAGGCGCCGAGGCTGATCGCCAACATGGCAATCGCAATGGCGCGCACAACGGGCGACCGCCGCCGATACTTCGGCATCGATGCAGACGTGCTCATGGACTCGTTCGACCCGTTCCCCGACAGAGCTTACCCAGGCCCGCTATTCGCGGGCGGCGCCTGCCAATTCCCTGCAGATGTAGCCAAAAAACCCCGGCTACGCCAAGCGATTAAGCCGACATTCGGCCGGGATTAAGGCGGCGGGGTAAAGACCAACGGCCTGAAATCGTTCGAGAATTGTTAGGACTCAGGCCGGCGAGGTCCAGCCGGCCACGCTTTGCGCCTGACCGCGGGCCCGTCCGCGCGGCTCGCCCGCCTCGATCACGCGCCAGGCGGTCGGGTCGGCCATCAGCGCGCACAGCACCGCATGGTTGAGCTTATGGCCGCCGCGCACGGTCTTGTAAGCGGCCAAAAGCGGCAGTCCGGCCAGCGCCAGATCGCCCACCGCGTCGAGCACCTTGTGACGCACGAACTCGTCCGGATAACGCAGGCCGTCGCTGTTGAGCACACGGTCCTCGCTCACCACAAGCGTATTGTCGAACGAGGCGCCGAGCGCGTAGCCCGCGCTCCACAATTTGGCGACATCGCGCATGAAGCCGAAGGTGCGCGCGCGCGCGATCTCCCGGCGGAAGCTCTTCGGCTCGATATCGATCGAGAGCGCCTGTTTGCCGATCAGCGGATGATCGAACTCGATTTCGGCCTCGACGCGGAAACCATGCTCGTAAGGCCGCAACTCGCCGAAGGCATGGTCCTTGCTGACGCGCACCGGCTTGATCACTTCGATGTAACGGCGCGGCAGCGCGCGCGCGGTCAGACCGGCCTGGTCGAGCGCATCGACGAAAGCGGCGGCGCTGCCGTCCATGATCGGCACTTCCGGCCCGTCGATCTCCACCACCACATTGTCGACGTTGAGACCGCGGAACGCAGCAAGCAGATGTTCGGCGGTCGAGCAGAGCGGACCCTTGGCATCACCCAGAACGGTGGCGAATTCGGTCGCGGTGACCGCGCGCACGTCGGCGCGGATTTCGCGTTCGATCGAGCCGTCGGCCGACACGCGCTGGAACACAATGCCACTGTCGTCGTCGCCCGGATGCAGCGTCAACGTGACAGGCTGACCGGAATGCACGCCGACGCCCGAGACGGCGACTTGCTCGCGCAGCGTCGTTTGCTTAGCACCCTTCATCGAGCCCTTTACCCGTCCGCCCCTGATCGAGCCGGACGGTCCCCATACCTACCCTCGCAGGGCCACACTTCCGCCTTTTGTGACATCGACCCTCGAACGGGTCGGCGGAGCCCCATGGACTGCGAAAGTCCCTTACACGGCTGCAGGTTAGGCTGAGGCACGCTCTGCTCCAACTCACGCTTTTTTACTGACTGTTACCCTTTTTCGCCGCATTTGCCCGCGCATCGGCGGCCGGTTGCGACTTACCGTATTTGCGAAATCGGCCACGCCTTGCGCCCCAACGGCGGCCCAGGCCCCGCCGATCGCGCCAAGATGTGGAAAATATTTCTTAAATTCAAACGGTTAGAAAAATATTGACGACCGTAAAATGTGAAAAGGCCCCGCCCCATTGTGCTGGGACGGGGCCTCGATCGTGCAATCCTGCGATCAGTTCGCCTGACGGCGCAGGAAAGCCGGAATGTCGAGTTGATCGTCCTCGGCCGGGTTATGCACAGGAGCCGGACGCCCGTGCGGGTCGAGACCCTGCGGCGCCGCCCGGCGGGCATATTCCGACACCGGATCGACGGGTCTTGCTTCCGGATGCCGGCCTTCCGGCTGGCGCGCCGAAGTCCGCTGCGGCCGCTCGAACTGCGGCACGGGACGCGCGGTGCGTGGCGCCGGCGGCGGCTCGGCTTCCTCGGCACGGCGGCCGAGCCCGACCGAAGCCAGGCGCTGCATCAGCGACATGCGTTGTTTTTCGGGATGATTGTCGGCAACTTCGCCGCGCTGGGCGCGGATTTCGTTCTGTGCCGGCAGCGGCAGTTCTTCCAGGCGCGGCATGCGCGGGCGCGCCGCCCGCTCCGGCGCCGGGGGGATGAAGGCCGCCGGCGGCGGTTCGGCGGCAGGCGGGGCCTGAGGCTCGGCCGGCACCGGCTCGAACAGCGACGGCTTGATCGGCATAGGCCTGATCGAAACTTCATCCATGCCGCCCTGCTGCGGCAGGATGGCGGCGGCAACGGCGGCATGCGCGGCCGATTCGACCGAGGCCGCCGCGTAAGTCGTCGCGGCCGAGGGAATCGGCGCCGCCGGCGCCGGCGGCACCGCCGGCACGCTGCGTTCGATTCGATCGGCGACCCGCCGCTGATCGTTGCGCAGCTTGCCGGCCAGTTCCTTGAGCGCGGTTTCCGGCACCTGCTGACGCGGCGCATTGGCTTGGTCGATGCCGGTTGCCACCACCGAAACGCGGATGATGCCGTCGAGGCTCTCGTCGAAGGTGGCGCCGACGATGATGTTGGCGTCCTGGTCGACTTCCTCGCGGATGCGGGTGGCGGCCTCGTCGACTTCGTACAGCGTGAGGTCCTTGCCGCCGGTGATCGAGATCAACAGGCCGCGCGCGCCTTTCATCGAGGCGTCGTCGATCAGCGGATTCGAGATGGCGGCTTCGGCGGCGGTGAGCGCCCGCTTCTCGCCGGAGGCTTCGCCGGTGCCCATCATCGCCTTGCCCATTTCGCGCATCACGGCGCGCACGTCGGCGAAGTCGAGATTGATCAGGCCTTCCTTGACCATCAGGTCGGTGACGCAGGCGACGCCCGAATAGAGCACCTGGTCGGCCATGGCGAAGGCGTCCGCGAAGGTGGTCTTCTCGTTGGCCACCCGGAACAGATTCTGGTTCGGGATGATCAGTAGCGTGTCGACCACTTTATGCAGCTCGGCAATCCCCGCCTCGGCGAGCCGCATGCGGCGCTGGCCCTCGAAGTGGAACGGTTTGGTGACGACACCGACGGTGAGGATGCCGGCTTCGCGCGCGGCCTTGGCGATCACGGGCGAGGCGCCGGTGCCGGTGCCGCCGCCCATGCCGGCGGTGACGAACACCATATGCGCGCCGGAGAGATGATCGCGGATCTCGTCGATCACCTCCTCCGCCGCGGCGCGGCCGACCTCCGGCTGCGAACCGGCGCCGAGACCTTCGGTCACCTGAGCGCCCATCTGGATGATGCGCTCGGCCTTCGACATCGTGAGGGCCTGGGCGTCGGTGTTGGCAACAACAAAATCAACACCGTGAAGGCCGGCGGTGATCATGTTGTTGACGGCGTTGCCGCCGGCGCCGCCGACGCCGAACACGGTGATGCGCGGCTTCATCTCGCGAATATCGGGGATCTTCAGGTTGATTGTCATGTTTGCCTCGATTTGAAGGTCAGAAGCTCTCGCGCAGCCATCGTCCGACCCGTGCCATGTAGCCGCCGTTTCCCGTCATCAATTGCCGCGTTCGCCGCGGTTCGAAATGTTCCAGATGCGCCGCCTGCGGATAGACCAGGAGCCCCGCCGCCACCGCGAAGGCCGGACTCTTGGCCACCTCCGGCAGACCCGACAGGCCGAGCGGGCGCCCGATCCGCACCGGCCGGCGCAGGATGCGCGCGGCGAGATCGGCGATGCCGGCCAGTTGGCTGCCGCCGCCCGTCAACACCACGCGCCCGCGCGGCTCGGCCGCAAACGGCGAGGCCGCCAGCCGGTCGCGCACCATTTCCAGAATCTCCTCCACCCGCGGCTTGATGATCCGCGTCAGGCTCGCGCGCGAAACGAATTGCGGCGGCTCGCGCTCGTCGTCTCCAACCGGAGGTACCGTGATCATGTCGCGTTCGTCCGAACCACCCGACAAAACACTGCCATAAATCGCTTTGATTCGCTCAGCATCCGCAATGCCGGTGTTGAGTCCGCGGGCCAGATCCATGGTCACGTGATGACTGCCGAGCGCGAACCCGTCGGCATGGATGAAACGGCCGCCGGAAAATACCGCCATGCTGGTGGTGCCGGCGCCGAGATCGATGCAGGCCGCGCCGAGATCGGCCTCGTCGTCGGCCAGCGTCGCCAGCCCCGCCACGTAAGGCGCCGCCACCATGGCCTCGATGGCGAGATGGCTGCGCTCGACCGTGAGCATCAGGTTGCGCACGGTGGCGACCTCGGCGGTGACCATGTGCATGTCAACGCCGAAGCGCGAGCCCAGCATGCCGCGCGGCTCGCGAATGCCGGTGGCATTGTCGAGCCGATAGCCGATCGGCAGCGAATGCAGCACGGCGCGCCCGTCGCGCACCGAATGACGGCTGGCCGCCGCCAGCACGCGCGCGATGTCGCCATCGCCGACCGTGCCGCCCGAGAGTTCGATGTCGGCAATAAAGCGCTCGCTGCCGAGCCGGCCGCCCGAGAGCGCGACCACCACCGACTGCAATTGCAGATGGGCGGCGTTCTCCGCGGTGTCGATGGCGGTGCGCACCATCTTCTCGGCCTGCACCAGGTCGACCACGCTGCCGGCCTTCATGCCGCTCGCCTTGGTATGCGCGAAGCCCAAGATGCGCACGCCATGCGAGCGCCGGCGCAGCACATCCTGCGGCGCCTGCGGCACCAGGCGGGCGATCATGCAGACGATCTTGCTGGTCCCGATGTCGAGCCCGGCCACCACGGCGGCGCGCTTGGGCGACACCGGCTTCATCTTGGGCGTGAGGCCGAAGCGCACGATGGCGTTCATGCGCCCTCCCCCG